>NZ_JAMYNW010000003.1:0-415515 GCF_040319365.1 Mesorhizobium sp. M0923 | reverse complement strand
GTGTTCTACCCGAAGGTTATCTGGGCCTAAATTTTGATGTATTAAATGGGCAGCCGGGCTGCGGTCTAAACCTCCCCTCGCTGGTGGGGCCGTTATTCCGGGCCGCACCTTTTTTGTCTGAGCAACGGATTGCCAAACACCGATTTGGACTTGGGTCCGCTACTGCTGGAATAACCGGAGACAATCATGTCGCGCATCGGAATCCACTCATTCGTCTGGTCGGCGAGCTCGACGCAGAGCGATCTCGAGCGGACGCTGGCCAACACCAGCGAAGCCGGCTTCGACCTGATCGAATTCTCCTATCTCGACCCCGCCAATGTCGACATTGACGGCTTGGCCAAGCGGATAGCCGATCTCGGCCTCGGCGTCGCGATCAGCATCGGACTGCCGGCCGACGGCGATATTTCGAGCGCCGACAAAACGATTGCGGCGCACGGCGTCGAAATCCTGAAACGTACGATCGCGCTGACTCGCGATCTCGGCGGCCAGAAGGTTGCCGGCATCCTCAGCACCAGCCACGGCTTGCAGAGCGAGGCGCCGACGCGCGACCAGTGGAACCGCAGCGCCGGCACGCTTGCCGACGTGGCGGAGACGGCAAAGTCAGCCGGCGTCACCCTCAACCTCGAGATCGTCAACCGCTTCGAAAGCAACCTGCTCAACACCGCCGCGCAAGGCATGGCCTTTATCGAGGACAGCGGCTCCGACAACATCTTCCTGCATCTCGACACGTTCCACATGAACATCGAGGAGGCCGATGTCGGATTGGCCATCCGCAACGCCGCAAAGAAAATCGGCTATGTCCATATCGGCGAGAGCCATCGCGGCTTCCTCGGCACCGGCAATATCGATTTCGCCGGGATATTCGATGCGCTGACCGCTATCGGCTACAGCGACGACCTCAGCTTCGAATCCTTCTCGTCGGAAATCGTCGACGAGAACCTGTCGCGGAAAACCGCGATCTGGCGCAATCTGTGGACCGACAATATGGAGCTGGCCAAACATGCGCGCCGCTTCATTGCGCTCGGACTGGAGACGGCGCGGCGCAAGGCCGAGCTTGTTTCCGCAACGCACCGGCCTTGAGAACTCGCAAATTCCGAAATCTGGTTAAACCAGAGGCGCTACATTAGCCGGCAAAACGCGGCCCAAGTTCCTCGATCCGGCGGATCATCGCCTGGAAATCCTCCAATATGCGCTGGTGCAAGTGAACCGCCAGCTCCGGGTATTCCTCGAGGATGCGGCGGAACATCTTGCGGCTGAGCCGCAGCACTTCCGAATCGATTTCGGCGGAGGCGCTGGTCAGCCGGTTGGTGTCGGCGATCAGCGCCAGTTCGCTGAGTATGGTGCCGGGACCGGCGGTGCCGATCGGGATGCGCTCCCCGTCGTGCTCGCGATAGAGCACGATGCGGCCGCTGACCACGATGTAGGCCGAATCAGCTTCGTCGTCCTCGCGATAAAGCTTGTGGTCGGCTTTCAGCATGGTGGTTTCGGCGCCGAAGGCGAGCAGACGCAGCTGTTCCTGCGTAAAGCCCTCGAAGAGCCTCACGGTGGACAGGATGCGGATGTCGTCATCCAGCGCCATCTAGCTATGTCCCCGAACCGTCAGTCCCACTCCTCCCTAGAGCGCCGCGCGTCCCCCGGACGCGCAAGGCGTTTCAAAAATCGGTTCCGCTCCTTGGACCCGATGCCTCCGCGAGTTCGATCCAGACCCACCTCCAGCTCAGGACCGTACCCGAAAAGCGCCCCGCCCGGATCGCTTATTTGAATAATGAAATGTTTAAGGAACCAGCTTGTAGCCGCCGCTTTCTGTCACGAGAATTTCCGCGTTGGAAGGATCGCGCTCGATCTTCTGGCGCAGCCGGTAGACGTGGGTTTCGAGCGTATGCGTGGTGACGCCGGAATTGTAGCCCCAGACTTCCTCCAGCAGCACGTCGCGGGTCACCACCTTCTGGTCGGCGCGGTAGAGATATTTGATGATCGAGGCTTCCTTTTCGGTCAGCCGCACCTTGGCGCCGCGCGGGTCGATCAGAAGCTTCTGGCTGGGCTTGAACGTGTAGGGGCCGACCGAGAAAGTGGCGTCCTCGCTCTGCTCGTGCTGGCGCAGCTGGGCGCGAATGCGGGCCAGCAGCACGGCAAAGCGGAACGGCTTGGTCACATAGTCGTTGGCGCCGGCCTCGAGACCAAGGATCGTGTCGGAATCGGTGTCGTGGCCGGTCAGCATGATGATCGGCGCCTTGTAGCCGCCCTTGCGCAATATCTTCACCGCCTCGCGGCCATCCATGTCGGGCAGGCCGACATCCATGATGAGCAGGTCGATAAGCCCGCCGCGCGCCGCGGCGACGCCTTTGGCGGCGGTCGCTTCCTGCAGGACATCGAATTCCTCATAAAGCGACAATTGCTCGACAAGGGTGCCGCGCAGGTCGTCATCGTCGTCGACGATCAGAATGGTGCGTGAAGTCATGGATCAATCCGTTGTTTTGAAAAGAGATTTCAGTTGACCGCTGCCTGTTTATGCGGAAGCTGACCGGCACAACAGCCGTTCACAGTGATTTGTTCCGTGGCACGATCATACAAGAAAAAACACGATCGCAATGCAGTCGGCGCAATTTTGCCGAAAGGGCTTACCGTGCTCACCGTGCGCGCGCGGCCCGGCCATGCCAGCCAGGGCTTTCTGCAGGCCGGCAAACTCGTGTTTCCATGTGCGCTGGGGCATGGCGGCATCTCGGCCGGCAAGCGCGAGGGCGATGGCGCCACGCCGCTCGCCTCGATGCGGATATTGTCGGGATATTTTCGCGGCGACCGTTTTTCCAGCGGCCGCCGGACGCGGCTGGCGATGACGCCGATCGGCCGCGACCTCGGCTGGTGCGAAGTGCCTGGGGACCGCAACTACAACCGCCCGGTCAAAATCCCCTATGGCGCCAGCCATGAGCGGATGCAGCGGGCCGACGATCTCTACGATGCTTGCCTAGTGCTGGACTGGAACATTGTGCCGCGCCGGCGCGGGCGCGGCAGCGCCATCTTCTTCCACCTGGCGCGCCCCGGCTTCACGCCGACGCAAGGCTGCGTCGCGGTAACAGCCCGCACCATGGCACGGCTGCTGCCGCTGCTGTCGGAGCGGACGGTGGTGAGGGTGGTAAGGTAAGGGAATAGGGGAATAAGGGAGTAGGGGAATAGGGCAGTAAAAGTAGAGACAGGGGCGGGCGCGCCGCTTAGCTCCCCTACTCCCCTACTCCCCTACTCCCCTACTCCTTTGCCACCCTATGTCGAGAAGGCCGAGCCGGCCGAGTTCGCGGTCCATGGCGCGTGCGATGTCCTTGCGTTCGCTACCGATGTCGCGCAGCTGGCGATCGGAGAGATCCTCGACATTCTCGTAGGGAAGATTGGCCGCGATTCTCGCGTGCCGAAGCCAGTCGAGCACGGCGCGCAGCCAGGCCGGGCGGAGGGTTACAGAGCGCAAGGCGATATCAGACATGGTGCAATCCGCTTCTCCGGACATCAAATCCGGTTTGATGTTTCTTCGATGCTCAGATCATGGCGGATTGAAATTCAAACGGGAAACGAGTAGTTTTTTCTACATCTTCAAGTTTTGTTTGAGGATTGGAATGCTCGACCGAACTCTCCTCGTCTGGCACTGATGGCGCGCCTGCTGCCTGGAACCCGTGCGCTGCGGACGCTGGAGGCAGCGGCCCGGCACCTCAATTTCACCCGCGCCGCCGACGAGCTCGGCCTGACGCCGGCGGCGGTCAGCCACCAGATCAAGGAAATCGAGGATCAGCTCGGCATCATGCTGTTCACACGCACCAGCCGCACAATCCGGCTCACCGAGGCGGGTGCGGTGCTGTTCGAGGCCTCGACCGACGCGCTCGACCTGCTTGGCCGCGCGGTCTCACGGGCGCAGAAGACGGCGCGCGGATCGGCGCTGCTGAAGGTCACCCTCGATGCGCAATTCGCGACGAAGTGGCTGATGCGGCGCGTCGACGATTTTCGCAAACAGCATCCGGCAATCGAGCTGCGCTTCGATATCAGCTATGAGGTGCGCGATTTCGACCGCGACGATGTCGATGTCGGCATCCGTTTCGGCGCCGGCAAATATCCGGGGCTTCGCTCGCACCGGCTGTTCGAAAACGTCATCATTCCCGTCTGCAGTCCGGCCTTGCTGCGGTCAGGGCCGCCGCTCAAGGAGCCACGCGACCTGTTCCATCATACGCTGGCGCATATCGAGTGGTCGCGCCAGGGCGTCACCTGGCCGAACTGGAGCATGTGGATGGCGGCGGCGGGCGTCGACGATTTCGACGACAGCCGGACCATCGTGTTCGGCAATTCGACGGATGCCGTGCAGGCCGCGCTCGACGGCAACGCGGTTGCGCTCGCCGATTTCGCCATGGTGGCAAACGACCTTTCGGAAGGCCGGCTGATCCGGCCCTTTGAACTCGGCATCAAGGTCGCGCCCGAATTCGCCTATTTCCTGGTCTATCCCGAAAGTGCGGCGAACGATCCGCGCATCGTCGCCTTTCGCGATTGGCTTCTCGAGGAAGTCGCCAAGACCCCAACTTAAAGGTCAGCCTGTCGCCGCCTAAAGGTCAGCCTGTCGCCGCCGCGCCGAACCAGCCGATCACCGCGCCGATGAGAAGCATCACGCCGAGCCAATGGCCGACATCGATGAGCGTCAGATCCCAGCCGAAACCTTCGTAGCGATGGTTGACCGAAAGCGTCGTGGCGACGAACCCCAGCCAGAGAACGAAGCCGAAGATCACCCCGGCAAGCAGGCTCGGTTCGCCGCCGGTCACTGCGCCGATGATCAGCGACATGACCAGCGCCATGACAAGCTCCGCGACGAAGGAGACGACGAAGGGCAGCATCGACTTGCTCATCGTCGCCGGATCAAGCTTGGCGGCCTTCAGCCACGGCTTGCTCAGGCCCATATACCAGGCCGCGCCGAACAGCCACGCCACCACGGCGGCGACGATTACCGCCAGCCAATTGATTGCTGAAAAATCCATGATTCCCTCCGGTCGATTGCGCGATGGAACGCCTGTTCGGCGATGCCGTCAAGCAAGGCACCAGACGGTGGTGCGCTTGACCTCGGCGTCCTCCAGCGCGCGGGTCACCGCCACTTCGTAGACGGCAAGCGGTTCCAGCCCGGTCTTCGGCAAATAGGAGCGGCCGGGATCGCCGACGAGGATGTCGGCGCCGCGCGCCTTCAACGCTGCGAACCACGGCATCAGCCTGTCGGCGAAAGCTTTGTCGTAGAAGACGTCGCCGGCCAGCACCAGATCCCAGCCCGCATCGGTGCCGATGCAGTCGCCGGCGAGGAATTCTATCTCGACGCCATTGGCCTCGGCATTGAGGCGGACCGCGGTCGCGCAGAACGGGTCAATGTCGGCGGCAATCACCTCGGCAGATCCGGCCTTCACTGCTGCAATGGCGACGAGGCCGGAGCCGGAGGCGAAGTCGAGCACGCGCCTGCCGCGCACCGCCGCCGGATTGTCGAGGATGTAGCGGGCAAGGCCTTGGCCGCCGGCCCAGGCGAAGGCCCAGAAGGGCGGCGGCAGGCCGATTTCGGTCAGCTCATCCTCGGTCCGCTGCCACAATTCATGCGCCTCGTCGGCCAGCTGCAGGCGTATCTCCGGCACATGCGGCGGCGCCATCAGCGCCGTGTTGTCGAGGATGAATTTCTTGGCGCTGTCCGGCGTCAGCGCCGTCATGGCGCCGGCGTCAGTCCGCTCATGCGGCAGACCTCCTGCCATTCGGCAGGCGTCACCGGCTGCACGGACAGCCGCCCGAGCCGCACCAGCGCCATGTCGGCCAGCTTTGGATTGGCCTTGGCCTGTTCCAGCGTCACCGGCTTCGGCATGTCCTTGAAGGCGCGGATATCGACGCACTCCCAGCGGGGATCGTCGGTCGTGCTGTCCTGATGGGCCAGAGCGCAGATTTCGGCGATGCCGACTATGTCGAGCCCATCATTGGAATGGTAGAAAAAGCCGAGATCGCCGATCTGCATCGCCTTCATGTTGTTGCGCGCCGCATAATTGCGCACGCCGTCCCATTGCGTGCCGGCCTTGCCCTTGGCCTTGAGGTCCTCGAAGGAGAAGACCGAGGGTTCGGATTTGAACAGCCAGTAGTTCATTGTCTTGCTCCTCCTCAGGTGCCGTCGCGACTAAAAGCGCGTCGCGTTCGACCGGCGTCATGCGACGCGCTTCAGGTTCTTGTTTTATGCATGTCGTTATCACAAAACCGCTGCACACTTTTGCGCGACATGCATTTAGATACCCGCCGGTTTGTTGAAGCTCCAGTTCCACTGCCGGATTTCGACGCTTTCGAACAGCCCTGCCTTGGTATAGGGATCGGCCGCCGACAGGGCTTTTGCCGCAGCCAGATCGGGCGCCTCGACAACGGCGAGAGTGCCGTTCGGCTTGCCGTCTGCGTCGAGGAACGGGCCGGCGAAGGCCAATTTCTTGTCACCGTTCAGCCCTTCCAGGAAGGCAAGGTGCTTAGGCCGCGTATCGAGCCGCACCTGCAGGCTTCCTGGCTTGTCCTTGCAAATCAACGCAAACAGCATCTTTCCATCTCCGCAATCGTTCGGGATTACATGTCGGTTTCGGTTTTGAGCGGCCTGGTCATCAACGCCGACACAGCCTGGTCTATGGTGACGGTGCCGTCCAGTATGGCGGCGACGGCGGCGATGATCGGCGCGTCGATCCGGCGCTCGCCGGCGATGCGGGCGGCGATCGCCGCCGTCGGCACGCCTTCAGCCAGAGGCAGGCCGGCAAGCGGCTTGCCTTGCCCGAGCGCCAGCCCATAGGCGAAATTGCGCGACTGGGCGGACGAGCAGGTGAGCAGCAGGTCGCCGAGGCCGGAAAGCCCCATCAGCGTCTCCGGCTTTGCGCCGAAGGCGGCACCGATGCGGCGCAATTCGACGAAGCCGCGCGTCACCATTGCGGCCTGGGCGCTGGCGCCGAGCCCGGCGCCGGTAACGGCACCCGCGGCGATGGCAAAGACGTTCTTCAGCGCGCCGCCGATCTCGACGCCGATCAGGTCGTCGCTCCAATAACAACGCAGGTTTTCAGCCGAGAAACGGGCGGCAAGGTCGGTGGCCAGAGCCTCGTCGCGGGCGGCGACCACCACGGCCGTGGGCAGGCCCCTGGCGACGTCGGTGGCAAAGCTTGGGCCGGACAAAGCGGCGACCGGATTTGCCGGCAGGATTTCCTCGGCAATGGACGACAGCAGCGCGCCGGTGTCGCGCTCGATGCCCTTGGCGCAGAGCACCAGCGGGACGCCTTTCGGCACATGGCTGGACGCGGCCGTCAGCATGGCGCGCAACGATTGCGCCGGCGCCACCGCCAGCACGCAGTCGGCGTCGTCGAGAGCCAGTTTGATGTCACTTGTCGCCGCGATGCCGGGATCGAGCGCGATGCCGGGCAGATAGCGCGGATTTTCGCCACGGTCGATCGCCGCGACGGTCTCCGGGTCGCGCGCGAACAGCCGGACCGAATGGCCGGCGCGCAGCATGGCCAGCGCCAGCGCCGTGCCCCAGGCACCGCCGCCAAGCACGGCGACACGCCAGCCGGCGCTGGCTTTGCGCGTCATGGCTTTGCTCGTCACGCCTTGGCCCCGCGCCGGCCAGAGCCGACCATCGGGGCCGAGACGCTGTCCAGCGGCCAGCGCGAGCGCGGCACGAAATCGGCGGCGTTTTCGCCTGATATGCCGGCGCGCAGCCGCTCGATGCCGGCCCAGGCGATCATCGCCGCATTGTCGGTGCAGAGATTAAGCGGCGGGGCGACGAAGCTGAACCCGGCCTGTTCGCACAGCGCTTGCAATGTCGCCTTGATCGTCCGGTTGGCGGCGACGCCGCCGGCGACAACCAGCGCAGGCTCGGCCTTGTCCGGGAATTGCTGACGGAATCTGGTCAGCGCCCGCGAAACACGGTCGCCGAGCGCATCCGCCACCGCCGCCTGGAACGAGGCGCAGATATCGGCGACGTCCTGGTCGCTCAGCGGGGCGATCGCGGATGCCGCCTGGCGCACTGCGGTCTTGAGGCCGGAAAAGGAAAAATCGGGCTGCGCCGAGCCCTTCATCGGGCGCGGAAACGCAAAACGGGCCGCATCGCCATTTGCCGCCGCCTTCTCGACATTCGGTCCGCCCGGATAGGGCAGGCCGAGCATCTTGGCCGTCTTGTCGAAGGCTTCGCCAAGCGCGTCGTCGATGGTCGTCGCCCAGCGCTGGTAGTCGCCGACGCCGCGCACGGCGACGATCTGGGTATGGCCGCCGGAAACCAGCAGCAAGAGGTAGGGAAAGTCGAGCCCGTCGGTTAATCTGGCCGTCAGCGCGTGGCCTTCGAGATGGTTGACGGCGATCAGCGGTTTTTTAGCTGCCGCGGCGATTGCTTTTGCCGTCATCAGGCCGACGATCAGCCCGCCGACAAGACCGGGACCGGCGGTGGCGGCAATCGCATCGATGTCGGCGAGGTCGACGCCGGAATCGGCCAGCGCTGCCTCGATGATGCCGTCGAGCGCCTCGACATGGGCGCGCGCGGCAATCTCCGGCACGACGCCGCCGAAAGCGGCATGCTCCTCGATCTGGCTGAGCACGATGTTCGACAGGATTTGCGGCGTGCTGCGACCGTCCAGCGCCACCACGCTGGCGGCGGTCTCGTCGCAACTCGTCTCGATGCCCAGAACGCGGATCAATTCGTCGCTGTCTCCAAGGATTGTACGGCCTGCCTTTCCCCGATAGGAGGAAGCCGGAAAGACGGACCTCGATCCTGCCGGGGGTTATCACGGACGGCGCGCCATGCAAACAACCTTGAAAATCGGAACACGCGGCAGCCCGCTGGCATTGGAGCAGGCGCATGAAACGCAGGCGCGGCTGATGACGGCGCATGGCATGCCGGCCGAGGCGTTCGAGGTGGTCGTCATCTCGACCAGCGGCGATCGCATCCAGGACCGGCCGCTGTCGGAAGCTGGCGGCAAGGGCCTGTTCACCAAGGAGATCGAGGAGGCGTTGCTGGCGCGGCGCATCGACATCGCCGTGCATTCGTCGAAGGACATGCCTACGCTGTTGCCCGAGGGGCTGGAACTGGCCGCCTTCCTGCCGCGCGAGGACGCACGCGATGCCTTCATCGGCAAGGCGGCGCGAACGATTGCCGGCCTGCCGCAAGGCGCCAGGGTCGGCTCGTCGTCGCTCAGGCGCCAGGCACTGATCCGGCGGATGCGGCCGGACATCGACGTGGTGATGTTTCGCGGCAATGTGCAGACGCGGCTGCGCAAGCTCGACGAAGGCATCGCCGACGGCACCATCCTCGCCTATGCCGGGCTGAAGCGGCTCGGGCTCGAAAATGTCGTCACCGACCTGATGCCGCTCGACGTCTTTCCGCCGGCGCCGGGGCAAGGCGCGATCTGTATCGAGAGCCGCATCGGCGACCGCGACGTGGAAGCGATGCTGGCGGCAATCCACGACGTGCCGACCGGCCAGGCGCTGGCCTGCGAGCGCGCCTTCCTGGCGGCGCTCGACGGCTCCTGCCGCACCCCGATCGCCGGCCATGCGACGATATCCGGCGCAACGGTTTCCTTTGCCGGGCTGATCATCTCGCCCGATGGCACGCAGTCGCATGAAGTCAGGCTGGAAGGGCCAGCGCAGGAGGCGGCGCGCATTGGCGCGGAAGCCGCCGCGACCGTTCGGGCCAAAGCCGGCGAAACATTCTTCGACGGCTGGACCTGACATGCTCCGCGTCCTGGTGACGAGACCCGAACCGGGCGCCTTGCGCACGGCGCGCCGGCTTGCGGATGCCGGCTTTCAGCCGATCCTGCTGCCGCTGACCGAAACGGTGGCGCTGCCCGTCGACGTCGGCGCGGTCGCCGATGCGGCTGCGGCGGTCGCGGCCACCAGTGCCAACGGCGTTCGCCATGCGCCGAAAGAGGTCATCGCGGCGCTCGCCGGCTTGCCGTGCCACACCGTCGGCAGGAAGACGGCGGAAGCCGCCCGCGCGGCCGGGTTTCTGTCGGTCAGCGAAGGCCCAGGGAATGCCGAGGCGCTGGCCGATGCGCTTGCTGGTGGTTACGCGGGGCAGACCATCGTCTATCTCTGCGGGCGGGTGCGCTTTCCGGGCTTCGAGGAGCGGCTGCAGGCGGCGGGCGCTCAGGTCCGCGCCGTCGAGACCTACGACACCGTTGTGCTGGATTACTCCGACGAGGCCGTGCTTGCGCGCCTGTCCGCCCGGCCGGTCGAGGCGGTGCTGCTCTATTCGGCCAAGGCGGCCATGGCGATGCAGGCCCTGGCTAGCCGGCCGGCGGTGCGCGGTTTTTTTGAAGAGACGCGCTTTTTCGCATTGTCGGGACGTATTGCCGCGGCCTTGGATGATGCCGCTGGCGAAAGGATCCGGATTGCGCCTGAGCCCAGCGAAGATGCCTTGCTGGGGCTTTTGCAGGCGCGGCGCTGACCGGCATCCGCCTGTTCCGGACGTTGGCATACCTCCTGCGGGCTCCTGAAACATTCCGCAGCTAAGCTGGGGCGATTGTCCGCGACACAGCTATTTTGTTCTTGCTTTGTGCCGGCAGCTATGCTAGAAAATCACTTATGGTGCTGATTCGCCCCAACGACCCGCCGCCGAGGCGGGTTTTTCATTTCTGGTTCCGCATGCCGTGTCCCAAAACCGCTGCGGCGTTTTGCCAAAACTGAACTCCAAGCCGTGGCGTCATCACGCCGCCCCTTTTCACCGCTTGGTGATGTGCTAGACCCTTCAAACCATCCCGAAGCGAATTTTGCGGAGCCCGAGCATGGTCAAGACGCCGAAGATGCGGCATTCCAAGAGCCGCCGTGAGCCGGTGACCATCGATCTCGAGCCCGGCGCCGTCTCGCGAGTCGCCGACGAACAGGATGCCAGCTCGCAGCAGCCGGCCGCGGCGCAGACCTACGAGGCGCGGGCCGAGGAAGCGGCGAACGCATCGCAGCCGGAGCCGCCTGAGGAGCCGGTGCATGCCGACCAGACCGATCTCGAACCATGGGAACATGCCGACGCAGCCGCGCGGGCCGGCACGCAAGAGCCGACGGACGCAGGCGCCGATTCTGCCAGGGAAGCGGAAATCCCTTATCCGGCCGGTTCGGATGCGCCGGTCGGTCGCTTCACGGCTTCCGACTACAGTTTCGAAGATGCACCCAGCGGAACCGGGGCCAACGAACCGAGGATACCAGGTTCCGGCGAGAAGACAGCTGAGACGAGGGACGACCATATGGCAGCGCAGCCGAAGCGGAGCGGCATCAACGGCATCGCCGCCGGTATTGTCGGCGGCGTCATCGCGCTGGCCGCCGCCGGCGGGCTGCAATTTGCCGGCCTGCTCGGGGCGCCGGGGTCGGGCGGCGTGTCGCTCGACCCCGTCAATAGTGAGATCGCTTCGCTGAAACGCGAGGTCGCGGACCTCAGACAGGCCGACGCCAACAATGACGCATCAGCCAAGGTGGACGGGCTGTCGTCGGCGCTGGATCAGGTCAGGGCGGACGTCACGGCGCTCAAATCGGCGGTCGAGCAAGGCGGCGCCGGCGACAATGCCGGGCTGGCCGCACTTGGCGACAAGGTCCGGCAGATCGAGACGGCGGTCGCGGGCCTCGGCAAGGCCGGCGGCACGGCGCCGGTCGATCTCGAGCCGCTCAACGAAAGGCTGGCCGCGCTCGACGCGCTGGTGAAATCGGCCGGCGAGACGGCAAAGGCGCAGGAAGGCCGGCTTGCGGCGCTGGAACAGTCGGTTTCACAGCTCTCGGGCAAGGTCGATGCACAGGCTTCGCAGCCGAAGATCGCGCTGGCCATTGCCGCCTCGGCGCTCAAGGCAGCGCTCGACCGCGGTGCGCCGTTCGCGACCGAACTCGAAACCTTTGCCGCGATCTCACCCGATGCACCCGAGATCGCGACGCTGCGCGCCTATGCCGAAAAGGGCGTCCCAACGCGCGCCGAGATCGCCGCCGAAGCGGACGCCACCGCCAACGCCATGGTCGCTGCCGCGACGCCTGTCGACCAGAATGCCGGCATCCTGCAAAAGCTGCTGTCGAGCGCCGAATCGCTGGTCAAGGTCAGGCCGATCGGTGCGGTCGAGGGCGCCGGCGCCCCGGAAACCGTCGCCCGCATGGAGGTCGCCGTCAATCAGGGCGACTACGCCAAGGCGCTCAGCGAATACGAAACGCTGCCTGAAGCGGCCAAGGCCGCCGGCGCCGACTTTGCCGGCAAACTGAAAGCGCGGATGGAGGTCGAGACGCAGATCGATTCACTCATCGCTGGCGCGATGAAGGCGTGAGGAACCCGATGATCCGCATCCTCGCCTTCCTTGCCGTCGTCTTTGCGCTCGGGCTCGGGTTCGCCTGGCTGGCCGACCGGCCGGGTGAAATGCTCGTCACCTTCAACGGCTATCAATACCAGGTCAGCCTGATGGTCGCGGCGGTGGCGATCGTTGCCGTGGTTGCCGCGGTGATGATCGTCTGGTGGCTGGTCAAGGCGCTGTGGACCAGCCCCTATACGATCTCGCGCTATTTCCGCGTGCGGCGCCGCGACCGCGGCTATCAGGCGCTGTCGACCGGCATGATCGCCGCCGGCGCCGGTGACGGCGCGCTCGCCCGCAAGAAGACCAAGGAAGCGGCAAAGCTGATCCGCTCCGACCAGGAGCCGCTGATCCAGCTGCTCGACGCGCAGGCCTCGCTGCTCGAAGGCGACCATGAGGGCGCCCGCGAAAAGTTCGAGACCATGCTCGACGATCCCGAAATGCGGCTGCTCGGCCTGCGCGGACTGTATCTCGAAGCCGAGCGGCTCGGCGACCGCAACGCAGCCCGCCACTATGCCGGCCGTGCGGCGGCGGTGGCGCCGCAGCTGGCCTGGGCGGCCGAATCGACGCTGGAAGATCTGACCGGGCGTGGCGACTGGGATGGTGCGCTGAAACTTGTCGACGCCCAGAAGTCAACGCGGCAGATCGAGCGCGACGCCGCTAACCGGCGCCGCGCTGTGCTGCTGACCGCCAAGGCGCAGGCGCTGATCGACAGCGATGCCAATGCCGCCCGGACGGCGGCTCTCGAAGCCAACCGGCTGCGGCCGGATTTCGCGCCGGCGGCGGTCGCCGCGGCGAAATTGCTGTTTCGGCTGAACGACGTGCGCAAGGGCTCGAAAATCCTCGAGGCGGCGTGGAAGGCCGAGCCGCACCCGGAGATCGCCGAGCTCTACACCCATGCCAGGCCCGGCGATGCCGTGCTCGACCGGCTGAACCGGGCAAAGAAGCTGCAGGACCTGAAGAAGAACCATGCCGAGGCCTCGCTTGCCGTGGCGCGCGCCGCGCTCGATGCGCAGGACTTTTCAACCGCGCGCCGCGAGGCCGAAGCCGCCATCCGCATCGATCGCCGCGAAGGCGCCTATCTGCTGCTGGCCGATATCGAGGAGGCCGAGACCGGCGACCAGGGCAAGGTGCGGCAGTTGCTGTCGAAGGCGGTGAGAGCGCCGCGCGACCCGGCCTGGGTCGCCGACGGCGTCGTCTCCGACCGCTGGGCTCCGGTATCGCCGATCACCGGCAGGCTCGATGCATTCGAATGGCGAGCGCCGATGGAGCGGCTCGGCCAGTTGATCGACAGCGATGAGGATACGCAGGAGGCATCGGTGCCGGCAATTGCGGCTTCAGCCAAGCCGGTACAGGAAACAGCCGAGGCGATCGAGCACACAGCGGTTGCTGCCGAGACACCGGGCACCGCGACCGAAGCAGAGACCGAAAACCGTGCCGGCGAGGATCATGTGACACCGGTCGCCGCGGCGGCGTTTGCCGCGGTGCCGGACGATGCCGAAGCCGTCGAGCCGGCGCAGGAGTTGACGCGGCTGCCCGACGACCCCGGCGTCGACCCCGACGACGAGGCGGGTAAATCGACGCGCCGGTTTCGTTTGTTCTGATCCGGGTCGAGTGGACCCGGTCTTATTGGGAATGATTTGATGTTCGAACGCGTTCTGTCGTTTCTAAGGGACCTGCCGTCCGGTAGTGGCGCCAGCGCCAGCGCCGACGATCCGCGCGTTGCCGCATCCGCCCTCCTTTTCCACGTGATGAACGCCGACGGCGTGCGCCAGGATACCGAATGGGAACGGTTCAAGAAGGTGCTGGCGGAAAGCTATTCTATCAGCGGCGACGAACTCGATGCGTTGGCGGCTGCCGGCGAGCGGGCCGACAATGAGGCGATCGACCTTTACGCCTTTACCAGCGTGCTCAAGCGCCATCTCGACGCCGAGGCGCGAAAGGCCTTTATCGGCCTGATGTGGGAGATCGTCTATGCCGATGGCGAGCTGCACGAACTCGAGGACAATACCGTCTGGCGGGTCGCCGAGCTGATCGGCGTCGAACGCCGCGACCGCGTCGAGGCGCGCCTCAAGGCGGCGGCCGCGGCTCCTGGTGCTGCCGGAACGTCAAGCGACGAATAGAACAGGATCCCGCCTTCCAATGCCGCCCAAGCCAAGCCCGAGACCAAAGATCCTGATCGTGCTGCATCAGGAGCATTCGAGCTCGGGCCGGGTCGGCCATATGCTTATCGAGGAAGGCTTCGATCTCGACATCCGCCGCCCGCCGCTCGGCGAGGCCTTGCCGCAGACGCTGGATGGCCATGCCGGCGCCGTGGTGTTCGGCGGGCCGATGAGCGCCAATGACGGCGACGAGTTCGTCCGCCGCGAGACCGACTGGCTCAAAATTCCACTCAACGAGAACCGGCCGCTGCTTGGCATCTGCCTCGGCGCGCAAATGCTGGTCAAGCATCTCGGCGGCAGGGTCGAGGGCCATGGCGAGGGCCTCGTCGAAATCGGCTGGTATCCGCTAAAGGCGACTGAAGCAGGCAGCAGGCTGATGCATTGGCCGGAGATGGTCTATCAGTTCCATCGTGAGGGCTTTTCGCTGCCGAAGGACGCAACACTTTTGGCGACGGCCGAAACCTATCCCAACCAGGCCTTCCGCTATGGCGACAATGCCTGGGGCATCCAGTTCCATGGCGAATTGACCCGGGCGATGATGCAGCGCTGGGTGGTGCGCGGCGCCCATCGCTTCGAATTGCCCGGCGCGCAGCCCGGCCGCGACCATCTCGGTGGCCGGCTGATCTGGGACATGCACCTCAAGCGCTGGCTCGGCGAGTTCCTGCCCATGATTTTTGGCAAGCCGGCGCTGCGGTGAAGTCGGTGCATGTCGCCCAAAAGTGTGCAGCGGTTTTGGGAAAACGACATGCACAAACAAACGAACTAAAGCGCGTCGCGCTTTAGTTTCGCCCCCTGAGATGACGCACCTTGCGCAGCTGTGGGAACAGCACCGCCCATAGACCGGCGACAGCGATCGCGCCGACGCCGCCGACCACCACGGCCGGAACCGTGCCGATCAGCGCGGCCATGGTGCCGGCGCGGAATTCGCCGAGCTCATTGGAGGCGCCGACAAACACCTGGTTGACGGCGTTGACGCGGCCGCGAACGTCGTCCGGCGTCCACAGCTGGATCAGCGTCTCGCGGATATAGACGCTGAACATGTCGGTGGCGCCGAGCAGGGCAAGGGCTGCGATCGACACCCAGGTGATGGTCGAGAGGCCGAACAAGACGGTGAACGCGCCGAACAGCGCAACGAAGCCGAGCATGACAAGGCCGGCATGGTTGCGGATCGGGTGTCCGGCCAGCCAGATGGCGACGCAGATGGCGCCGACGCCGGGCGCCGAGCGCAACAGGCCGAGCCCCCATGGGCCGAGTTCGAGGATATCGCGCGCATAGACCGGCAGCAGCGCCGAGGCGCCGGACAGGAGCACCGCGAACAGATCGAGCGAAATCGCGCCTAGCACGATCTTTTCGCTCCAGATATAGCCGAAGCCGGCGAACAGGGTCCGTACCGTCGGTCTGTCGGTCCGGCTGCGCTGGGCGGGCTTCGGGATGGTGAAGATCAGCACGGCGGCGATGAGCATCAGCGCGGCCGCGGTGGTGTAGGCGGCTTCGGCCGAAAGCCCGTAGAGCAGACCGCCGGCGACCGGCCCGACGATGGTTGCCGTCTGCCAGGCGGACGAGTTCCAGGCGATGGCGTTGGCGAAATCCTCGGGCGGCACCAGATTGGCGAACAATGATGACGAGGCCGGCCCGAAGAAGGCGCGCGCGATGCCGAACATGGCGAGCACGATGAAGACCGGCATCGGCCCGGAGAGGCCGCGCAGCGTCAGCAACAGAAGCGCCAAAGCGCAGCCCGCCTCGACCAGCACCGCCAGCGCCATGATCAGGCGGCGTCCAAAACGGTCGGCAACGTCGCCAGTGACCAGCACCAGCAGCAGCGAAGGCAGGAACTGGACGATGCCGACAAGCCCAAGGTCGAACGGGTCGCGGGTCAGATCGTAGATCTGCCAGCCGACGGCGACCGACACGATCTGGGTGGAGAATGTCGAGAGGAAGCGCGCCGCCCAGTAGCTCAGGAACGGCCGATGGCGAAAGGCGGCATAACGCTGGTCAGGCGGTACTTGGGATTCTGTGGTCATGGATCAGGCCCCGTGGCGGCGATGTCGGCCGGCGGGGCACTTCCACGATGGGCGCTGGTCCGGCCAAGAGAGCCTTTAGCGCAGTTCAGCGCAGGGCGCGCGCAAAAATCCGGCCTGGATCAACAATTTCCGCTCCGCCGGGCGTTGCCGCTGGCGGAGCGACCGGACCTGCTCCGAACGCTTTAGGCCGTCGCCTTGGCCTTCCTGCCCCTGCCCTTGACGGGCGCGGGCGGGGCGGCCTTGCGGCCGAGACCGATTGCCTTGGCCAGCTGCGAACGCGAGGCCGCGTAGTTGGGGGCGACCATCGGGTAGTCGGACGGCAGGCCCCATTTGGCGCGATAGGCGTCGGGCGTCAGCCCGAAATGGACGCCGATATGGCGCTTCAAGGATTTGAACTTCTTGCCGTCCTCGAGACAGATGATGTAGTCCGGCGTCACCGATTTCTTGGGATTGACGGCAGGCGTCAGCGGCGCGGCGACCGGCACTGCCGGTTGCCCGAGCCCGCCTATGGAAGCGCTGACGCTGGCGATGAGATCGCCGAGGCCGGAAGCCGGCAAGCGGTTCTTCTCGACATATGCGGACACGATATGGGCGGTCAGCTCAAGCAGGTCGATGTCTTTGCGAGCGTTGTTGTTGTCGTCGGTCAATCTATTTCTCCGTCCGTGGGGGTCGCAGAAATTCCTAGTCGGCAAATCTGCGCAATGCAATGACGCCGCACCACGTCACACATTATTTTGAATAATAATACTAACGGCAGCGCGGGATTAACAACCCTGAGCCGGTGCTCGATAATATCAGACAATCAGCAATATCAGATAATCAGGGATTTGTCGCGCCACAGTCGAAATCCGCCCTCGAAGGCGCGTGTATTGTCGCCGCGTCTGCAATCGGCGGGCAAGTCGGCGAGTTCCTCGACATTGCCGCCGCCGATGACCACGTAATCCGGCTGCATGGCGGCGCGAAGCCGGTCGACCACGTCAAAGACGTGTTTGCGCCATTTCTTCTTGCCGCGCTTTTGCAGGCCGCGTTCGCCGACATAGTCTTCGAAACTGCCGCGCTTCTTGTAGGGAAGATGGGCAAGCTCCATCGGTTGGGCGACGTTGTCGACGATCATCGCGGCCCCGAGGCCGGTTCCGAGGCCGAGGAACAGCATGCGGCCGCCTTCATAGCTGCCGACGGCCTGCATCAGCGCATCGTTGACGACCTTCACCGGTTTGCCGAACTCAGCGGCGAAATCGCAGCCGACCCAGCCCTTGCCGAGATTGGCGGGTTCGGTGAGCGGCCGGTTGTGGTGCACCGGACCCGGATAGCCCATCGAGACGACATCGTATTGCAGCCCTTCGGCCAGCGTCTTCACCGCCGCGACCATCTGCTGCGGCGTCAGCTCCGGTCCGGAAGCGGTCTTGCGCTCGTCGCCGCCGGCGCTGGTGCGGATCTTGACGTGCGAGCCGCCGATATCGATCGCAAGCACGATCTTTTCGGCGTCGGGTGCCGGTCGCTTCACCGCTTTGGCCATCGCTTTTGCCTCCCAGAAATCATTTCGATGGATTGATCCAGCCGTTCGGCGGGCCGAATCCAGTCATCGCTTCGGTCGGCCCCCAGGTCTTTGGCGCGTAGATCGCGGGCGCCGTGGTGTCGCCGAGCACCGGGCCGACGATGCGCCAGGCGAGCTCGCTGGCGTCCTGGCGGGTGAACAGCTGGCCGTTGCCGTTCATAGCGTCGCCGATCAACCGCTCGTAAGGCGGCATGTCGCCCTTCGAATCGTCGAGCGCGGTGAGCTCGACCTGCTCGCCGACCATGTCGTCGCCGGGCGCCTTGCGCCGGGCTCCGATCGAGATCGCCACCTGCGGATCGATGCGGAAGCGCACGTGATTGCAGTCGCCGGGCTTGATTGGATCGAAGACGTCGAGCGGCGGCCGTTTCAGCCGCACGATGACCTCGGTGGCGTGCACCGGCAGGGATTTGCCGGCGCGGATGAAGAACGGCACATCTTGCCAGCGCCAGGTATCGACGAAAAAGCGCACCGCCGCGAAGGTCTCGACCGGCGAGTTCGGCGCCACGCCCGGCTCGTTGAGATAGCCGTCGAACTGGCCGCGCACGACATCGTCCCTGGTCAGCGTCCGGATCGCCCGCAGCACCTGCACCTTCTCGTCGATCAGATCGTCGGCCGAGCGGCCGACCGGCGGCTCCATGGCGAGCAGCAAGAGGATGTTGAGCAGATGGTTTTCGATGACGTCGCGGATGCAGCCGACCTCGTCATAGAAGCGGCCGCGGCCCTCGACACCGAAATCCTCGGCCATGGTGATCTGCACGCTCTCGACGAAGTTGCGGTTCCAGATCGGCTCGAGGAAGGAATTGGCGAAGCGGAAATAGAGCAGGTTCTGGATCGCCTCCTTGCCGAGATAATGGTCGATGCGGAAGATCGACTTTTCGTCGAAGACCAGATGCAGTACCCGGTTCAGCCAGCGCGCCGATTGCAGATCATGGCCGAACGGCTTTTCCACCATCAGGCGTGCGCCCTGGGCGGCGCCCGACTGCTCCAGTCCCTGGACGACGACCTCGAACATGGCGGGCGGCACCGCCAGATAGTGCAGCGGCCGCTGTGCGCTGCCGAGCGCGGTCTTCAGTTTATCGAAGGTCGCAGGCGCCCGGTAGTCGCCGCTGACATAGCGCAGCAGCGTCGCGAGCCTTGCGAAGATCTTCTCGTCGATGCTGCCGATGGCGTTGACGATGCCGTCGCGGGCGCGCGCCTGCAGCTTGGCGATATCCCAAGGATCGAAGGCGACGCCGATCACCGGCTCGTTCAGCGTTCCCTTGGCCACCATGGCGTAGAGGGCGGGGAAGATCTTCTTGTGGGCGAGATCGCCGGTGGCGCCGAAAAGCACCAGCGTGTCCGATCGTTCCTGGCTCATGGGTGTGCCTCCCTGTCGCCCGTCACGAGCCGGCCTTGGGTTTTTCGACATGGCCGCCAAAGGCATAGCGCATGGCGGACAGAAGCTTGTCGGCGAATTCGGACTCGCCTTGCGAGGAGAACCTGTCGAACAGCGCCGACGACAGCACCGGCGCCGGCACGCCGGTGTCGATCGCCGCCTTCAGCGTCCAGCGGCCTTCGCCGGAATCCGAGACCCGCCCGCCGAACTGTGTCAGCGACGAATCGGCCTTCAGCACGCCGGCCGTCAGGTCGAGCAGCCACGAGCCGATGACGCTGCCGTGCCGCCAGACCTCTGCCACCTCAGCGATGTCGATGTCGAACTGGTAATATTGCGGGTTCTCGAGTGGACTGGTTTCGGCGTCGGCGGTGCGCTGCCGCTTGCCGGCGTTCGCCGACTTCAGGATGTTCATGCCCTCGGCATAGGCGGCCATGACGCCGTATTCGATGCCGTTATGGACCATCTTGACGAAATGGCCGGCGCCGCTCGGTCCGCAGTGGAGATAGCCGAAGGGAGCGGTTCCGGCGTCCTTGGCAGGGGCGGGCGAAGCGGCGTCGGCGCCCGGCGCCAGCGTTGCGAAAATCGGATCGAGATGCTGCACCGCGCTGTCGGGGCCGCCGATCATCAGGCAGTAGCCGCGCTCGAGGCCCCAGACGCCGCCGCTGGTGCCGACATCGACATAGCTCAAGCCTTTCAAGGCCAGGCGCGCGGCGTGGTCGACGGCCTCATGATAATAGGAATTGCCGCCGTCGATGATGATGTCGCCCGGCTCCATCAGGGCGGCCACCTGGTCGACGATCCGGCCGGTGATCGCCGCCGGCAGCATCAGCCAGGCGCTGCGCGGCTTGGTCAGCTTGCCGACGAACTCCTCCATCGAGGCGGCTCCGACCGCGCCGGCGGTCACAAGCGCCGCGACGCTCGCCGGGTTAATGTCGTAGACGACGCATTCGTGGCCATCGCGCAACAGGCGCCGAACCATGTTGGCGCCCATCCGGCCCAGTCCCATCATTCCTATCTGCATGGTCTCGTCCTGCCTTACTTGAGGGATCGATGATCTAGTGGCTGTGCGGTATCGCCGATGCCGACAGAAAAGTCAGCATTCTCCCAACGGCCGGCATCGGACCAGAAGAATGTGAAGACAATGCTATTGCCCGGAGCGGCGTCGGCAACCGGCAACTCTGCGAGATGGATACCGAAAAGGTTCGCGGCGGTCTCGGTGTCATGGACGGTTGCCCAATTGTCGCTGCTCCAATGAACCACCGCCCGGGCCAGAAGTTCGATGCGCAGCGCCTTGCCTGCCGGGACGGTACGGATCATGTGGTTGAAGCGCCATGCCCTGAGGCACGACACCGTCCTGCCCTCGATATAGCGCTTGACGCCTTGCGGCGGCATGTCGAACACGGCGCCGTCGCGCAGCGAACGCAGCAGCTTGATGTGCTCGGAATGCGCCCAGACCAGCGGCTTGGCGCTGCCGGAGGGGCCGCCATGCCGCAATTCGCGCTCCGGCATGTCGGGACCGTCCCAGACCTGCTCCGGCAGCAGGCCGCCCGGCCCGGCGGAGCCCTCAAACGTGGCGAGCAGGCGTGCCGCACTGTCCCTGCGCCCTGCCGCCAGCTCGTAATGGGCGCGCTCGCCGACCAGCAGCGGCCAGGGCCCGCCCCGGCCGGTTCCATCGAAGGGTGCGCCGTCGGCATGCTCGCCATAGCCGTCGCCATTGTAGCGGTACCAGAGCGGCCCCTGCGGCAGTTCGCAGCGTAATTGCGCGTCGATGACCTTGACCGTGTCGAGGATGCGCGGATCGTCGGCTGCCCTCAGGCCGAAGCGGACCAGCGCCAGCGCATCCGGGCTGACGATCGCTTCGGCTGGGCGGTCCGCATCACCGGGCGGGCGGTTCTTGATCGGCACAAAGCCGTCCTTCGGCGATGCGGCGCCGGCGGTGTCGGGCGGGGCGATGCGGACATAGTAGCCTTCGACGCCGGCTTCGTCGCATGCGGCGGTGCCGGCGACGTAGGTCCAGCGCTCGATCTGATCGTTCCAGATATCGGCGGTTTCGCGCAGATAGTTTGCCGGCTCTGTTTTGCCGGCGGCATCGAACATGTCCGCAGCCGCAAGCAGCGCGGCGATCTCGACGGCAAGCGTGAACGGGCTGTAGCCGGCGTCTTCCTCCCAGCGGTCCTCGCCGGTGACGGGGCCGTTGCGTACGACATAGGCGGCAGCGCGCTCGATCATCGGCATGAAGGAGGAGAGTACCGCAGGCGGCAAATGCCCGGCGCGGCGCAGCGCGTCGGCGAGCAGCAGCGGAAAGGCGCACTCGTCCATCTGGATGCCCGGCCAATAGACCGACCCGTCGAGCCAGGCGTTCTGCGGCCAATGGCCGTCCGGCTGCTGGATCGAGCGCAGATAGCCAAGGATGCGCAAGGCTTCCGCCGGGTCGCCGGCGGCGAGGAATCCGCCGGCGGTTTCGACCAGATCGCGCGGCCAGACCAGGTGATAGCCGCCGAGATCGTCGTCGCCCTTGTTGAAGCCCCACGGGATCGACAGGCTGGCCACGGCTGCTCCGGTCGACGAGCGGTGTGTCGCCAGCACCGCCGTGCTGAGGCGGTAGGGATTGAGGGCGGACACCGCATGCCGGTCCAGCGGCAGCAATCCGGCCTGCCATTGGCGCCATTTGTCGACGTAGGATCCGGCTGCGGGCCCAAAACCTTGGTTCAGGCTGGCGAAAGCAGTTTCCGCCGCCTGTTGCGGCGTCGTGCCGAAGCCCAGCGCCAGCAACATTTTTGGGTTCGCAGCCGAAAAGGCGATCTCACCGGTCAGCGCGACATTGCCGTCCTCGGCCCTGCGGCAGGCCGGATCGAGCCGGCCGCTTTGACGAAGCTGCTGCCAGCCGTCGGAGACGCCGACATAGCCGGCCGCGCACGCCTTCCACGGCCGCGACGAGGCGAGCGCCAGGCAGACGCCGCGTCCCGATGCAAACAGAACAGGCTGTCCTTCATGGTCGTCGATCCAGGCAGTGTTGCCCATGCCGGCATTGACGAGGTGCGGCGCCAGCAGCGCGTAGACGCGGTAGTCGCTGGCGGCACCCTTGAGCGACGTGAACATGATCTCCTGCAGCAAGACGGGACGTTCCGGATCGGTGAGGACGCGCTTCTCGATCCGGTAGCTTCCATCGGCTGCGGTGTTGACCAGCCGATAGGCAGGCACCCCGTCCTCGAGGGGTTCGATGCGATGTTCGGCGTCGCGCTTCTCTTCGGAGAAATAGCCGTCGGGTCCGGTGACGATCAGCCCCAGATCGCGGGTGCATGCGCTGTCGAGGCGGGAATAGTAGATCTCGTTGAGGATACCGTGGCTGATGGTGAACCAGATCGGGCAGGCCGGCGACAGCGCGGTGCCGACGCCGCTCTTGGCGCTCGACGTCCAGCGCGCCGGAATGCCGGGTGCACCCGGGGCAAGGTTCACTGCCATTTAATCGGTCTCCATCGCCATCCCTAGACCAGGAGTCGAACCGGTTTCAATGATTGCACCGCAAGTTGATCGTCGGCCATGGATTGATGTTGACAGCTTGCTGGCTATCTGCATTTGTCTGATAATAGATAAAAAACAGCATTGTGAGCGTATCAGCCATTAGCCACCAGCCAGCCATTAGCCACCAGTAAGACAGCAACTCACGGGAGGAGTATGACATGAAGAAAATATTCGTTTTGGGCGCCCTTGCAGCGATGCTTGCCGCAGGCACCGCGCTTGCCGATACCAGCGGCAAGAAGATCGCTTTCTCCAACAATTACGCCGGCAATTCGTGGCGGCAGGCGATGCTGGACAGCTACGGCATCGTCACCAAGAAGGCAGTCGCCGACAAGGTGGTCGGCGCCGCCGACGTCTTCACGACGGCCGACAAGGAAGTGCCGACGCAGGCAGCCCAGGTGCAGAACCTGATCCTGCAGGGCTATGACGCGATCGTCATCAACGCGGCATCTCCGGATGCCCTCAACGGCGCCATCAAGCAGGCCTGCGACGCCGGCATTGTCGTCGTCTCCTTCGATGGCATCGTCACCGAACCCTGCGCCTACCGCGTCGTCGTCGACTTCAAGGACATGGGCAAGCAGGAAGTCGAGCAGATGGCCAAGTTCCAGCCCAAGGGTGGCAATCTGCTGGAAATCCGTGGCCTTGCCGGCACTTCGATCGACGATGCCATCCATGCCGGCATCCTCGAAGGTGTCGCCGCCCATCCCGAGTTCAAGATCGTCGGCTCGGTGACCGGCGACTGGGACCAGACCACGGCACAGAAGGCCGTAGCGACGATCCTGCCGTCGCTGCCGGATGTGGTCGGTGTCGTCGACCAGGGCGGTGACGGCTACGGCGCGGCGCAGGCCTTTGCCGCCGCCGGCAAGCCGCGCCCGACCATCATCATGGGCAATCGCCAGGACGAGTTGCAATGGTGGAAAGAGCAGAAGGAAAAGGACGGTTACCAGACCTGGTCGGCTTCGATCGCGCCAGGCGTATCGACGCTTGCCTTCTGGGTGGCGCAGCAAGTGCTCGACGGCCGCACCGACGTGCCGCACGACCTGCTGGTTCCTTATCTCGCCTTCACACAGGACGATTTCGAGGCAGCGTTGCCGAAGATTCCGAAGGGCGGCGTCGCCAGCCACGAATACACGCAGGAAGACGCCGTCGCGGCGATCAAGGCCAACATCAAGTGAGCATGGCACTATTGTTGCCGCCACAGATAACCGGGTATCGTTGAGGGATGCCCGAGGCCAGTGCAGACATCATCAGGCCTGACGGCGCCGAAAAACATTTCGGTGCCGTCAGTATGGACATCATAAGACTGGGCGGCGCCGAAAAACATTTCGGTGCCGTCAGGGCGCTCGACGGTGTCGATTTCAGCGTTCGTGCCGGAGAATGCGTCGGTCTCGTCGGCCATAACGGCGCCGGAAAGTCGACGCTCATGCATATGGTGGCCGGCACGCTTACCCCCGACAGCGGGCAGATCGCGGTCCGCGGCGGCGTCGAGGCAAGTTATTCGGTGCCGCGCGCACAGCAGCTCGGCATACGTTGCGTTTTCCAGGAACTGTCGCTCTGCCCGAACCTCAGCGTCGCCGAGAATACGCGGATCAACCACGCCTCGCTTAATGGCTTCGGCTGGCGGCGCAAGGCCGCCCATCTGATTGCCGCCAAGCTCGACGAGATATTCCCCGGCCACAGCATCTCGGCATCCGACATCGTCGGCGATCTTTCCATCACCAGCCGGCAGATGGTGGAGGTGGCGCGCGCCTTCACGGTCACGCAGGAGCCGCTCGAACTGGTCATCCTCGACGAGCCGACATCCTCGCTCGATGCGCATACCGCCGGCCAGCTGCTGGCGTTCGTGCGCCGCTTCATCGCCGCCGGCAAGAGCTGCATCCTGATCTCGCATGTGCTGGGCGAAGTGCTCGGAAATGCCGATCGCATCGTGGTGATGCGCGACGGCAAGGTGGTCGCCGCCGGGCAGGCCGACGCCTTCGACCGCGACAGGCTGGTGACGGCGATGGGCGGAGCGGAGGCGCGCGAGAAGGCCGCCGCAGAGATTGCGAGCGGCAAGCCGGAGCCCGGTCCGCTGCGGGTCCGGGCGCGGCCGGCGCGACAGCAGGACGGCAATGAGCTCATCGCCCGTGCCGGTGAG
This sequence comes from Mesorhizobium sp. M0923, assembly GCF_040319365.1. Lineage (NCBI taxonomy): Bacteria > Pseudomonadati > Pseudomonadota > Alphaproteobacteria > Hyphomicrobiales > Phyllobacteriaceae > Mesorhizobium > Mesorhizobium sp. M0923. The sequence continues at coordinate 390,450 of NZ_JAMYNW010000003.1, read as the reverse complement.
ATCATCGGCCTTGCCGGACTTGCCGGGCATGGCCAGACCGACCTGTTGCTGGCGATCTTTGCCGCGGCTTCCCGCGCCAAGACCGGCATCGAGGTCACCGCGCCGGTGGCGCTGGTTGCCGGCGACCGCCAGTCGGACGGGATTTTTCCGCAATGGTCGATCGCCGAGAACATCGGCATCCGTTCGCTGGCGCGATTGCGCAACGGCCTCTTGATCTCGCCGCAGCGCGAAGCCGAGCTCGCCCAGCTGTGGCAGCGGAAAATCGGCATCCGCACGCCCGACATGAACAACAACATCTTCTCGCTGTCCGGCGGCAACCAGCAGAAGGCCTTGTTCGCGCGGGCGCTCGGCTCCGACGCCAAGATCGTGCTGATGGACGATCCGATGCGCGGCGTCGATATCGGAACCAAGCTCGAAGTCTACGATCTCGTGCGCGAAGAAGCTCGCCATGGCCGCACATTCCTCTGGTACACCACCGAAACCGAAGAGCTCGACAATTGCGACCACATCTATGTGTTCAAGAACGGCCGGATCGTCGCCAACCTTCGTCGCGACGAACTGACGGAGGAAAAGATCATCCAGTCCTCGTTTGGCGACGCGGCCTGAGATGACGGCGGCATCCATCGAGAATGGGCTAAAATCGTCGGCTCGCGCCACGAGGCGGGCGCGCATGCTGCGCAGCCTGCTGCCGGCACTGTCGTTGGCGCTGGTGCTCATCGCTATCGCCTGGCTCAACCCGCGCGCCATCAGCTATTTCGGCTTCAGCCTGATGCTCAATCTGGCGATCCCGATCGCGCTGGCGACGATCGCGCAGATGTTCGTCATCGCCGGCAACGAGCTCGATTTGTCAATCGGCACCTTTGTCGGCTTCGTCGGCTGCGTCACGGCGACATGGCTGAAGGACGCGCCGTTGCTCGGCGTCGTCATCCTGCTCGGGTCGATCGGTGTCTACGCGCTGCTCGGCGCGCTGATCCATCTGCGCAACCTGCCCTCGATCGTGGTGACGCTCGGCATGAGTTTCGTCTGGCAGGGCCTGGCCATCCTGATCCTGCCAAAGCCCGGCGGCAAGGCGCCGGACTGGCTGCTGGCGCTGATGGCCTTCAAGCCACCCTTCATTCCGTTCCCGATCATCGCGGCATTGCTGATCGCGGCGGTCGTCCACTTTGGCCTGATGCGCACCTCCTATGGTGTCATCCTGCGTGGATCGGGCGGCAATTCAGCCGCACTCAAGCGCGCCGGCTGGTCGCTGCTCCGTACCAAAATCGCGCTGTTTGCGCTGACCGGCCTGTTCGGCGTTTTGTCCGGCATGGCGCTGATCGGCATCACCACCTCGGCCGACGCCAATATCGGCAATGGCTACACGTTGCTTTCGATCGCCGGCGTCATCCTCGGCGGCGGTGAGTTCGTCGGCGGCCGGGTGTCGCCGATCGGCGCCGTCATCGGCGCGTTGACGCTGGCGCTGGCCGCATCGCCACTGCTGACGTTCATGCACATTCCGCCCGACTGGCAGGTTGCCGCCAATGGCGCCATCCTGATCATCGTGCTGGCGGCCCGGGTGCTGATCAGCCGCAGGGAGAGGTGAGCATGGTCTCGCTGCGGACACTGCTCGCCAGACCCTGGATCTGGTCGTTCTTCGGGGCGCTGCTGGTGTGGCTGGCGACGATCGCCTTCACCGGCGGCTATGGCGGAGGCGGGATGATCACGGCGGCGCTGTCGCTTGCCGTCTTCACCGTCATCGTCGGCGTCGGCCAGATGTTCGTCATCACGCTCGGGCCGGGCAATGTCGACCTGTCGCTGCCGGCCAATATCGGCCTTGCCAGTGCTGTCGCCATGAAGGTCATGGACGGCAATGATGCGATGATCGCGGTCGGGCTGCTGGCCGCGCTTGCCTGCGGCATGGCGATCGGTGCCGTCAACTACCTTCTGATATGGGCGCTGCGCATTCCGCCGATCATCGCGACGCTGTCGGCCAGCTTCGTCATCCAGTCGGTCGACATCAGCTATGGGCGCGGCTTGCAGATCAAGCCGCCGCCGGGCTTTGCCGATTTCACCAACTGGCAGGTGTTCGGCATCCCGGTGCTGGCGATCCTGACCGTGCTGTTCACCATCGGCGCCGGCATCGTTTTGCAGCGCATGATCTACGGACGCTCGGTGCTGGCGATCGGCCAGAACATCCGCGCCGCCTGGCTGGCAGGCGTCAATGTCGGCCGCACCCGCTTCCTCACCTACACGCTGTCGGGCGCGCTCGGCGGCCTCGACGGTGCACTGCTCGCCGGTTATTTCCGCGGCGCCAATGTCGATATCGGCAATGAGTATCTGCTGGCGTCGATCGCGGTCGTCGTCATCGGTGGCACGTCGGTAGCCGGCGGCAAGGCCAATGTGCCGGGGGTCTGGGGCGCGGCGCTGTTCCTCGTGCTGCTGTTGACCATGCTCAACACGTTCGGCGTAAGCGTCGGCGTGCGCCTGGTGCTGACCGGGCTGATCATCGTCGGCGTCATCACCGCGGCCGGCGGGCAGAAGGCGCTGCGCTAAGGCAAGGCCACCCGGCGGCGAGAGGATATCGATCCGGCCCGCAAACATGTGGTTCCCATCCGCATGCCAGCGCTGTAAATCCCGTCGGGCTCCTGGCCAACATCATTGTATGAGGTTTGCGTGCCCGATTTCGTCAGCACTACAAGGCACGGCAACGTCGCGCTGGTGACCATCGACAATCCGCCGGTCAACGCGCTGAGCTTCCATGTGCGCGAGCCGTTGATGCGGGCGCTCGTTTCCCTGCGGGACGAGCCGTCGGTGGGAGCAATCGTGATAGCCTGCGCCGGGCGGACCTTCGTCGCCGGCGCCGACATCACCGAATTCGGCAGACCGGCGCAGCAGCCGGAATTGCGCGCCATTGTCGCCGTGCTGGAAACCATCGCCAAGCCGACGGTCGCCGCCATTCACGGCACTGCGCTCGGCGGCGGCCTGGAACTGGCGCTCGGCTGCCATTTCCGTGTTGCCGACCGAGCGGCAAGGCTCGGCCTGCCGGAAGTCAAGCTCGGCCTGCTGCCGGGCGGCGGCGGCACGGTTCGCCTGCCGCGCTTGGTTGGTCCGCTGAAGGCACTCAGCATGATCGTTTCGGGAACGCCGATCAATGCGGCCGAGGCGCGCGCCGCCGGTCTGGTGGATGCCGTCTTCGATGGCGACCTGACCGCGCAAGCGGTGAGTTTCGCCAGCGAAACGGCCGCGAAAGGCGGTCCGTTCACGCCGGTGCGCGACCGCAACGATCGCCTCGACCAGGCCGACTTGCCGGCCTTCGACAAGGAGGCGGCAACGCTTGCGGGCAAAGCGCGCGGTCTCGAGGCGCCGATAGCCTGTGCGCAGTCGGTCCGCAACGCCCTCACGCTGCCCTTCGACGAAGCGCTGGCGGCCGAACGCGACCTGTTCGTCAAGCTTGTCGCCGGCGACCAATCACGCGCGCAGCGGCATTTGTTCTTCGCTGAACGTGAGGCGGCAAAGCTTGCCGGCAAGGATGTCGTCAGGCGCAAGATCGCCCGGGTCGGCGTCATCGGCGCCGGCACGATGGGCGGCGGCATCGCCATGGCGTTCGCCAATGGCGGTCTTCCCGTGACCTTGCTGGAAACAACGCAGGAAGCATTGCAACGCGGGCTGGCGACGATCGACAAGAACTATGCCGTTTCCGTCACCCGCGGGTCGCTGAGCGAAGACGCCAAGCGCCAGCGGCTGGCTTTGTTCAGGGGCAGCACCGACTATGCAGACCTCGCCGATTGCGACCTGATCGTCGAGGCTGTGTTCGAGGAAATGGCGGTCAAGAAGGAGGTATTCGGCAGGCTCGATGCGGTGGCCAAACCGGGCGCGATCCTTGCCACCAACACCTCTTATCTCGACGTCAACGAGATCGCCGCTTCGACGTCGCGGCCGCAAGATCTCCTTGGCATGCATTTCTTTTCGCCGGCTAACGTCATGAAGCTTCTGGAAATCGTCCGCGCCGACAAGACCTCGCCGGACGTGCTGACGACCATCGTCGATCTGGCGCGGCGGATCGGCAAGGTGCCGGTCGTCGTCGGCGTCTGCCACGGCTTCGTCGGCAACCGCATGCTGGCGGCGCGGGGTGCGGAACTGGAGGCGCTTCTGCTCGAGGGTGCAATGCCGCGCCAGGTCGACCAGGTGTTCACCGATTTCGGCTGGCCGATGGGGCCGTTCCAGATGAGCGATCTCGCCGGCCTCGACATAGGCTGGCGCAACCGCAAGGCGCGTGGCCAGACGGCTGACATCGCCGACACGTTGTGCGAACAGGGCCATTTCGGCCAGAAGACCGGCAGCGGCTTCTATCGCTATGAGAACGGTTCGCGCACGCCGCTGCCCGATCCGGAGGTCGAAGCGCTCATCCACAACAAGGCTGCTGAACGCGGCATTGCACCGCGGGCAATCGGCGCCGAGGAGATCATCGAGCGCACGCTCTATCCGATGATCAACGAGGGCGCCAAAATCCTCGAGGAACAGATTGCCGCCCGCGCGTCCGATATCGACGTCGTCTGGGTCAACGGCTATGGCTTCCCGGTCGGCAAGGGCGGGCCGATGTTCTGGGCAAGCCGCGAAGGCGTGGACAAGATCATCCGGCGGTTGGATCACTGGCACCAGCAGACCGGCGAGGACGTCTTCCGGGCGGCACCTCTGCTCAGGCAAATGGCCGAAACCGGTTCCTGGGACGGCGCTGCCGGCTGAACTTGGGACTACCGAATCCGTGCATCCATGATCTCGACAAAACGCGCGAATAGGCCCGCCTGCGATTTGATCTTGAGCTTGCGGTAGATGTTACGGCGATGGACTTTTACGGTTCCCGGCACGATGCGCATCGCCCTGGCGATTGATTCCGTGGAATGGCCCTGAAGCACCAGGTCGACGACATGCTGTTCGCGCGGCGTGAGCGAAAGGCTCTTCCAGATGTGAGCACGTTCGAACTCGCTGACTGGAGCAATCGTTTCGTCCTGCTTCGTCTCTGCCGGTTTGTCGGCCGGAAGATCATGCCAGCGCAGCCTGATGAGATTGATCACCGCAGGCGCCATGTCGCGCAGCAACCTCGCATCGGCGGTTCCGAAAGGTCCCGAAGCGCGCAATCGCATCAGCGAGAGCACCAGTGCGTCCTTTCCCGGCAGCGGCACAAAAAAGCCGACCTCCTCCGCAAGTCTGGTCTGGCTGTAATAGGAGCGGTAATATTCGCTGGCATAGAAGCGATCCGGCGCCAATTCGCGCATGCGCCAAAAGCCTTCCTTGCGCTCGACCGCAGCATGGTGGAACGGATCGAGCAGATAAGGCCCTTCCTGATAGAGCGCGACGAAGACGTGGCTGTCGGCCGGCGAGAATGTCTCGAACAGCAGCGGCGGGCGTAAGGCGCCGCGATAGCCGAAGATCACGCAATGATCGAAGCTGACATGCTGCCGGAGCCAGGCCACCATTGCCTTGCCGAAAAGCTCGCCGCTGGTCTCCCGCGTCGCTGCGATGAGCGCAGCGAGCCGGCTGTATTCATCGCTGCGCGAAACGCCCAATTCATACCCCTCCAGACGAGAAAATAGACAAAATATACCACCTGGGAGGTATATACTAGCCGCCATTGGCTCTGATAGCGTTTCGAGATCAACTAGCCGCTGGAGCCCGCAGCTTTGACCGCAGTGCCCGACATCGAGTTTCGCGGGGTCACCAAACGCTACGGCAGCGTGATCGCGGTCAGCGGCATCGATCTTGCCATCCCGCCGTCTGCCTTTGTCGCCTTGCTCGGGCCGTCCGGCTGCGGCAAGACAACCTGTTTGCGCATGATCGGCGGCTTCGAACAGCCAAGCGAAGGCGCGGTATTCATCCGTGGCCACGACATGGCCGGCACGCCGCCCTATCGGCGGCCGGTCAACATGGTGTTCCAGCAATATGCGTTGTTTCCGCATCTGGATGTCGAGGACAACATCGCCTATGGCCTGCGCCAGGCGCGGCCGCGCCTGTCGTCGCGCGAGATCAGCCTGAAAGCAGGCGAGGCGCTCGCCATGGTGCGGCTTGCCGGCTATGGACGCCGCAAGATCCATGAGCTTTCCGGCGGCCAGCAGCAGCGTGTCGCCCTGGCGCGGGCGCTGGTCAACAAACCGGCGGTGCTGCTGCTCGACGAGCCCCTGGCGGCGCTCGACAAGAAGCTGCGCACCGACATGCAGATAGAGCTGCAGAACCTGCAGCGCGAGATCGGCATCACCTTCGTCCTGGTCACCCACGATCAGGAAGAAGCACTGTCGATGAGCGATTTCGTCTGCGTCATGAATGGCGGGCGTATCGTCCAGCTTGGGCAGCCGAGCGAAATCTACGACGAACCCGCCGACCTCTTTGTCGCCGATTTCGTCGGCAAGACCAATCTGTTGAGCGGCAAGGTCGTCGGGCTCTCGGGCAAGCTCGTCGAGGTGGCGCTTGCCGATGGCACTGTCATTGCCGCGCGCAAGCGGACTTCGATGGCTCAGGGTGAAGCCGTTTCGGTCAGCCTGCGCCCTGAATCGCTAAGCCTCGGCGCGCCCGGAAGCGGCCGGCTGAACGGGCTTGTCCGCAACCGGATCTTTCTCGGTTCGACCGCGGAATATGCAATCGAGGTCCAGGGCATCGGGACGCTGCTCGCAAAGGCCGATCATCTGATTGGCGGTGGAAATCTCTTCAAGCCGGGTGAACCCGTTGCCATCGGCTTTGCAGCCGGAACGCCGCTGGCGTTTCCGGAGAATAACGGGACCAACCAGAGGGAAAACAAAAATGTCGAAATCATATCGTGACGGACTGCCGATAAGCCCTGAAAAGTTCGTCGATCAATTGATGCGCCTCAAGCGGGGTTCCATCGGCCGCCGCGAGTTCCTTGGCCTTACCGGCCTGGGCATCGCAACGGCGGTGATGGCCCGCGAGCTCGGCATCATGCCGACGCCGGCTTTCGCCCAGGAAGGTCTTGGCGACCGCATGTCGATTGCCACCTGGCCCAATTATCACGACCCGGCGACGTTCGAGAATTTCCAGGCCGAGACCGGCGTTGCCGTCGAGGTCAATGTGTTCGGCTCAAACGAGGAGATGCTGGCCAAGCTGCAGGCCGGCGCCTCGGGCTGGAGCCTTTTCGTTCCAACCAACTACACGATCTCGACTTACAAGAAGCTCGGCATCATCGAAGCGCTCGATATGGCCAAGCTTGCCAATTATGACGGCTCGCAAGAAGACCCGCGCTTCACTGGGGAAGGCACCATCGACGGCGTGACCTACGCTGTGCCGAAGAATTGGGGCACCACCGGCTTTGCCGTCAACACCAAGAAACTGGCCAAGCCGATGACGAGCTGGAAGGAATTCTGGGACACGGCGATGGCGGAGGGCGACGGCCGGACCATGGTTCATGATTACCAGCTGACCACGATCGGCAACGCGCTGAAATATTTCGGCTTCTCGTTCAACTCGCTGAAGCCGGACGAACTCGCCAAGGCGGAGGAATTGCTGCTGAAGGTCAAGCCGCATCTGTTCGCGGTCTCCAGCGACTACCAGCCGTCGATGCGTGCCGGCGACGCCTGGATGACGATGTGCTGGACCAATGACGGGGCGCAGCTCCACCGCGACATCCCCGAAATCGCCTACGTGCTTGGCAAGGAAGGCGGCGAGATCTGGACCGACTTCTACGCAATCCCCAAGGATGCGCCCAACAAGCCTGCGGGTTATGCCTTGCTCAACTATTTGATGAACCCGAAAGTCGCGGTCAGGGAGCACCTGGCCAACGGTGCGCCTTCCACCGATGCGCGGGTCAATGCGCTGCTGCCCAAGGAGGTGCTGGAAAATCCGATCCTCTATCCGGCGGCGGATCTGCTCAAGCCACTCGAATTCGGTGCAGCCGCGACCTTGACCGACCCGGGCCGGGCCGAATTGATGGCACGCTTCAAGTCGGCTTGAACCGGGCGGACCAAAGGTCCGATGCAGGCAACTCCCCCGGCGGACAGATGTCCGCCGGCATCGGGGCGATTTTTCAATGCGCAGCAATGTTCTTCGTCACAATCTCCTGACCGCCCTGCTGCTCGGTCCGGCGACCGCATGGCTGTTGGTGTTTTTAGTTTTGCCGTTCGTGGCGATCGCCGTTTTCAGCGTCGGCGAGCGGGCGCCGGAAGGCGGCTATCAGGCCGCTTTCACCTTGGCGCAGTATGCCAATCTTCCGGCGCGGGCGACCGCCTTCTGGAACACCATGGTGCTGGCGCCGGCCGGTGCACTGGCCTGTCTTCTCGTTGCCTATCCGGTCGCCTATTACCTCGCCTTGCGCGCGCCGGAGCGGTGGCGGCTGATCCTGCTTGCGCTTGTCGTCATCCCGTTCTGGACCAGCCTGCTGATGCGGACTTATGCCTGGATGTATGTGCTTGGCGGGCGCGGCGTCCCAGCTCTGCTGGCCTATGTCGGGATGGAGGATGTGCGGCTGATCAATACGCCGGGAGCGGTTCTGCTCGGCATCGTCTATGGTTATCTGCCGCTGATGATCCTGCCGATCTATGTCAGCCTCGAGCGGCTCGATCGCCGGCTGCTGGAGGCCTCCGCCGATCTCGGCGCGACGCCGATCTCGACATTCCTCGGCGTGACGCTGCGGCTGTCGCTGCCAGGTGTGATGACCGGCTTCTCGCTGGTCATGATCCTGTTGCTCGGCGAATATCTGATCCCAACGCTACTCGGCGGCGGCAAGGTCTTCTTCATCGGCAACGCGCTGGTCGATCTGTTCCTGCAATCGCGCAACTGGCCGTTCGGATCGGCAATCGCCATAACCCTTGTAGCGGTTTCCGTGGTCGTGCTGCTTGCCGCGAACCGCATTTCGACACGGCTTTCGGGTGCCCGCCGGGTGGACCTGATCTGATGCGTGCCTTCGTCGTTGCGGTCTTTGCCTTTCTCTACCTGCCGATCGCGCTGGTGGTGCTGTTCTCGTTCAACGCCGGCCACCACGCCAGCGAGTTCACTGGCTTCTCGGTGCAATGGTACGGCAAGGCACTGGCGAACCCGTTCCTGGTCGAAGCGCTGAAGAACAGCCTGTTAATCGCCACGACCAGCGCCTTGCTCGCGGCACTCTGCGGCACCGCGGCGGCGCTTGGCCTGGCGCGTGTCGGCGCGCGGACGCGAGCCGTCTTCGATGCGCTTTTGGGTGCTGCGATCGTCGTTCCTGGCGTCGTCATCGGCATCTCGACGCTGGTCGCGCTGGTCCAGCTATTCGGGGTGGTCAACCCGTTTGTCGCTTCGCTGTGGCCGAACGATCAGCCACCGCGCCTGGCGCTCGGCTATGGCTCGATCATCGCCGCGCACGGGCTGTTTTCGATGGCGCTGGTGGCGATGATCGTCGGCACGCGCCTCGGCAGCCTCGACCGCAATCTGGTCGAGGCTTCGAGCGATCTTTACGCCACCCCGCTGACGACGTTCCGCAGCATCGTGTTGCCGCAGATCATGCCGGCGGTGGTCGCCGGCTTCCTGCTCGCCTTCACATTCTCCTTCGACGATTTCATCGTCGCTTTTTTCGTCGCCGGCGCGCAGACGACATTGCCGATCTATGTCTTTGCCTCGATCCGGCGCGGGGTCACGCCGGAGATCAATGCCATCGCGACGATCGTGCTCGTCGCCTCCGTTCTGCTCGTGGTGCTCGCCCAATGGCAATTGCGCCAGCGAAAACCATCCCACTGAAAGACAAAAACATGATTCTGAAAGATCGCATCGCCGTGGTGACGGGCGCCGGGTCGGGGATCGGGCGTGCCGGCGCCATGATAATGGCCAGGGAAGGCGCGCTCGTGGTGATCGCCGACAGGGACCAGGCGGCGGGGGAAGCAACCGCTTCCGACATTCGTGCGTCCGGCGGTCGGGCCGAAGCCGTCGCCACCGATGTCGGCGACGATGCGGCGGTCGAGCAGCTCGTCGCAGGAACGCTGGGCCGGCATCGGCGGATCGACATCCTGCACAATCATGCCGGGATCCAGGTCGGCGGCACGCTGACCGAAGTCGGCGCCGACGGCATGGATGCCTCCTGGCGGATCAATGTGCGGGCGCAGTTCCTCGCGGCCAGGCTGGTCATGCCGTCGATGATCGCGCAAGGCGGCGGGGTGATCCTGAATACCGCCTCGAATTCGGGTGTGTTCTACGACCGCGAAATGATCGCCTACGCGACCTCAAAACATGCCGTGGTGGCGATGACCCGGCAGATGTCGCTCGACTATGCCCGGCACAATGTCCGCGTCAACGCGTTGTGCCCCGGCTGGGTCGACACGCCCTTCAACGAACCGTTTATCGCGCAGATGGGCGGGCGGGCGGCGATCGAAAACTATGTCCGCACCAAGATCCCCATGCAGCGCTGGGCCAGCGCCCAGGAAATCGCCGAAGCGATCCTGTTTCTCGTTTCCGACCGCTCGTCCTTCATGACCGGGCAGGCGTTGGTGATCGACGGCGGTGAAAGCATCGGCTGATCCGCAGCTCCCGGCGGGCGGGAGCTGAAATTCCCTTTGGCCTAACGGCCGGCGGCAAGATGTGCTTTCGTCTCAAGGAGAATGCGGCCAACATGGCTGGGCCGGGAGCAGAAATCGTCAGCGCAAAGGGAAGCTGCATAATGGCCGAGGCCTATATCTGCGACTATATCCGCACGCCGATCGGCCGCTTCGGCGGTTCGTTGTCGGCGGTGCGTGCCGACGATCTCGGCGCAATCCCGCTGAGGGCGCTGGTCGAGCGCAATCCCGGCATCGACTGGGCTGCCATCGACGACGTCGTCTATGGCTGCGCCAATCAGGCCGGTGAGGACAATCGCAATGTGGCGCGCATGGTACTGCTGCTGGCCGGCCTGCCGAAGGAGATTTCCGGCTCGACCGTCAATCGCCTCTGCGGTTCGGGCATGGATGCCGTCATCATCGCAGCGCGCGCGATCAAGGCCGGCGAGGCGGAGCTGATGATATCCGGCGGCGTCGAATCGATGTCGCGCGCACCGTTCGTGCTGCCGAAGGCCGAGACCGCGTTTTCGCGCAATGCCGAAGTTCACGATACCACGATCGGCTGGCGCTTCGTCAATCCACTGATGAAGAAGCAATACGGCGTCGATTCGATGCCGGAGACGGGCGAGAACGTGGCGGAAGAGTTCGCCGTCTCTCGCGCCGACCAGGATGCGTTTGCCGTGCGCAGCCAGGACAAGGCGGTCGCCGCACAAGCCAATGGCCGGCTGGCAAAGGAAATCACGCCGGTGACGATCGCGCAGCGCAAGGGTGACCCGATCGTCGTCTCGAAGGACGAACATCCGCGCTCGGGTACCACGATCGAGGCGCTGGCCAAATTGCCGACGCCGTTCCGGCAAGGCGGCACGGTTACGGCCGGCAACGCGTCGGGCGTTAACGATGGTGCCGGGGCGCTGATCGTCGCCTCGGAAACCGCCGTGAAAAGATACGGGTTGACGCCGATCGCCCGCATCCTCGGCGGTGCCACCGCCGGCGTGGCGCCGCGCCTCATGGGCATTGGTCCGGTGCCGGCCACGCAGAAGCTATGCGCCCGGCTCGGCCTGGAGCCGCAACAATTCGATGTCATCGAGCTCAACGAGGCCTTCGCCTCGCAAGGCATCGCCGTGCTGCGCCAACTCGGCATTGCCGAGGATGCGGAGCACGTCAACCCGAATGGCGGCGCCATCGCGCTCGGCCATCCGCTCGGCATGTCCGGGGCGCGCATCACCGGCACGGCGGCATTGGAACTGCGCGAACGCGGCGGCCGCTACGGCCTCGCGACCATGTGCATCGGTGTCGGCCAGGGCATAGCGGTGGCGCTGGAGAGATTGTGAGCGAGCAACTCCGGCCGTTCTGAAGGTGCGGCTGCGCGAATTCCCACGTCGTTCCGCCCTTCAAATTTGACCATGTGGACAAAAGCCGGGCACCGTTCCATAGTTCCTTCGCTGATATTCCAGAGAAGAGAGCCGGCTCGACACGGCGCCAATCAGAGGGGCATGCAATGGACAACGGGAAGAGCAGAATCCAATCGAAACGCGAAGGGCTTTCGCGACGCAACGTGCTGGAGCTGGGCGCGCTCGGCCTTGCGGCGGCGATGCTGCCGGGCAGCGCCTTTGCTAAGACCAAGAAGCTGAAAGTGGCGGCGATCTTCGCCACGCCGATCGAGGAGCCGTGGGACAACCAGATCCACGTCGCCCTGCAGAAGGCCGAGAAGGAACTCGGCATCGGGTACAAATGGTCGGAGAAGGTGCAGACCGCCGATTTCAGCCGTGTCATGCGCGAATATGCGCAAGGCGGCTATGAGCTGGTGCTGGGCGATGCCTTCGCCGCCGAGCGCGAATCCCGCAGGACCGCCAAGCAGTTCCCGAAGACCGCCTTCCTGTTCGGCTCCGGCGCCGGGCCGGCCGAGCCGAACTTCGGCGTTTTCGACAACTGGATTCACGAGCCGGCCTATCTGTCCGGCATGATCGCCGGAAAGATGTCGAAATCGGGCACGATCGGCGCGGTCGCGGCTATGGGCATTCCGGAAGTGAACCGGCTGGTCAACGCCTTCTTTGCCGGCGCCAGGGAGGTCAATCCCAACATCAAGAAGAAGGTCGCCTTCATCGGCTCGTTCTTCGATCCGCCAAAGGCAAAGGAAGCGGCTGTTGCCCAGATCGACGCTGGCGTCGACGTCATCTATGCCGAGCGCTTCGGCGTCATCGAAGCGGCGGCGGAGAAGAAGATCCTCGCCCTCTCCAACATGTCGGACCAGTCGAGCCTCGGTCCCGACACGGTGATCACCGGGCCGGTCTGGGACATGTATCCGACCGTCGAGCAGGCGATCAAGCTGGTCAAGGCCGGGGTCTTCACCGCGCAGGATTACGGCGATTTCTCGCGCATGGCCAAGGGCGGCTCCTACCTCGCGCCGTACCACAAATTCGACAAGACGCTGCCGGCCGAGGTCAAGGAATTGGTCGAGAGGAAGAAGGCCGAGATCCTCGACGGCAATTTCCGCGTCGACGTGGACGAGAATACGCCGGTCTCGGACTGAGTGCGCCCGCCCCTCCCCCTTGAGGGGAGGGTGGCCCGCAGGGCCGGGTGGGGTCCTCCGCGACGCGCTCCGTCTCTTAAGTCAAAAGTCGAGGCGGTTGAGGCGACCCCTCCCGCCTCGCTTCGCTCGGTACCTCCCCGCAAGGGGGAAGGGTATCCGCGCCATCTCTCACCAGGAGTGCCCTTGCCCGCCCCTCTCATCGAAATGCGCGGCATCACCAAGAGCTTCGGCGCCGTCAAGGCGAACGAGGCCGTCGATCTCAGCGTCGCGCCGGGTGAAATCCTCGGGTTGCTCGGCGAAAACGGCGCCGGCAAGACGACGCTGATGAACGTGCTGTTCGGCGCCTATGCGCCCGACGCCGGCGAGATCCTGGTGCAGGACCGGCCAGTGGCGATCAACAGCTCGGCCGATGCGCTGGCCGCCGGCATCGGCATGGTGCACCAGCATTTTCATCTCGCACCGCGACTTTCGGTGCTGGAGAACCTCTTGATCGGCATTCCCGGCAGATCGGGCCGGATCGACCGCGCCGGGGGGCTGGCGCGGCTCGCCGAGATCGGCCGCCAGCATGGGCTGGCGCTCGACCCGGACCTTCCCGTCTCGGCGCTGTCGGTCGGCGAGCAACAGCGGCTCGAAATCGTCAAGGCATTGTTTCGCGGCGCAAGGCTGCTGATCCTCGACGAGCCGACGGCGGTGCTGGCGCCAACCGAGGTCGACGGACTGTTTTCGGCGCTGCGCTCGATGGCGGCACAGGGGCTCGGCATCATCTTCATCTCGCACAAGCTCAACGAGGTGCGGGCGCTGACGCATCGCTGCGTCGTGCTCAGGCACGGGCGCGTTGCCGGCCGCGTCGATACGCCGGCCAGCACGACATCTTCGGAGATGGCGCGGCTGATGTGCGGCCACGAGATCGTGCCTCCGGCCAGGGGACCGTCGACACCGGGTCCGGCGGTGCTGACCCTCGATGGTATCTCGACATCGCATCATTCCGGCATGGCGCTGCGCGATGTGTCGCTGTCGGTACGCGGCGGCGAGATCCTCGGCATTGCCGGCGTCTCCGGCAACGGCCAGCGGGCGCTTGCCGAGGTCATCTCCGGCGTGCGAGCGCCCGATGCCGGCCGCATGACGATAGCCGGCAAAGCCGTTTCGCGGTTCTCGCCGAGCGCAGTGCAGGCGCTCGGCCTCGGCCGCATCCCGGAAGACCGCATGACGACCGGCCTGGTCACCAATCTGCCGCTTGCCGATTCGATGGTGCTGCCGCGCATCGGCACGGTGGCGTTCAGCCGCAACGGCCTGCTCAGACAGGATGCGATCCGCGCCTTCACCGAGGCGCAGATCAAGGCCTATGACATACGCTGCCCCGGACCGATGACGCGCGCCGGGGCGCTTTCCGGCGGCAATCTGCAAAAGGCGCTTCTGGCGCGCGAACTCGCCTTCGACCCAAAGGTGCTGATCGTTTCGCAGCCGACACGCGGCCTCGATATCGGCGCCGCGCGCTTCATCCACGAAAAATTCCTCGACATGCGTGCCAAGGGCTGCGGCATCATCATCATCGGTGAGGACCTGGAAGAGTTGCTGATGCTCTGCGACCGCATTGCCGTAATGTATGAGGGCCGCATCGTCGGCACGCTGGACAGCACCGATGCCAGCGTCGCCAGACTCGGGTTAATGATGACTGGGGCGGAGGGAAAAGCCTGATGTTCCGTCTCGAGACCCGCACCTCAACGCCCGCGTGGTTCAATCTGGCGCTGCCGCTGCTCGCCGTCGGCGCGACGCTGATCCTGTGCAGCGGCCTTATCGCACTGGCCGAGGCCGGCGTCGTCGAGGCTTATGGCGTGATGTTTTCGGCGTCTTTGGGCGACAGCTACGCCATCACCGAAACGCTGGTGCGTGCCGCGCCGATGATCTTCACCGGCCTTGCCGTGGCGGTCGCCTTCCGCGCCAAATTCTGGAACATCGGCGCCGAAGGGCAATTGCTGGCCGGTGCGGTGGCGAGCTGTGCCGTCGGCGCCATCCCGATGCCGGGGCCGCTCGCCATGTTGCTGATGGCGCTGGCGGGCGCCGCCGCGGGCGCGGCCGTCGCCCTGATCCCCGCCACGCTGCGGGTGAAATTCAGGGTCGATGACGTGGTCAGCTCGCTGTTGCTCAATTCGGTCATTTTCTACGCGCTGATGGCGCTGATCGAGGGCCCATGGAAGGATAGTTTCAGCGGCTACCCGATCTCGCCGCCGATCGAGGATTCAGCGAATTTCCCAGTGCTGCTCGAAGGCACGCGACTGCATCTCGGCGTCGTCGCGGCGCTGGTCGCCGCACCGGTCATCTGGTTCGTGGTCGCGCGCACGACGCTTGGTTTCCGCATCAGGGTCACCGGCGAGAACCCGGAAGCCGCGCGCTATGGCGGCATCAATGTCGAGCGGGTGCTGATTTCGACGGCGCTGCTATCAGGCGCGCTGGCCGGCCTTGCCGGCGTCGGCGAGGTCGGCGGCGTGCATTTCCAGGTGATGAGCGACATCTCGCCGGGCTATGGCTATTCCGGCATCGTCGTCGCCATGCTGGCGAGGCTCAATCCGCTCGGCGTCGTGCCGGCGGCGATCTTCCTTGCCGCCGTCATGACCGGCGCCGAGGCGATGTCGCGGGCGACCGGCGTTCCGGCCTTCCTCAGCGATGTCATCCAGGGAACGGCGCTGCTCGCCATGCTGGTGGCGCTGCTGTTCACCGCCTATCGCATCCGTCGCGTGGGAATAGCCAAATGAGCGTGGTGCTGGAGCAGATATTCCAGGTCGGCTTCCTGGCCGCCATCATCCGCATCGCCACGCCGCTTGCCTTCGCGACGCTGGGCGAGATGTTTTCCGAGCGCGCCGGCGTGCTCAATCTCGGCATCGAAGGCATCATGCTGTTGTCGGCAATGACCGGCTTCACCGCGGCGAGCCTCAGCGGCAGCCTCTGGCTTGGCGTGCTTGCGGCGGTGCTGACCGGGGCGCTGATGGGCGCCGTGCACGCGCTGTTCACGGTGGCGCTCGGCCTCAGCCAGCATGTCTGCGGCATCGGCGTGACGCTGTTCAGTTCAGGTCTTGCCTATTTCCTCTACCGGCTGATCTTCGGCCAGCAATCGGTGCCGCCGAACATCAAGGGGTTCGAGACGCTGCCGATCCCGATACTATCCGGCATTCCGGTGCTCGGGCCGGCGGTGTTCAACCAGTTTTCGCTGGTCTACATGGCGATGCTGTCTATTCCCCTGGCCGCCTTCGTGCTCTACCGCACGCCGTGGGGTCTGTCGGTTCGCATGGTCGGTGAAAACCCGCGCGCCGCCGATTCGGCAGGCGTCAGCGTCATCGCGACGCGCTCCCAGGCGGTGATCCTCGGCGGCGCCTTGATGGGGCTTGCAGGCGCCTTCCTGTCGATGGCGCAATTCAACGCTTTCACCTTCGGCGTGGTTTCCGGGCGTGGCTGGGTGGCGATCGCACTCGTCGTCTTCGGCCGCTGGGATCCATGGCGCTCGGCAGGCGCCGCACTGCTGTTCGCCTTCGTCGACGCGCTGCAATTGCGCATGCAGGCAAGTGGGCTCGGCCACATTCCTTATGAGGCGTTCCTGATGCTGCCCTTCATCTTCACCATCGTCGCCATGGCGGTGATGTCGCGCAATGCGGTGGCTCCTTCGGCACTGCTCAAGCCGTTCCGGCGCGAAGAGCGGTAGCGGCGCGCCGTCCTTCACATCGCGGTAAAGCCGTTATCCACGAACAGATGGGCGCCGTTGACGAAGCTGGCCTCGTCGCTGGCCAGGAACAGGGCTGCCCTCGCCACCTCTTCCGGCTCGCCGATCCGGCCTTGCTGCGCGGCCATTGCCGCGTCTGAAACATCGACGCCAAGTTTGTCGAGATCGGCGACCTCGCGCAGGCCATGCGGTGTCCTGATGAAGCCGGGGCAGACCGCATTGCAGCGGACGTTGCGGTCGCGGAATTCGACGGCAATGGCACGCGCGAACATGTGGCAGGCACCCTTGGTGGTGTCGTAAAGCACCTCCATCGGCGTCGCCGCCACCGCCGAGATCGACGAGGTGCAGACGATGGAACCGCCGCCGGCGGCGATCATGCCGGGCAGCACGGCGCGCGTCATCAGGAACATCGAACGCACATTGACGGCATGCAGCCAGTCCCATTCCTGCAGCGTGGTCTCCAGGAAGGGTTTGATGACGATGGTGCCGGCATGGTTGAACAGAACCGTAACCGGGCCGAATTTTTCCATCACGCCCTTCACCGCCGCTTCGACCTGCCGCTCGTCCGATACGTCGGCGACCCAGTGCTCGGCGATATGGCCGCGTTGCCTGATTGCCGCTGCGGTGGCAGCCGCCGCTTCGCCGTTGCGGTCGACGATCGCCACCTTGGCGCCCTCGGCCGCGAAAAGCTCCGAGGTCGCACCGCCCATTCCCGTCGCGCCGCCCGAAATGATGGCGACCTTGCCGGCCAGTCTTGTGCCCATGTTTTGCTCCCTGCTGCCTTGCCGTGACGTCGCGGCTTCCGCTCAAGCAGCGATGCTATCCCGCATCCATTGGATGGCCAAGGAGCCACACACACATGGACCTGACGTTTTCTGCCGTCTTCCCCGGCACGCCCAAAAGCCAGCGCTAAGCAGCAAAAACACCAATTTGTCTGCGGTTTGGGGAAAATTGTTCTAAAGATCGCACGAAAATAGCACTCGACAAAGTCTACTGATTTTATAGATTAAGCGCCGAGACGGAGGTCGATATGTCCTATAGCCAGAACGCTCAGACTGCCCGCAAAGGCCAAAGGCTGGGTTCCGACCAGGTGTGGCGGCCGGCCTATGCCGGCGCTTTCGCCTATCTCGTCTTTGCCCTTGCGTTCGTATTCACCGGGGCAGTGGTACTGGGGCTGATCCCCTGATTAGTAAGGCTCTGATCGTCGAGGCTTGCTCGGGATAGCGGCCTGCCGTTTGCAGAAATTCCGGAGTTGAATGAACCGAATGCCGGTGCGCTTTTGCGTGCCCTGATTCAACGTGATGGAGGAGATGGCAATGCCGATCGAGTTCACGCATGTTCCCGGTAAGATCCACGCTGCCGACGCCAGCTTTTTCTACGACTTTGTCGAGACCGCGACGAAGCTGTCGCTGATCGAGGATGCCGGATTCCAGAAGATCGTCATCGACGACCAGGCCGGGCTGCTGACCAATATGGACCTTGCCGCCCAGACGCTGGACCGGACCTCCTCCCTCGAGGTCGTGCTCACCCATTGGGCAGGCGTGATCGAACCAACCGTGGCGGCGCGGCAGCTCGCTGCCCTCGACGCGAGAAGCCGTGGCCGGCTGTCGCTCAGGATGCTCAGCGAGCCGCTGAACGACGACGATGCCGAGGCACGTCCGGCCGGCCATACGGTGGTCTGGCAACGCATCGACGAATATCTGGTGCTGCTGAAGCGGTTGTGGTCGAACGACAGGCCGTTCGACCATGAAGGCGCCTTTTACAGCGTCAACGGCGGCTATGTGCCGCGCAAGGGGCTGCATGGTGCCGACGTGACCATCCGCATGGGCGGACAGTCGGGCACAGCGCTCAGGGTCGCGGGCAGGCATGCGGATGTGTTCGAGCTGGCGCCCGGCTCGCTTGCAGAAATCCGACAGTCAATGGAGCGCGTGCGCGGCGCTGCCGCCGAACACGGTCGGGCCGGCAAGCTGCGTTTCGCGCTTCCCGTCCGAATCCGTTCGGCAGACAAACCTGCCGCTTCCTGCCAGAAGGCGGTCGAACTTGCCGGGCCGCCGGCGCAGGTCGCGCTGTCGCTGCTTTCCTACGCCGCTTTGGGGATCAAGGAGTTCATGATCGTCGGCGTCGACAGGCCGCGCGAGATTGCGACTGCCGGCCGCGAGGCGATCGCACTGCTGCGCAACTCACTGGCACGGCGCGAGGCGGATGCCCCTGCATCGGGGACGTTTGTGTCACGCGCGATACCGGGCCTGCGAGCCGAGTGCTGAAGAGCCGCCGTCGTCACGCACCTTGGCTGACGGATCCTACCACCATTCCGGGAAAGCCGCGTGAGCGGCCCTGGCCAGCGTCGGGATTTCCTGATCGGGAACGGAGCTGTAGGGCCAGAGCAGTCGCGGGCCGAGTGGCGCCCAGCCGCCGGCCGCCGCCATCGCCTTGTCGAGCGCTGCATCGCTGACATTGTAACGGGTGCGAAACGGTAGGACATGTGCGGCGAGGAAGGCCTGTATGCGGGCCTCGACCTCGGCAGCGGCGGCCATGTCGGTGCGGATCATCTGCCACCACTGTACCGCACCCTTCGGGTTGAGGCAGGCAACGTTGGAATAGCTGCCATGGGCTCCCCCAGCATAGCCTGTCGCCAGCGTGTGGCCGGGGACGAAGACGGAGAATCCGTCCAGTTTGTGGCGCATATCGGCATACCAGTCGGCGTCACCGCCCGGCAGTTTGGCGCCGACCAGCGACGGCACGGCCGCGCGCAGCCGGGCGATGCCTTCGAGTGTCAGGCGACGCTTGGCGTGCGGCGGGTTGTAGAGCACCAGCGGCGTTTCGGGCGCGGCCTCGCAGAGGCGGCCGACAAAACGCATGACCTCGTCGTCGCTGGGCGGCCACCAGTCGGGCAGTGTGAATTGCACCGCCGCCGGGCCAAACGCCGAGACCCGCGTCAGCCGCTCCAGTGCGACGCGCGGATTGGACTGGCTGATGCCGATCTGGAAAGGAAGGCGCGCGCCGCCGGCTGTTGCGGCGACCAGCCCACAAAGCCGGTCGAATTCGGGCTCGGTCTGGCAATGGAATTCGCAGGCCGTGCCATTGGAATAGACGCCGTCGACGCCTGACGCGCAAAGCCGCGCGATCGTCTCTTCCGTCGCCTGCCAGTCGATCGCTCCGCGATCGTCGATGGCCAGCATCACCGCGCCCCAGACGCCGCGCGGTGCGTGTGCGGGCAAGCGGGCCAGATGGTCGTCGAGGTCAGCGTGCACCGGCGATCTCGTGTTCGTGGCGGGTTTCGTTCGACGCGAAGGCAGCCTCGATAATGCCGATGATCTTGCGTGCATAGAGACCGTCGACCGGCACCGGCGTGTCGTCGGCAATGGCATCGCGCATCGCGCTCCATTCGCGCACCAGCGCGTTGTGCATCCAGTTCGGTTCGAATGAACCGGGCAACTCGGTCCAGACCGTATCGCGTCCAAGCATCGTGCCGCGATCCATGTCGATGCGCAGCGTTCCCTGCTCGCAGACCAGATCCATGGCGTAGGTGGTAGCGCCGGTGCGATAGCCGATGCTCTGCACCTGGCCGATGCCGCCGCCGGCGAAGCGCAGCCCAAGCAAGGCGCTGTCGTCTGCTTCCTGGTCATGGAACTTGGCGCCGAGCATGCCGCTCACCGACACGACATCGTCATCCATCAGCCAGACCAGGCGGTCGAGCGCGTGGATGCCGGCCGTCAACAGCATGCCGCCGCCGGTCGACTTGCGCAGATGCCAGTCGCGGCGATTGTGCTCCATCCATAGCTTGATGATCCAGCTCGATCCGATGAGCGGCCGGCCGAGCTCTCCTTGCTCCAGCTTCTGCCTGGCTGCCATGCAGGGCAGGGCGAAATGCATGAGATGGGCGACCATCAGCTTGACGCCGCTATCGGTTACGGCGGCGTTGATCGCGTCGCAGGCAGCCGCCGTCGGCGCCATCGGCTTTTCGAGCAGGATGTGCTTGCCGGCGTTTGCTGCGCCGATGGCCATTTCGGCATGGAGATGGTGCGGGGTGGCAATGAGGACCGCGTCGACCTCCTTGTCGTCCAGCAGCTTGCGCCAATCAGTGTAGCCGCAGCCGCCATATTCGGCGGTGAAGCGCTGCAGCGCATCGGCATTTCCACGAGAGGCGGCGACGAGACGAATGCCTCCCACCTCACGGATTGCCCGCGCATGGGCTGCGCCGAAATCGCCGGCGCCGATAATTCCTATCCCAATCATGATCCTGCCTTTTCATAAGCGGCGTCGATCAGAGACATCGCCGCAACATAATCCTCGATGGACACCGGCGGAGGCGCCTTTCTGGCCAGCCGGTCAAGCGTATCGCGCATGAACAGACGATAGCGCGTTGCCGGCAGTTCGACCGGCAAATCGGCAACGGCCGCATCGTCGAGCGTTGCGCAGGTGGCATGGTCGCCATGATCGATGAGGGTGGCATTGGCACTGACGATACGCCACTCGAAGTCACCGCCGGGGCGCATCGAGGCAAAGGTGTAACCGGCCTCGACGATGAACACCGCGCCGGCCTCGTCTTCCAGCACCAGCAGCGCATGGTCCTCGACCGGGCCGGGATGAATGCGGTTCGCGATCGAAACGCTTTTCAGGCCGAGCTTGCCGGTTGCGAGGCTGAGTGCCGCGTCGACGCCGTGTATGCCGAGATTCCTCAACGCACCCCCGCCGCCAACCGCCGGATCGACGACCCAGGCGACACCGTCGGCGATGTAGCGTTGCGGCGGGCCGTTGACCAGCCGGAACTGGCAATGCGCCACCGGCCCGGCGCGACCTTGCCGGCGCAGCCGTTCAAAGCCGGCAACGGCCGGCCCGAAACGGTTGGGCAGGGGAACAGCGACAAAAGCCTGGTGCTGCCTGGCAAGCTCGCGCAGCGCCATCAGTTCCCTCGTATGGCTGGCCGCCGGCTTCTCCAGGATCAGCGGTATCCCTGCCGCGATGATCGCGCGTGCCCGCGCCGGCACCCTCGAAGGGTGCCCCATCAACAGGATCGCATCCGGCGGGCTGGAGAGTATCTCCGTGAAATCTTTGATAAACGGCAGATCGTGGTGCGCGGCGAACCCATGCGCTTGGCCAGGATCCTCGTCCCAGATGCCGGCGATCTCCGCACCGTAAAAGCGTGCGGCGTCGAGGTGCATTTCGGCGTGCCAGTGGCTCGAGCCGGCGAGGGTAATCTTCATTCGAAGGCAGCAGGTTTGTTATGGGCTTGCAGGATATCCTACAAGTAGCTATACGACAAGCGGGCAGGCTAATCCGGCGGATGATGAAAGCAGTGGGATGGCGGAACTGAAGTCGATCGAACCGTTGAGCAGACCGCCGCTTCTTCACGTCACCGTGCAGGAAAGCCTCAGGGCCTATATCGAAAGCAACCAGCTCAAGGCAGGCGATCCCTTGCCGCCGGAAACGTTCCTGGCGCAGCGGCTCGGCGTCGGCCGCAACTCCGTGCGGGAAGCCATCAAGGCGCTGGAATCGATCGGCATCCTGGAGACGCGGCGCGGCATCGGCGTCTTCGTCAAGGAGTTCTCGTTCAAGCCGCTGCTGGATAACCTGGCATACGGCTTGCAGGATTCGCTGCGCGATGTCGAAGAGCTGCGCGAAATCCGCCGCGTGCTGGAAACCGGCCTCATCGCCAAGACGATCGAGATGATCAGTGCCGAGGATATCGAGGCGCTGCGCCAGTTGACCGAGCGCATGCGGCAACGTGCCGAGCGCCATGAGAGCTTCGCCGAAGAGGACCAGCAATTCCACCAGCTGCTGTTCCGCTGCCAGAACAATCACATGCTGAGCGCACTGATCGACATCTTCTGGACGGCGTTCGACAAGGCCTCGAATTTCACCAATCTCGATAATCCGACGCCGCTGGCGACATGGCGCGACCATCACGAGATCGTCGAGGCTGTCGCCGCCAAGGATGTCGACCAGGCGCGTCGGCGGCTCGACGACCATTACCGGGGGATCCAGCAGGTTATCGCCAAAAACCGAGCAAGCTGAAGAACAACCTGAATATGCCAAGGGAGGAAACCATGCGCATCAGGACCATCGCATTCTCAGTCGCCGGGCTGCTGCTCGCCAGCATTGCCCCATTGACCAATGTCCAGGCACAAAGCGCCAAGACCATTGCGGGCGGCTTCGACGTCGGCCCGGGCGGTTTTCCCAAGAACTTCAACCCGCTGGTCGCGACCGGCGGCTACACCTGGCTCAGCACCTATTTCGAACCGCTGGTCATCTTCAATGCCGGGCTGACCGAGATCGAAGGCGACCTCGCCAAGGACTACAAGATCAGCGACGACCAGCTGAGCTATACGTTCAACCTGGTCAACGAGACCTGGCATGACGGCAAACCGTTCACCTCGAAGGACGTCAAGTTCACCCTCGAGCTTGCCAAGAACAAGGCCTCCGGCAGCCTGTTTGCCGCCCGCCTCGCCAACATCGCCTCGGTCGATGCACCGGATGACCACACCGCAGTGGTGAAGCTATCGAAACCGAACGGCTCGTTTCTATCCATCCTCTCGCAGCTAATGATCCTGCCGGAGCATGCCCTGGCCGCTCTGCCGCCGGAATCACTGGCGACAAGCACCTGGTGGTCGACCGCTCCGGTTGGCACCGGCCCGTTCAAGTTCAAGCGCTACGTGACCGACCAATATGTCGAACTGGCAGCCGATGACGACTATCGCAGCGGCAAGCCGAAGGTAGACGTGCTCATCAACCGCTATTTCGAGTCGCCGGCGGCGGCCGTCGCCGCGCTCCGCGCCGGCGAGATCCAGTTCACCTATGTCGAGCCCGACGATGCGGCATCCTTCAAGAGCGACAGCAATTTCAAGGTGATCGAAGGTGCCTCGTACGTGGTCAACTATATCGGCCTGAACCAGAAGGTCGACCTGTTTAGGGATATCCGTGTCCGCCAGGCGATTATGTATGCGATCGATCGCAACGCCATCATCGACAGCCTCTACGGCGGTGCCGCCAAGCCAGCCAATTGCGGCTATGTCGCGCCGCATCTCGTTCCGGCAGACCTCGAACCCTATGCCTACGATCCGGCAAAGGCCAAGGCGCTGCTGACCGAGGCGGGCTGGGACAAGCTTAACGGCGACAAGCCCATTAGCTTGCTGACCTATTACGGCTCGCCGCAAGCGGCCAATGTGATGGCCGCCATCCAGTCGATGCTGGCCGAGGTCGGCATCAATGTGGTGCCGCGCGTCGTCGATACGCCGACCTACAATGGCATCGTCTACAAGGAAGGCACGCCGGACTGGAATGCATTTCCGATGGTTTATGCCGGCCTGCAGAACGGCCCCAACCCGGCCGGCCTCAATCCCGGCCTCAACAAGTCGCAGATTCCGCCGGCAGGCTTCAACACCATGCGCATCGAGTTCGACGACCTGAGCACCGCGTTGGACGCCGCGCTCGGCCAAACCGATCCGGCCAAGCTCGATCAATCCTGGCAGGAAGTCTGTAAGGTGATGAACAAGGACCTGCCCTGGGCGACGTTGTGGGTGGCCAACCGCTATGGCGTAGCCTCCAACAAGCTGCGTGACTTCGTCTGGACGCCAGCGCCGGGCGGCGGTCCTTATGCGGCTCATCCCGAGCGCTGGGACATCCAGTAAGAACCCCGCAACCAAGCGAGCAGGCGGACCACTTTGGCGCCGCCTGCCACCGCCACGGAAAGCCCATGTTGAGCTTCATCGCCCGCCGCAGCGCTACAGGATTGCTGATGCTGGTCGCGCTCAGCGTCCTCATCTTCATCCTGCTGCGGCTGGCCCCTGGCGATCCGATCGACGCCTATATCAACCCGTCGGTCCCCATGTCTGCTTCCGACCTCGAGGGCCTGCGCGAACGGCTCGGGCTCGACCGGCCGCTTCCCGTGCAATATCTGGCCTGGCTTGGCGCGGCGCTGAGCGGCGACTTCGGCTTTTCGATCCAGCGCAGCGGCGTCGCCGTGCTGCCGCTGGTCATGGAACGCATCGGCCCGACCGCGCTGTTGATGGGCACGGGCCTGGCGATCGCCATAGTGCTCGGTATTTCTGCCGGCATTTTCAGCGCGGTGCGCCGCAACGCGCCGTCCGACATCGTGCTGTCAGTGCTGTCCTTCGTCGGCATTTCCAGCCCGGCTTTCCTGACCGCGCTGCTTGGACTCTATTTCTTCTCGGTGCTGCTGCGCTGGGCGCCGTCCGGCGGCATGCAGACGGCGGGCGCGCCTTTCTCGACGACGGATGTGCTTGCGCACCTCATCCTGCCCGCCTGCCTGCTGTCAATCGGCCATGCCGCGCTGATCATGCGTTATATGCGCGCCTCGCTGCTGGAAGTGCTCAACCAGGATTACGTGCGGACGGCGCGTGCCAAGGGCGTGCGCGAGTTCTGGGTGATCATCAAACATGCCACCCGAAATGCGCTCTTGCCGGTCATCACCCTGATCGGGTCGACCGTTGGCATCGCCATCGGTGGCGCCATCTTCCTGGAAAGCGTGTTCAACTGGCCGGGCATGGGGCTGCTTCTGGTCAATGCCGTCGGTACCCGCGATTACCCGGTGATCATGGGCGCCACCCTGGTGATCGGCGTTTGCGTCATCCTGGTCAATCTCCTGACCGACGTCGTCTATGCCGTCGTAGACCCGCGCATTCAGGTGGCGTGATGGCAATCACCGCGCCGGACCCGACAGCCGACCGGACAGCCGCGCCACAGACCAAAGGCCCGCTTCGCCGCGCGCTCGACCGCTTTTTTGAAAACCGCGCGGCGCGCGCCGGGCTTTTGATCGTCATTCCCATCCTGCTGGCGGTTTCGACCTATCCTCTGTGGTGGCCGTTCGGCCCGAACGCCATCGACCTCAGGGCGATGAACAAGGCCCCGTCGGCCATTCATTGGCTGGGCAGCGACGGCGTCGGGCGTGACGTCATGGCCCGGTTGCTGCAAGGCGGGCGGATCTCATTGCTGGTTGCCGTCTGCTCGGTCGCCATTTCGACCGTCATCGGCTTCCTGGTCGGCGCCGTCGCCAGCTTTGGCGGGCGTCTCGTCGACGGCACGGTGATGCGCTTCGTCGATCTGGCGATGACGCTGCCGCCGGTGATCTTCCTGCTGGTGCTGGCTTCGATTGCCGGCACCGGCATCGCCCCGACCATATTGGTGATCTCGCTGCTCTCCTGGCCAGTGCTGTCGCGCATGGTGCGCGCCCGGCTGCTCGAACTGCGCGAGCGCGATTTCGTCGTTGCGGCCCGGGGCATGGGCGCGGGGCTGCCGCATCTGCTGTTCCGGCATGGCCTGCCCAACTGCATCGATATCCTGGTCGTCTACGCCACCTTGCAGATCGCCAACGCTATCCTGCTCGAGGCCGGCCTGTCCTTTCTCGGCCTTGGCATCGCACCGCCAGAAGCCAGCTGGGGCAACATGCTCAATCTCGCCCGCTCCACCGTCGTGCTGGAAAATTACCCGTGGCAATGGATGTTCCCGGGCGCCGCACTGGTGCTCACCGTCCTCGCCATCAATTTCATCGGCGACGGCTTGCGCGATGCATTCGATCCTCGCTCCGATCTCAACTGACCTCAAAGGTTCATCAAAATGCCCCTGTTTACCGGCGTCGTGCCACCTGTCGTCACCCCGCTCAATGCCGATTTCAGCATCGACTTCCCGTCGTTCACCCGCACCATCGAGAACCTGCTCGACGGCGGTGTCCACGGGCTGTTCGTGCTCGGCTCGACCAGCGAGGTGGTCTTCCACGACGAGGCAGGCCGCAGGGCCATCCTCGAGCATGCAGTCAAGGTCAATAACGGCCGGGTTCCGATCTTCGCTGGGGTCATCGACCCGACGACCGATCGTGTCATCAACCACGCACGCATCGCCAGATCGGCCGGCGTCGACGCTATTGTTGTCACCGCGCCGTTTTATACCCGCACCAGCCAGCCGGAGATCGGCGACCACTTCCGCTATATCAAGGATGCGATCGACATTCCCGTCATCGCCTACGACATCCCGGTCTGCGTTCACGTCAAGCTGGAGCGCAAGACCACGGTCGGCCTCGCCAGGGAAGGCGCCATCGCGGGCATCAAGGATTCCAGCGGCGATGACGGCAATCTGCGTTACGTGCTCAAGGATATGGCCGACGATCCGGGTTTCTTCGGCATGACCGGCTCCGAGATCCTGGTCGACAGTGTGCTGGCCATGGGCGCGCATGGCGTCGTGCCGGGCCTCGCCAATGTCGACCCGCATGGTTACGTCAGGCTGTGGAAGCTGACGCAGGCCGGCCAGCATGCCGAAGCACGGCTAGAGCAGGAGCGATTGTTGAAACTGTTCGAGATCGTCTGGATCTCGCTCGGCAGGACAAGCGCCGGCTCGGCCGGCGTCGGCGCCTTCAAGGCAGCGATGAAGAGCCTCGGCATCATCGCCTCGAACACCATGGCGCGGCCGCAACGCAGTCTGAACGGGGAGGAAACCGCAAAGATCGACATGATCCTTCGCGACGTGGGGCTGCTCCGCTGAGTGTCGCGCCGATACTCTCGATTTCCGGCCTGCGCGCGGTGTTCCGCATTGCGGGGCGCGACATCGCGGCGGTAACGGATGTCGACCTGACGATCGGCTCCGGCGAGACGGTGGCGCTCGTCGGCGAATCCGGATCCGGCAAATCCGTCACCAGCCTGTCGATCATCGGCCTGTTGCCGAAAAGGGTCGGGCATATCGCTGAGGGGTCGATCGCGCTGCGGCGCAAGAACGGCACGGTCACCGAGCTGACCAGCCTCGATGCCGAGTCGCTGCGCAAGATACGCGGCAACGAGATCGGCATGGTGTTCCAGGAGCCGATGGCCAGCCTCAACCCGGTCTACACGATCGGCGAGCAGATTGCCGAGCCGATCCGCATCCATCTCGGCAAATCGCATCGCGAGGCAGAAGCAGACGCGGTGCGGCTGCTGGAGCAGGTCGGCATTCCCGATCCGAAGCGGCGGGCGCGACAGTATCCGCACGAGCTGTCGGGCGGGATGCGCCAGCGCGCCACTATCGCCATGGCCCTGTCCTGCGATCCAGGCTTGC
Organism: Mesorhizobium sp. M0923; assembly: GCF_040319365.1. Classification (NCBI taxonomy): domain Bacteria; kingdom Pseudomonadati; phylum Pseudomonadota; class Alphaproteobacteria; order Hyphomicrobiales; family Phyllobacteriaceae; genus Mesorhizobium; species Mesorhizobium sp. M0923. The sequence continues at coordinate 362,702 of NZ_JAMYNW010000003.1, read as the reverse complement.
TGATCGCCGATGAGCCGACAACCGCGCTGGACGTCACAATCCAGGCCCAGATTCTCGATCTTTTGGCCGAGCTGCAGGCGCAGCGCGGCATGGGCATCCTGTTCGTCACTCACAATCTCGGCGTCGTAGCCGAAATTGCCGACCGGGTAGCGGTGATGTATGCCGGGCGTATCGTCGAAACAGGTCCGGTGAGCGAAGTGTTCACCCGCCCGCGTCATCCCTATACGGCGGGGTTGATGCGCTCGGTGCCGAGGCTCGGCGAGGCCACGGCGCTGAAGATAGCGGGGACGCCGCTGCCGACCATTGCCGGAAATGTTCCGTCGCTCGCCTTGCTGCCCAAGGGCTGTTCCTTCGCGCCGCGCTGCCCGATGGCTATCACTGCCTGCCGCGCCGCGGTGCCGCCATTGTTTGCGGCGACGCCGACCCAGCAAAGCCGCTGCCTGCGCTGGGAGGAGCTCTGATGGAGGGCGCCCCGTTCCTATCGGTCAAAAACCTGACCAAGCATTTTGCGCCGACCGCGTTTTCGCGCGGCCCCATCGTCAGGGCACTGGAGGATATTTCGTTCGAGGTCAGGCGTGGTCAGGTGGTCGGGCTGGTCGGCGAATCCGGCTCCGGCAAGACCACGATCGGCCGCTCGGTGCTGCGTCTGATCGAGCCGACATCCGGCCAGATCAGCTATGGCGGCACCGACATCACCAGGCTGGGTGCCGCCCAGTTGCGCCGCCAGCGCCGCAAGATGCAGTATATTTTCCAGGATCCCTTCGCCAGCCTGTCGCCGCGCATGACGATCGGGCAGATCCTCACCGAAGGCTTGGACATTCAAGGCATTGGCAGGAAATCCGAGCGGCGGGCGAAGGCCGAGAAGGCACTTGCCGCGGTCGAGTTGCCGGTCGACGCCTATGATCGCTACGCCCATGAATTCTCGGGCGGCCAGCGCCAGCGCATCGGCATCGCCCGGGCGCTGACGCTCGAGCCGGAATTCATTGTCGCCGACGAGCCGGTCTCGGCGCTCGACGTCTCGATCCAGGCCCAAATCATCAATTTGTTGCGCGACCTGCAGCTCCGGCTTGGGCTGACCATGCTGTTCATTTCGCACGATCTGGCCGTGGTCGAGTACATCTGCGACACGGTCATCGTGCTCTATCTCGGGCGCATCATGGAGGTTGCGCCGGCGGCCGAGCTCTATGCCCGGCCGCAGCATCCCTATACGCGCGCGCTGCTGTCGGCCATTCCGTCGCTCGATCCGTTGGCCAGGCAAGACCGGCAGGTGCTCAAGGGCGATATTCCCAGCCCGGCAAACCCGCCGTCGGGCTGTGTTTTCCGGACCCGTTGCCCGTTTGCGCTGGAGGCTTGCGCCGGGGCTGTGCCGCCGCTGAGGGCGACAGCCGAGGGTCATCTGAAGGCCTGCATCCGCGACGACATCGCTTAGGTTTTTTGCCCTGTGCCTACGCGAGAACTTGGGCGAGATGGACAAGGTCGTCGGCCACAAAGTCCCAGCTCTCAAGAGGCGAGAGATCGGTCGTCTGCGCCGGACCATGCTCTTTCGGCCGAGCAACAAAAGCGGTTCCGATACCGCACCTTCGTGCCGCAGCCAGGTCGTCGTTATGCGCGGCGACTAACACGGCCTCCGAAGGTCGCACCCCCAGGATCTCCACTGCGCGGAGATAAGCCTGTGGCGCAGGCTTGTAGGTGCCGAACACATCCGAGCCAAGGACGGTGTCCCAAGGCAGGCCGGCGCGCTTGGCAATATCCAGTAACAGCCGGGTATTGCCCCCGGACAACGGCGCGATGATGAAGCGTTCCCTCAGCCTCGCAAGGCCTTTCAGCGAATCGGGCCACGGCTCCAGCCGATGCCAGGCGAGATTGAGTTCCTCAACTTCGGCGGCCGGCAGCTCGGATGGGGTCAGCCCGAACTGGACGAGAGCGGCGTCCAGATTCTCCCGGTTTATCCCGTCGAGTGAAACGAAAGGCCGGTGCCCTGTCCGCACCGCTTCGGTCGAGGCGTCATAACGCAACGCCCATGCATCGGCGAATTCACCGGGATCGACCTGCTGTGCACCATTTCGCGCGAGGAAGGCGCCGGCCTCCCTTGCGATACCGCTGCGCCAGTCAACGACGGTTCCCAGAACATCGAAGAATAGGACTCGAATAGTGGTCATATTGAGCTTCCGGTCGGGGTTGCGGTGCGTGTCCTGCCGCATCGGTCGCGATAGGACGGATCGACCTCGTAGAGCTGCTGATCAGATAGTCGAAATGTTTAAAAGCCTGATCGCGAAGGTGGTTCCCCCAACCTCATTGAAACGTCATCGACGCCAACCCATATGCAATCGGCGTCGGATGTTTCCTCCCATTCGTCCGGCGCGTTCCCCTCTGAAGGTTTTCGACCTTCACATCTGGCCGGGCTTGCAGCCCGGCCTTTTTTCTGCCGGGCTCGGTGAGCGAGCCGAGATCATGGCGCAGGCGTGCCGGGCGTATCGATGCGTTTGGTCAGCGCCGCGGGATCGCCAAGCACGCGCAGCGTCTTCAGTCGCGCGGTGCCGCCGGCGACGACCGAGACGGCTGATGCGGGTACGTCAAGCGCCTTGGCGACCAGCCTTTCCAGCGCTCGATTGGCGGCCCCGTTTTCCGGCACGGCGCGGACACGGGCTTTTAAATAGCTTCGCCCATCCGCCGATGTCTCGATGCCTTCCAGCCTGTCCATCGCTGATTTCGGCGTCAGCCGGACGAACAGGTCGATGCCGTCGGCGCGAAGTCGAAAGAAACGGTTCGTCCCGTGACTCACATCGATCCGATACCGAACATCGGCTGAACCGTCGTGTCTAGGAAGACGCTGATAAATGTCAGCGCCAGCAACAGGATGATCGGCGAGATATCGATGCCGCCAAGGTCCGGGAGAATGCGGCGGATCGGCCGCAATGCCGGCTCGGTCAGTCGATAGAGCATGTTGCCGATCGAGTCGACAAGCTGGTTACGCGAATTGACGACGTTAAAGGCGTAAAGCCAAGAGAAGATAGCCGCGCCAATCACAATATACCAATAGATATTAATCGCGGCATGCAGCGTGTAAAAGACTGCGATCATCGGTTGCTCCTTGCGAACGCCCGACATGTAGCCACTGCAGGGGAAAGCGGCAAGAGCCGCCTCTGCCGCATGGCGAAGCCGGACCAGCGGCAGACGAGAATTCGGCGACACGCACAGCCTTGACAGGAAACCTCAGCGGCCGATAAAAGCCCCATCCGCTGGACGGGGCTGTAGCTCAGCTGGGAGAGCGCGTCGTTCGCAATGACGAGGTCAGGAGTTCGATCCTCCTCAGCTCCACCAGCGGATTTTTCGAATCCCCTTGCCTGGTTGCATGCCGAAGACAGCGGCCTTGGGCGCTGTTCCGCTTGCGCAAGCTTACTCGGGCAGGGGCGATTTCGCGACGCCGAGAGAAGGCCGCTCGCGACTTGCGGCCATCGACCGGCGTTTACGAACGCGTTAGGCATCGGGCGGCAAAGATCAGCCTCTCAGGTCGCTCGTCCGGCAGGCCAGAGGGCGTTGCCTCCTTCTCCAACCTTCCGAACGACCCCCTAACCTTGCTGCGCTGAGCGTCGCTTCGGCACCATGACCACCTCGAAAAACGCCCCGTAAGCCATCCGTAAGCCACGTTATCGGAACCTCACCCCGTCGATAAAAGTCGATTGCCGCAGGCCCTTCGCCTGTGTCCATCGATCAGGCGGCGGGGGTTTGAAATGGCGGCTACTTCAGCACTTCGAGACAAAATCCGCGACGCCGGACCGAGCGCGCAGAGCGGTTCCAAAGGTTCTCAGCGCAGCCGGCACACAGCACCACCGGCAGCCTGCAAGCGCAGTTCCAGCGCGTCTTCAGGGCGTGCCGGCCGAAGCCCGCCAGGCTCTCGCAAACAGCTTGAATCGGCACATGCCTGCAATCGGCTCTAGGGGGAAGAGCCGATGTCGAAGCTTCACGCCAACCTGCTTCTCCTGCTTGCCGCCGCTTTGTGGGGTTTCGGCAATGTCTCGCAGAAGACTGTGCTCGGATATCTCGACCCGCTGAGCGCGGCCGGCATGCGCTGCCTGATCGCCGGACTTCTGGTGCTGCCGCTGATGATTGGAGAAAGCCGGGTAGCGAAGACCAAAGGTTTTCGCGCCAGCTTGGCAAGGGTCGGCGCGCTATTCGCCATTTCGATCGTTCTGCAGCAGATTGCCTATCTCGGCACCTCGGTCACCAATGCGAGCTTCCTGATCAGCACCGCGACCGTGATGACGCCGGTTGCAGCGTGGGTTCTGGTCGGGGAGCGGCTGACCGCGACGGTCGGGTTTGCCGCCGGCATGACCCTGATCGGCGCGCTGCTATTGTCTGGCGGCATCGCCGGCTTCAATGGCAGCGACACGACGGTGGTGCTGTCGGCCGCATGCTATGCATTGTGGACGGTCGAGCTCGGCCGCCACATGCAAACCCATGGGCGCCCGTTTGCCACCATGGCGGCGCAGTTCCTCGGCACTGCGGCGGTCACCCTGCCGCTAGCCCTCTCGCATGGCAATTTGTCGGTCGCGACGGCACTCGATGCCTGGCCGCAACTGCTTGTGCTCGGCGTGTTCTCGACTGCCGCCGGCTTCGGCATCCAGACCGTTGCCCAGCGCTTTACCTCTGCCAGCCACGCAGCGGTGATCGTCAGCGCCGAAAGCCTGTTCGGCGCGACTGGCGCCGCCCTTTTTCTCGGTGAGCGGATCTCGCCCATGGGGGCTCTCGGCGCGATGATGATGCTCGGCACCATCCTCTATCTCGTCACCTCGCCCGGGCCGGCGAATCCGGCCGATCCCGTCATATCATCGCTGGAGGGAGCTCCATGAGCTTTGCCGACGCGAGCGGATTCCAGGCTGGGCTTGCGCTCGGCATGGCCTCGATGGCCTCGATAGGGCCGAACAACCTGATGATGATCAGGGAAGGCTTGCTGCGCGGGCGGGTGATGTTCGTGGCGAGCCTGGTGTGGGCGACCTATGTCGCCCTGATCGCCATCTCCTATATGCTCGGCAGCTCGATCGCCGGCCTCGATCCCTCACTCGGAACGGCGCTCTCCTGGCTTGGCCTGGCGGCGGTCTCCTGGTTTGCGGTGAAATCCTTTCGTGCAGCATTGGCCGTCGGCGAGGCCGAGGACCGCTCCGGCAAGGCCGAGACCAGCCGCTCCTGCGTAGCCCGCGTCATGGGCGTGGTCGGGATGAACCCGCTGACCTACGTCGAGCGGCTGTTCGTGCCGGCGGCGTTCGGCCAGTCTTTCGCTGCGAGTGGTACGCAGCTCGAATTCATGGTGACGCTGATCCTGATGTCGGCGCTCGGCTGTTACGGCTATGCGCTCGGCGGCGGCCTCTTGGCGCCGCTGCTGCGCAGCCGTGCCAGCCTGCGCATCTTCGATCTCATCTCCGGGCTCATCCTGTCCACCGTCGCATTGGTCATGGCCGTGGGGCTCGTCTCGCCATGACCGCCCGTAGCAAACGCCCGCTCATCGTGCCGTCAAATGCCACCGCAGCTGAAAAGGAGGATCCAATGCAATTCGACAACGACCGTGCGCCGTTCGGCCGGCATTTCGCGCTTTCAATCTGGAACGACGCGCCGGCCAGCTGGCGTGATGCCTCCGGGCTGGTCGATCGCCTCTCCTTCGAGCCGTCGATTATCGACTTAAAACCGAAATCTGCCGGCCCCAGTCGGACCGCCCGGGCGGTGTCGCGATTTGCGGCTGCCATCCGGGCGCGCATTTCCGGTCCGGGCGGCTACTACAATCTTGGCAACGCGCTGGGGCTGGCAATGGGCGTGGCGATGCAGCTCGCCACCGGCCCTGAATGGGGTGCCGGCACCCTGTTCGACTATTTTGCCGGCAGCGGCAGCGCCGTGGCGTTGACGCTGGCGACGTCGATCTTCTTCTGCAGCGGCGAAGTCTATCACCGCGCCTGGGCTGGCCGCGATGTCCCCGATCCGGCGCTTAACCGGCGCGCCGATCTCCTGTCGGGGCTCGGCGCGATCGGGCTCGGCGTAGCGCTGTTCCTGCTCGGCCAACCGGTGCTGGCTGCGACTGCCGGACTGCTGCATGCGTTGGGAAAATTCGGCAGCGCCGTGTCCGGCATGATTGTGCCCGGTTGGCCGGCCAGGTGGCCCGATCCGTTCCGCAGCGCAGTGTTGGCCAGCCGCCTGCCTGCGGCATTGGCGGCAGCCCTTTCGGCCGGCTCCGCCGTGCCTGAAGTGTGGTCGGGGGCCTCACCCGCCCTTGTCACCGCGCCGCTGACATTGCTCGCCTGCTACGCGCTGTGGGCGAGGGCCGACCTTCTGCTGTTTGCCGACGCCGGCGAAAGCCCACCAACCCGTTCCGCCGCGGCGGGGCAGGGCGACTAGAGCCGCGCCCGCAGGACCATCGTTCAACTGAAGCCAAATGGAGACAGAGCCATGTTCGGAATTTTCAATGACGACGATGCGCCTTCCCTGGAGGGGCTGTTCTATCCGACGCAGACCCGTATCGGCACCGTCTGCGTGTTCGGCGGCGCCCGCGCCGGCAACGACCGGCGCCTCGCGCAAGCGGCCGCGGCGCTGGGCCGCGAAATCGGCAGTGCCGGCATCCGCCTCGTCTATGGCGGCGGCGGTGAAGGGTTGATGGGCGCCGTGGCTTCCGCGGCGGCAGACGCCGGCGGCGAGGTGATCGCGATTGCGCCGCACTTCCTTCTGGAGCGGATGCGGATGCCGCGCGGCGTCGCCCAAATCATAGCGGTTCCGTACATGCACATGCGCAAGCGGCTGATGTTCGACTATGCGGATGCATTTGTAGCGCTGCCGGGCGGAATCGGCACCATCGAGGAACTGGCCGAAGTGATGACCTGGCGCAAGCTCGACCGGCACGACAAGCCGATCCGGGTCGCCGACTTCTTCGGTTTCTGGTCGCCCTGGCTCGACCTGCTCGATCATCTCGAGGAGCCGGGGTTTCTCAGCGGCCACGTGTCGACGGCATGTCTTGTTGCCGACGTGCCGGCGGCAATCCTGCCGATGCTGCAGCGCGGCGTCTGCTTCACGCAAACGCAGCAAGGCGCGAGTACCGTCGGGCGCACCGCTCAATCTCTGGCACCCGTGGCGACACCATGACCGGAGCTGTCGATATGAAGGACCGCTTCGAAGCCATAGCGAACCCAAGCTGCCGGTTCGATATCTGGGACAATGAGAGCGGCGAGCCCGTGGTCCATCGCGGCCGATTGCTCTCCTTTGCCACGACCAAGACGGCGGAGCGGATCGCCGGCTTCCTCAACGAGACAGCCGCGGCCGGTGAGGCCGAGCCGGCCCGAGAAGGGCCGGGCAAGGCTTAGACCAGTCCGCGCTTGGCCATCATTGCTTCCGGTGAAGGCATCTTGCCGCGGAAGGCGGTGTAGAGTTCTTCGGGGTCCTTCGAGCCGCCGGCGGCGTAGATGTTCTTGCGCAGCCGCTCGGCCAGCGCCGGGTTGAACGGATCGCCTGCTTCCTCGAAGGCGGCGAAGGCGTCGGCGTCGAGCACTTCCGACCACATGTAGGAATAATAGCCGGCCGAATAGCCATCGCCGGCAAAGATATGGCCGAAATGCGGAGTGCGGTGACGCATCGCGATGGTGTCCGGCATATTGAGCCTTTCGAGCGTTTCGGCTTCGAAACGAAGCGGCTCTTGCGGCGCCTCCGGGCGCGCGTGGTAGGCCATGTCGACCAAGGCCGAGGCGGTGAACTCGACCGTGGCGAAGCCGGCGCCGAAGGTGCGCGCCGCCAGCATCTTGTCGACCAGCGCCTTTGGCATCGGCTTGCCGGTCTTGACATGCAGCGCATGTTTTTCCAGCACCGCCGGTACCGTCAGCCAGTGTTCGTAGAGCTGCGAGGGCAGCTCGACGAAATCGCGGCTGACCGAGGTGCCAGCGACCGATGGCCAGGTGACGTCGGTCAGCATACCGTGCAGGGCATGACCGAATTCGTGGAACAGCGTCTTGGCTTCATCGACCGACAGCAAGGCGGCCTCGCCGGCCGGCGGCTTGGCGAAATTCATGATATTGTAGATGACCGGCTTCGAGCCAGGACCAAGCTTATAGCCGGATTTGAGTGCACTCATCCAAGCGCCGGAGCGTTTCGAGGGTCGCGCGAAATAATCGGCGAGGAAAAGGCCGCGCTCGCTGCCGTCGGCATTCTTCACGACGAAAACACGTGCGTCCGGATGCCAGGTGGCAATGCCCTTCTTTTCCTCGAAAGAAATGCCGAACAATCGTGTCGCCACGTCGAAACAGGCGTCGATGATGCGGTCGAGCTGCAGATACGGCTTCAGTTCGGCCTCGTCGAAAGCGAATTTCTCGGCGCGCAGCTTCTCCTGATAGAAGCGCCAGTCCCAGGCGGCGAATTTTTCATTGCTGCCGGCCTCGGCCGCCAGCCGCTGCAATTCGGCCTGGTCGGCGGCGGCCTTCTCCAATGCCTTTTTCCAAACCGGGTCGAGCAGCGTATGCACCGCCTCCGGCGTCTTGGCCATTGTGTCGTCGAGCTTCAACGCGGCATATGATTCGTAGCCGAGCAGCTTCGCCTTTTCGGCGCGCAGGCGCAGCATGTCGCGCACTACGTCCGTGTTGTCGGTGGCGCCGCCATTCTGGCCACGCATGATGAAGGCGCGGAACGCCGTCTCGCGCAGGTCTCGGCGTTCTGAGAAGGTCGAGAACGGCTCGTAGATCGAACGCGACAAGGTGACGGCGTAGCGGCCCTTCTGGCCGCGCATCTCGGCGGCTTCCGCCATCGAGCTTTTCAGGAATTCCGGCAGGCCGGCAAGGTCAGCCTCGTCGAGGAACAGCGCCCAGTCGCGCTCGTCGGCAAGCAGGTTCTGGCCGAAATTGGTGCCGAGCGACGACAATTCCTCGTTGATCGACGCCAGCCGCTTCTTGCCTTCGGCGTCGAGCTTGGCACCGGAGCGGACGAAGTTTTTCCAGGTCTTTTCCAGTACGCGCAGCGTTTCGGCATCGAGCTTCAGAGTCTCGCGGCGTTGATAGAGATCGTCGATGCGGGCAAAGAGGCGCTCGTTCATCGAGATCGCCGAGAAATGCCGCGACATCTTCGGCGAAATGTCGCGCTCCAGCGCCTGGATTGCCTCGTTGGTGTGGGCGCCAGCGCGGCACCAGAAGATCGACGAGACATGGTCGAGAGCCTCGCCGGCGAGTTCGAGCGCGGCAAGTGTATTGTCGATGGTCGGCGTCCCGGTGTTGCCGGCAATCGCCTCGATCTCGGCCTCATGCGTCTTCAGGGCGGCGTCGAACACCGGAGAAAAATCACCGTCGCCAATGCGCGTGAAATCGGGCAGGCCGAGCGGCCCTTGCCATTCAGTCAGCGGATGGGCGGCGAGGTCGACGGCGGACGGCATGGGCAAACTTTCGCTGGATGGCGGGAGGAGGCGGATCGTCACCGATGTAGGACGCCGGCCGGCTCCACGCAACAGCACGCCCCGTTCATGATTTCCTCAGTAGCCGTCGCAGTTTTCCGCGATCGCGGCTTGCGAACTGGCGGTGATCTGGTCGTTGGCGACCGCAAAGGTCTCCTGCATCAGCATGTCGTTGCTGGGAAAATCATAGCAGGCGATCACAGTGGTGACGCCGCCCTCGGTCTTCTCGATCCGGTGGCGGATTTCGGCGCCGGCGACGGCGCCTTGCCACTCGGCGATCGAAGCGATGAATTCCTGCTTGCTTTGCACGACGCCGAGGTCGTCGAGCTTGATGCGGACGTCGTCGGCGAGCAGGTCCGACAATTCGGTGCGGTCGGCGACGAGCAGTGCCGAATACCAGCGGTCGATGATCGCGCTGTCGTCGGCGCGGGCGAAATCTGCCGAGCACAGCAGTGCTGCCGCCGCGAACGCGACCGGAATTCGCACCATGCCCTTGTCTCCTACTCCGTCTCCGGCCGCTCGAAATCGCCGGTCTCCTTGTTCATCACCCAAAGCTCACCGGTCGAAATATCGAACCAGGCGCCGTGCAGCGATAGCCGCCCCTTGCCTTCGAGGATCGAGACGCAAGGGAAGGTACGCAGATTGGCGATGGAATATCGGATCGATATGCGCTCCAGCGCGGTCTGGCGCTCGGTCGCGGTCATGAAGGTGCTGGACGATACGGTCTCGGCCGCCGGCGCGATCAGGCTCATCCATTTGCCGATGAAATCACCCGGCGACAACGGCGCGGCCGTGGTGTCGAGTGCCGCGCGGATGCCGCCGCAGCGGCCGTGGCCCATCACCACGATGTTCTTGACCTTGAGGCTCTGCACGGCAAATTCGAGCGCTGCCGATGTCGAGTGGAACTGATCGTCGGGCGCATAGGGCGGCACCAGATTGCCGACATTGCGCAGCACGAACAGTTCGCCCGGCCCGGCATCGAAGATCGCTTCGGGCGCAGCGCGGGAATCGCAGCAGGCGACGATCATAGTTTCCGGTGCCTGGCCTTCCCGGGCCAGTGCGCGATAACGCCCGCTTTCGGTGAGATAGCGGCCACTCATGAAATTGCGGTAGCCGGTGAGAAGATGCTCGGGAAGATGGGGCATGGGCAGCGGCGGGAGCCTTTCCGGGTTAAAGGCACGGTTCAATCCCGAAAGGCTCTAGCGCATCGGCCCGAAAATCGGAACCGATTTTCGGAGGCGCGGAGACGCAGGTTCAAAGCATTGCAGCGTACTTTGTAGGCAGGCTCTCTCCAGAGTGCCTATTGCGCCGTCCACCCGCCATCCATCGGCAAGGTCGTGCCGGTGATCTGCTTGGCCGCATCCGAGCACAGGAACAGCGCCAGTGCCGCAAGCTCCTCGACGGTGACGAATTCTTTGGTCGGCTGGGCCGCGAGCAGCACGTCGTGCTTGACCTGTTCCTCGGTCATGCCGCGTGCCTTCATGGTGTCGGGGATCTGCTTTTCGACCAGCGGCGTCCAGACATAACCAGGTGCGATCGCATTGACGGTGATGCCGGCTTGCGCTGTCTCCAACGCCACTGTCTTTGTCAGGCCAGATATGCCGTGCTTGGCCGCCACATAGGCGGACTTGAAGGGCGAGGCGACCAGCGCATGTGCCGACGCGGTGTTGATGATGCGGCCCCATTTGCGCGCCTTCATGCCGGCCAGCGCCGCCTTGATGGCATAGAAGGCCGCAAGCAAATTGATGCGGATGATGGCTTCCCATTTTTCGTCGGGAAATTCCTCGATCGGCGCGACATGCTGGATGCCGGCATTGTTGACCAGGATGTCGAGGCTGCCGAAGGCTTCCTCGGCCTCGCGGACCATGGCAGTCACCGCCGCGCCGTCCATCATGTTGGCGCTGGAGTAGCGGCACTGGACGCCGAAATCGGCTTCGATGCCGGCGCGCTCCTGTTCGATGGCGGCCGCATCGCCGAGACCGTTGATGGTGATGTTGGCGCCTTCGGCGGCAAGGGCGCGGGCAATCGCCAGACCGATGCCGCTGGTCGAGCCGGTGACGAGGGCGTTCTTGGAAGACAGGAAACCCATGATGATCTCGCGAAAGGTAGGAGGGAACGGCGATGCTGGTGTGCGTCGCAGCATGACCATGCCATCGCCGTGTGTCGGCGCGATTACAGCGCTGTGGCAGTCCAACGGCCTTCAGCTGCTGGCGGCAGGCTGACACGGCGTTGTCATGGTGCCGTGCAAGATAACCGGTGCGCACTCGCGCGGTCATTCCTGCAGTACATGGGGGAGCAGCTTGGAAATCGCCGATGTCGTGAAGCGCGCCTATGCGATGCCGCTCACCAACCCGTCCTTCCCGCCCGGGCCCTACCGTTTCTTCGACCGCGAATACGTCATCATCACCTATATCACCTATCGTACGACGCGCGAAGCCCTCGAGGCCGTCGTGCCGGCGCCGCTGGAAATCGACGAGCCGCTGGTCAAATACGAGTTCATCCGCATGCCGGATTCTACCGGCTTCGGCGATTATACCGAGACCGGGCAGGTCATCCCGGTCCGCTTCCAGGGCCAGCATGGCACCTATGTCCACTCGATGTTTCTCGACGACGATGCACCGATTGCCGGCGGACGCGAGCTCTGGGGCTTTCCCAAGAAGCTTGCCAGCCCGAAGATCGTGCATGAGGGCGAGGTGGTTGTCGGCACCTTGCATTACGGCAGCGTTCTGTGCGCCACCGGCACGATGGGCTACAAGCACAGGCCGGCCGATCACGGCCAGATTCTCGCCTCGCTCGCGGCGCCCAATTTCCTGATCAAGATCATCCCGCATGTCGACGGCACGCCGCGCATTTGCGAGTTGGTGCGCTATCACCTCACCGACGTGACGTTGAAGGAGGCCTGGACAGCGCCGGCGGCGCTCGATCTCAGGCCCCATGTCATGGCCGACGTGGCGCGGTTGCCAGTGCTCGAGATCGTCTCGGCGGTTCACTTCATCGCCGACCTGACGCTCGGCCTTGGCGAGGTGGTTTACGACTATCTCGCCGGACGCGAGCGGTCAGTCAGTCCAAATCTGGAGGCATTCAGCCGTGCTTGAACGCAACACCAAGAGGGCCGTCGCCACCATCGAGGAAATCTCGGCGCTGTACGACCGCGTCGCGCTGGTGTTCCAGGGCGGCGGTGCGCTGGGCGCCTACCAGGCCGGGGTGTACCAGGCGTTGGCCGATGCCGGCTGCGAACCGACCTGGTTCTCCGGCGTCTCGATCGGCGCGATTAATGCAGCGATCATAGCCGGCAACGAGCCGAGCCGCCGGCTGCAGCGGCTCGAGCAGTTCTGGCAGACCATTTCCGGCCGCAAGATCTGGGCCTATATGCCCGAGGGCGACGTCTACCGGGACATCCGCAACCGCACCAGCTCGTGGATGACGATGACGATGGGCCAGCCCGGCTTTTTTAAGCCGCGCCATCCCAATCCGTGGTTCGAGCAGCCAGGCGCCGAGGGCGCTACCAGCTTCTACGACACCGCCGAGCTTAAAGAGACGCTGGAGAGCCTGATCGATTTCGACGTGCTCAATGACGGCAAGAAGCGGCTCAGCGTCGGCGCGGTCAATGTCAGGACCGGCAATTTCGTCTATTTCGACACCGAGAAGGTGCGCATCGGGCCGGAGCACATCATGGCAAGCGGCGCGCTGCCGCCGGCCTTCCCGTCGATCCGCATCGAAGGTGAGCATTATTGGGACGGCGGCATCGTCTCCAACACGCCGCTCCAATATTTACTCGACCAGGAAGAGGACCGCAGTTCGCTGGTGTTTCAGGTCGATTTGTTCAGCGCCCGCGGCGCCTTGCCGCGCGGCATGGCCGATGTTTTGTCACGGCACAAGGACATCATGTATTCAAGCCGCACACGCCAGAATACCGACAACTTCCAGCGCATCCATGCGCTGAAGATGAAGCTGCTCGATGCGCTGAAGCGCGTCCCCGTCGAGTTACTGAAAGAAGGGGAGCAGGAATTGATCGCGGACTATTCGGATGCCGGCGTGGTCAACATCGTCCACCTGATCTACCAGCATAAAGGCTATGAGGGGCACGCCAAGGATTACGAATTCTCGGGCACCTCGATGCGCGAGCATTGGGAGATGGGGCTGGAAGACACGCAGCGGACGCTGCGCCATCGCCAATGGCTGACACTGCCGACCAATGTCGAGGGCGTCGCCATCCACGACCTGCACCGCGAAGATCCGACTTAAAGCGCGCCGCGCGCTTGACCGGCCTCAGAACCGCAGTTTGGCGCCGGCGCGCAGCAAAAGCCAGTAGAACAGGCCGGTCGCGCCGACCGCGAGCAGCATCGCCAGGATGAAGCCGCTGGGGCTGTCGGTGAATGGCAGCCCGCCGGTGTTCATGCCGAATATGCCGACGATCAGGGTGCCCGGCAAAAGCAGCGCGCTCATCACTGCCAGCGCCTTGAGGCTGCGGTTCGATTCGTCGGCAAGCTCGGCCGCAAGCTCCTCCTGCAGCAGCCTTGCCCGGTCGTTGATCATGACGACCTCGCGGTCGAGCCGTTCCAGGCGGGCAGCAAGCCGGCGCAGAACTTCATGTGCGCCGGCGGAAAGGTTCCAGGCGGAACGGTCTTCATCCTGGAAAAGTGCTGCCAGGGCCGAGATCGGCCGATGCAAGGATACGGCAAGGCGGCGCACATCCTTCAGCTGTCGTCTTTCGTCGGCAAGCCGCTCGGTCACGAGATGGTCCTCGACCGCATCGAGCCGCTTCGTCGCCCCGGCGAGCCGCAGGCTGGTGGTCTTGCAAAAAGCCATGACCAGCGTTTCGAACAGCTCGAATGCTGTGGTGGGCCGCAGCCCTGCGGCAAGGGCGGTGTGCACTTCCTCCACCGCCGCCAGCGGATGGCGCCGGCCGGTGACCAGCAGCCGCTCCGAGACCGCAAAATGCAATCTGCCGATGGTCGTCGACTGATGGGCGATCTCGCCATGCAGGTCGGCGGAAATGCCGTGGACGACGCCATTCTCATGCGCCAGCACCAGGCTGTCCTCATGTCCTTCGAGGATTGCGTGAGCCGACGCCGGCAGCGCGCAGGCATGGCTGACCCAGGAATGGGCGCGCCGGTCGACAAGGTCGACATGCAGCCAGACCCAGCCGTCCAGTGAGGCCAGCGCGGCCTCTATGTCCCGGGGCGCCAGCGATTCGGGAGCTTTGCCGGGAGCGGCATGATAGGCCCAGACCAGCCCGGGGGCATGATGCTGGTCGTCCGCGGCAAGCAATGTCAGATGCGATGCGTCATTCATGGCCGCCGCCGAGACAATGCACGTTCAGGATCCGGGCGGCGCCGGAGCCGGCGCCGCGACATTCTGGCCAAGTCCTATCCCCGCTCAGAATATCTGGCGGAAGATGACGAACAGCACGAAGGCAAGACAGATGGAGACCGGAAGGGTCAGTATCCAGGCCATCAGCATGTTGCGCACTGTCGACCATTGCAGGCCCGAGCCGTTCGCCGCCATGGTGCCGGCAACGCCCGACGACAGCACATGGGTGGTCGAGACCGGCAGGCCGAGATAGTCGGCCGATGCGATGGTCGCCATTGCAACAAGCTCTGCGGACGCACCCTGGCCGTAGGTCAGATGGCTTTTGCCGATCTTCTCGCCGACGGTGACGACGATGCGCTTCCAGCCGACCATGGTGCCGAGGCCGAGCGCCAGCGCGATGGCGACCTTGACCCAGAGCGGGATGAACTTCGTCGCGTTGTCGACCGCCTTGTGATAGGTCGTCACCGCCTTCAGGTCGTCGACCTCCATCGGCAGCAGCTTCTTCTTGTCGATCAGTTTCAGCGCTTCACCGATAAGATAGATGTTGTTGCGGGCGTTGCTGACCAGCGTTGTCGGCAGCTTTTCCACGGACGGATAGGGCGACAACATTGCGCTAGTGTCGTGGATGAAGCTCTGCAGCGCAGGCGTGGTCTCGTCCTTCCAGGTCTTGGTGCGAACGGCGTCACCGACCACGGTCGCCGCGTCGGTCACGGCGACGCCGGGCTTGACGTATTTGCCGAGTACCGTTTCGACCTGCGTCGCCGCCGATTTGTAGGCTTCGAGATAATTGATATCCGGCGTGCGGTTCAGCGCGAAGGCGGTCGGCACCACGCCGATCAGGATGAGCATGATGAGGCCCATGCCCTTTTGCCCGTCATTGGAGCCGTGGGCAAAGCTGACGCCGGTGCAGGTGAAGATAAGCAGCGCCCGGATCCACAGCGGCGGCGGGGCGCTCGACTTCGGCGCCTCGTAAAGCTCGCGGTTCCTGACCAGCAGCTTCATCACCAGAAGCAGCAGCCCAGCCAGGCAAAACCCGACCAGCGGCGAGATCAGAAGCGACAGGCCGACATTGCTTGCCTGCGACCAGTCGATGCCGCTGGTGATGGAACCGGCCGGCGCCGTGAACTGGTTGGCGAGGCCGACGCCGATGATCGAACCGATCAGCGTGTGCGAGCTCGAGGCAGGCAGGCCGAGATACCAGGTTCCGAGGTTCCACATGATCGCTGCGACCAGCAGCGCAAAGACCATGGCCAGCCCGGAGCTCGATCCGACCTGAAGGATCAGTTCGACCGGTAACAGCGAAATGATGCCGAAGGCGACCGCCCCGCTGGCGGTGAGCACGCCGAGGAAGTTGAAAAAGCCGGACCACATCACTGCAAGCTCGGCCGGCATGGAATGGGTGTAGATCACCGTTGCCACCGCATTGGCGGTGTCGTGAAAACCGTTGACGAATTCGAAGCCGAGCGCGATCAGCAGCGCCAGGCCAAGCAGAATCCACGGCACCGCGACGGTGCTGGTCAGGTCCTGGCTGAGCGCGTAGCCGACATAGGCAAGGCCGCCCAGGATGATGACGGCAAAGGCCGGCAGAAACCATTTGCCGGTGCTGTTTGGCCGGTCGAGCGGATGCTCCGGCCTTGGAATTCCTGCTTCGCTGGAAACAATATCGACCATACCCCACTCCTCTTGCGTTGCAGCAAAGAATGGGAGGACGCTATGTCGGCACAATGAAGCCTGTGTGACGGCAGAGCACTTTGAGATTGGAGCAGATAGTGCTGGACGGTGGTTCCTGATCTATTCCGCGATCTCCAGCAGGGTCGATATCAGCAACCGGCGCTCGTCGGCGGAGAGAATGTCCGAACCGAACAGGTTCATGCTGCGAAGCCCTTCGATAGCGAGATAGCAGACCAGCAGCGCCTTGAGATTCGGCGTCTCCTCCTTCAGCCGCTCGAACACTTGCCGCCTGAACGATTTTATCGGCGTCAGGAAATCGGGATCCTCGGCAATCGCCGAAAATATCCAGGTCGCCGACGGTTTCGACTCCTCGGCATGCTCGGCCGAAAGCCTGATATAGGCCGCAAGCGGGCTCTCACCGCTGACGCCGTTGGTGCGGGCGGCCTCAAGCGCCTGTTGGAACGCGCTGAGATAATCCTCCACCAGCGCCTGCATCAATTTCGCCTTGGTCGGGAAATTGTAGAGAAGACCACCCTTCGACACGCCGGCACGGCTGGCGACCGCATCCAGCGACAGGCTGCCGGGACCCGTCTCGCGCGCCACGTCGGCGGCGGCGGCGAGGATCTTCTCGCGCGAATTTGTTCTGCGGGCCTTCATCAATCGTTCCCCATTCATTAGCTTAAGCGGAATTGACAAGACCGTCCAGACGGTACAGTAAGATTGCCGTCATTTGAAATTGGGACCAGTCACAGGTATGTGTTCCGGTCATCCGACCGTTATGCTGGGCCATGGCCGAGGGGACTGTTCGTGATCAAGCGCTTCATCATCGCCTTCATTCTGCTCGTGCTGGTGTGCGGCGGCATCGTCGGCTTCAACCTGTTCCGCGACAATGCGATCAAACAGTTTTTCGCCACCATGAAGCCGCCGGCCGCGACCGTGTCGACGGTCATCGTCAAACCGATGTCCTGGACGCCCGGCGTCGAGGCGATCGGTACTGTCAGTGCCGTGCGCGGCGTCGACCTGACCGTCGAAACCGCGGGTATCGTCAAGGACATCCAGTTTCATGCCAATCAGAAGGTCGCCGCCAACGCCGTGCTGCTGCAGCTCGACGATGCCGTCGAGCGGGCCGACCTCGTGGCGTCGAAGGCGCAAGCCACATCCGACCAGACGACGCTGATGCGCGCTCTTGAGCTGCAGAAGCGCGGGGTCGGCACCGACGCTACGCTGGACACGGCGCAGGCGGCAGCATCGGTCTCCTCCGCGCAGGTAAACAAGCTGCAAGCGGTGCTCGACCAAAAGCAGTTGACGGCCCCTTTCAAGGGCACCGTCGGTATTCCGAAAATCGACATTGGCCAGTATCTCACACCCGGCACCGCCGTGGTGACCTTGCAGGACATGGACACGATGCGTGTCGATTTCACCGTGCCGGAGCAGCAGCTTCCGCTGCTGAAGATCGGACAGACGGTGCGGCTGGGCATTGGCGGCGGCGACATGCCGTTCGCCGGCATCATCCGCGGTATCGATCCGAAGATCGACCCGACGAGCCGGCTGGTGACGGTGAGGGCGGAGGTCGCCAATCCTGAAGGCAAGCTGACGCCCGGCCAGTTCGTCCAGGTGCGTGTCGAACTGCCGGAGGAGAACAACGTGCTGGCGCTGCCGCAGACTGCGCTGACCTCCAGCCTGTACGGTGACTTCGTCTTCGTGGTGCGCCCGGCCAAATCCGCAGAAGTCAACGGCGCGGCTCCCGAGGCAAAGCCGGAAGAAAAACCAGCCGCGGATGCTGCCACGCCCGCTGCCGAAGCACCCGCGGCAAAACCCGAAGAAAAGCCGGGCGCTACCCCAGCCAAACCGGCAGCGGAAGCCAAACCGGCAGCGGAAGAACAGAAGCCGCAGCTCGTGCTCGCCCAGGTGTTCGTCAAGCCAGGCCGCCACAACGCCGGCCTGGTCGAGATCCTGGAAGGCATCCAGCCCGGCGACGAAGTCGTTACCGCCGGCCAGAACCGGCTCTCCAACGGCATGTCCGTTGCCGTCGACAACACAATCGATCCGAGCAAGCCGGGGAACCAGCAGGCAGCCCAGCAATGAGCTTTTCCGACCTCTTCATCCGCCGCCCGGTCCTTTCGACCGTGCTTGCCTGCATGATCCTGCTTCTGGGTTTTCAGGGCATCTTCAACCTTTCGATCCGGCAGTATCCAGAGGTTGAAGAAACGGCCATCACGATCACCACGGCCTATCCCGGCGCCAGCGCCGACCTGATCCAGGGGTTCATTTCCGCGCCGATCGCGCGTGCTGTCGCTTCGACCGAAAACATCGATTATGTCACGTCGGCGAGCCGGCCGTCATCCAGCACCGTGACAGTGCAGATGAAACTCGGCTCCGACCCCGACGTTGCGCTGAACGAAGTCCTGTCGAAGGTTCAGAGCGTTCGCGGCGATCTGCCGGACGAAACCAAAGACCCGGTGATCGTCAAGGGCACCGGCCAGCAGTTCGCGATGATGTACATCTCGATGCAGAACCCGAACATGACGCCGGAACAGCTCACCGAATATATCGAGCGCGTCGTGCGGCCGCGTATGTCGACGGTCGAAGGTGTTGCCGACGTGCAGATTTTCGGCGCCGCCGAATATTCGATGCGTGTCTGGATCGACCCGATCAAACTGGCGGCGCGCGGTGTGACGGCGGCGGAAGTGCTGACCGCCATTAACGAATCGAATTTCCTCTCCGCGCCCGGCGATACCGAAAACGAATATGTGGCTTCCTCGATCACGGTTCGCTCGACCCTGCAGACGCCGGAGGCTTTCGCTGCCCTTCCGCTCCGCTCGAAAGACGGCAATGTGGTGAGACTGCGCGACGTGGCCCGCGTCGAACTCGCCGCGGTGAACACCGACACCAGGGTCACCTTCAACGGCAAGCCCGGCATCTTTCTCGCCATCTTTCCGACGCCGGCCGCCAATCCACTGACCACCGCGGCGGCGATCCACAAGATTGTGCCGACGATCCAGGAGACGCTGCCGCTCGGCATGACGATCGAGATCGTCTATGACTCGACCGAGCAGATCAGCGCGTCGATCGAGGAGGTGTTCAAGACCATCGGCGAGGCGGTCGCCATCGTCATCGTCGTCATCCTGCTCTTCCTCGGCTCGTTCCGCTCGGTGCTGATGCCGATCGTGACCATTCCGCTGTCGCTGATCGGCGTCTGTTTCCTGCTGTTTTCTTTGGGTTATTCGATCAACCTTTTGTCGTTGCTGGCCATGGTGCTGGCGATCGGACTGGTTGTTGACGATGCCATCGTGGTGGTGGAAAACATCCACCGCCACATGGAGGAAGACGGCTTGTCGCCGATGCAGGCGGCTTTCAACGGCATGCGGGAGATCTCCTCCGCCGTCGTCGCCATGACGATAACGTTGGCCGCCGTGTTCGCGCCGCTGGCCTTCACCGGCGGCCTGACAGGCGCACTGTTTCGCGAATTCGCAGTGACGCTTGCCGGCTCGGTGGTCCTTTCGGGTGTCGTTGCCCTAACCGTCACGCCGATGATGTCGGCACGCATCCTGAGGGCCGGCTCGCACAGCCGCTTCCAGCGCATTGTCGACAACACGTTCGGGCGCGTCGAAAACGTCTATGAGCGGCTGGTCAGCGGCTCGCTGAAATATCGCCCGGTGACGCTGATGATCGTCATCGCACTGGTCGCCACGACCGGCTTCATGTTCACCAAGACCGCGAGCGAACTGGCGCCGGAAGAAGACCAGGGCTTCTTGCTGTCTATTGTGAACGCACCGCGCTATGCGACGTCGGACTACACCGAGACCTATGTGAACCAGATTCTCGGGCTAGTGAATGATATCCCCGAAACCAGGGCGCGGTTCTCCGCCGTCGCGTTCCAAGGCCCGACGAACAGCGCTTTCGTCGGCTTTGCGTTCAAGGACTGGGCCGAGCGCGCGCGCAGCTCGAAGGAACTTCAGGAAGACATCACTGCCCGCCTTGCCAAGGTGGCGGGCGTCGAGGCTTTCGTCTTCGCACCGCCGACACTGCCCGGCTCCGGCGGCGGCCTGCCAATCACGATGGTGGTGCGCTCGACCGGCGAGGCCTCCCAAGTGTACGAGGCGGCCGAGAACATCAAGAACAAGGCGCAGGCCTCCGGTCGCTTCCTCGCGGTGCAGAATTCGATGTCCTACGATGCGCCGCAAGTGACGGTGACGATCGACCGCGACCGCGCCGCGGCACTCAACCTGCCGATCGCCGATATCGGCCGGACGCTGACCCTCTTGGTCGGTGGCGCCGAGGTGGCGCAATTCGACCGCGAATCCAACAGCTACGACATCATCCCGCAGGTGCCGCAGAGCTTTCGCGACAATCCCGAAAAACTGGGGGAGTATTTCGTGCGCAGCGTCTCGGGTGAGATGGTGCCGCTCTCTGCGGTGGTGAAGATCTCGACCAACGCGTCGCCGGCGGCGATCGAGCAGTTCAACCAGTTGAATTCCGCAACGATTTCCGCCCTGCCGCTGCCTGGCGTCACCACCGGCGACGGTTTGAAAGCGATCGAGGATATCGCCAAGGAGAGCCTGCCCGACACTTTCTTCATCGACTATACCGGCCAGTCGCGGCAGGAGAAGCAACAGGGCTACACGATCATCATCGCCTTCGCGGCAGCCGTTCTCGTCATCTATCTGGTGCTGGCGGCGCAGTTCGAAAGTTTCCGCGATCCGTTGATCATCATGATGGCGGTGCCACTCTCGATCTTCGGCGCGATCGTGCCGCTTAATGTCGGGCTCGGCACCCTCAACATCTACACCCAGGTCGGCTTGATTACGCTGATCGGCCTGATCACCAAGCACGGCATCCTTCTGGTCGAGTTCGCCAACCAGCAGCGTGAAATGCACGGCATGCGGCGGCGCGATGCGATCATCGCGTCGGCCAAGGTGCGGCTGCGGCCGATCCTGATGACGACGGCGGCGATGGCGCTCGGAGTGGTGCCGCTGATCATCTCCAGCGGCGCTGGTGCCGCGGCACGCTATTCGATGGGCCTGGTGATCTTCACCGGCATCCTGGTCGGAACCATGTTCACGCTCTTCGTGGTGCCGATGTTCTACACGTTTATCGCCAGCAAGGACCTGCCGCATCACGCCGAAAAGCCGGACCCCAAGCTGATGCCGGTGATGCCGGATTAGATTGTACTAACATTGCACAATAAAGAAGGCCGGATTTCCGGCCTTTCTTGGGAGCTACGAAAAGCATCGCTCATTTGACGATGACGATGCTGGTGTTGGCCGGGCCGAAGACCTCGACGAGCTGATAGAAATCGGCGGCGTTGTCCGGATGCAGACGCACGCAGCCATGCGAGGCCGGCTGGCCGAGGCGCTTGATGGCGCTTGTCGCATGTACGGCGTAGCCGCCGCTGAAGAACACCGAATGCGGCATCGGGGCGTTGTCGTATTTCTTCGAATACCACATTTCATGCATGCGGGTCGGCTTGAACGAACCGGTCGGCGTGACGTGCGTCCTGTCGCCGGTCGAGACTTTCCAGGCGAATGTCGGCCGGCCGTCGACCAGGATTTCCATGGTCTGCTGCGATAGCGACACACGCGCGACGATCTTGTTGGCGGCGGCGTGGGCTGCGCTGTTGCCGGCACTGACAAGCAAGGCAGCACCGGTGATGACGGCGGCGGCGATGTTGATGAGCTTGGCGGAAATGGCGGTGTACATGATGTCTCCCCTATTCTGCCGGTCGGGGCCGGCTCAATTCGATGACCGGCTTATCGGGGCGTCATGTTTCGAGCCGATTTCGCTAGATGCTCGTTTGTGTTTCGATTCTGTTTCCCCCGGGTTAACAGAAAACGCCGTGCAAAGCGGCTTACAGCTGTTGGACGTCGTCATGACAGCGGCGGCGTGTTTGCCTAAGCGGATCAGCCAAACCGCGGCACGAATACGCGATTGTCTTTCGTTTGAGAGGAATTCCACCTGACTCCGAAACCGAGCTGCAACAAAGCGCGGCCTCGGCGGCATGATCCGGATACAGCGAACGGGCAAAGTTGACGTAACGAAAACAGCGGGCAACGAACGATCGGAAGCCAACACTGTTTTCGCTACGGTCTGGATTGTCTGGACAGTTTCCAGCCTGCGCGTCGACCGGCTCAAGCCCCTCTGGCGGGGGCGGCTTAGAGCCGTTGAGGATGCGCGGCGCCTCCGGCAACTTGCAGCCGAGAGGACCGAAGGCCCGCGCCGCAACGGGGGGCTCCGCTGGCGGCGCGGGCGCTTCGGGGGTTCCCCTGAAGCGCCCGTAAATCCCAATTTTGAGGAAAGAACAGGATGAAAACGAAATTCGCCGCTTCCGTGCTTTCTGCCCTGCTCTACGTGCAGGGCCTGCTCGGCATTGCCGGCCTCGCAACCGTGCTGCTGAAGGAACGTGCGCATGCCGGCGAGGTCAGCACGAACAGTGACATGCCGTCAGGCCCGTCGCTTCTCGTGGCGCGCTGAGGAAAGAGCATCGGACCCAAAAGCGGGAACCGGTTTTAGGAAAATCCGATACTCAAAAAAGGGGTGGCTGTCCTGCATTCAATCGGCGAATTGCGTTGGCGGATCGAACCGGTAACCCGCACCCCGTATGGTGGTGATGGTTTCGGTGTCGAGCTTGCGGCGCAGCCGCACGATGCGCGAATCGATCGACCGGTCGAAGGCTTCGGCATTTTCGGCGGGCGCGGCGGCGATGATGTCGTCACGCGTCAGCACCTTGCGCGGGCTGGCCAGGAACAGCCTGAGCAGCGCCACCTGCCCGGCGGACAGCTGTTCTTCCGTGCCCGAGCGGTGCATGACGATGGCCGACCGGAGATCGACGGTCGCGTTCTCCAGCACGATCAATTCCCCGGCGTTCCTGCCGCGCCGAGCCAGCAGGCCGCCAACGCGGGCGGCAAGCTCCCTGACATTGAGCGGGCTTTCGACGACGTCGGCGGCGCCGAGCTCGAGCGCCAGCACCTTGTCGACCAGATCGGCCGGGCGGCAGATCAGGATGAAATCCGGTCCACCTTCGCCGCCATGTCGCCTGAGCAGGTCGCGCCCCTCCGCCTGGCTGACGCTGTCGCCGACAACCACGACATCGATACCCTTTTCAGAAAGCAGCGATTCGGCTTCCCACGGCTGTCGCGCGGCGCGGACGTCATGACCGCGTCGCTTGAGATGATCGGCGAGATCGGTCGCAATTACTTCAGCGACGGAAACAAGCGCGATGACGGATCGTGCAGCCATGTTTTTCTACCCCGCATACGGCAACCCAAGAAGAGTGCTGGACATCATGTTTATACCCAATCTACTTTCCGCTGAAAGCGGGAGCGAACGCATCGTGCGGGCACGAATTGTCATTGTCGAGGACGAGCCCGACCTGAGGGACGCGGTCGCCGAGTATCTCGGCGCCAGCGGCTATGATGTGGCCACGGCCGAAAGTGCGGTGGCGGCGCGCGACCTGTTGGAAGCCCAGTCCTTCCATCTGGCCATTCTCGACATCGCCATGCCGGGCGAGGACGGCCTGTCGCTCGGCCGCTGGATGCGGTCGAAAATGCCGATCGGCATCATCTATGCGACGGCCGCCGGTACCGCGCTCGACCGCATCGTCGGACTGGAGCTCGGCGCTGACGACTACATCGTCAAGCCTTACGAGTTGCGCGAAGTGCTGGCCAGGGTGCGCAGCGTGCTGCGCCGCGTTCCGGAGCCGACCGAACCACAAAAAGCCAAGGCTGAAACATCCGGTGGCCGCCGGTCCGTGAGCTTCGGCGCCTTTCACGCCGACCTCGACGGCAGGCTCGTCACCGGCGCCAACGGTGCGGTCATCGACATGGCCAAGAGCGAGTTCGACGTGCTGGAGGTGTTCCTTACCCGCGCCAACCGGCTGTTGACGCGGGCGGCGATCTCCGAGGCGATCGGTTTCGTCGAGGACGCGGAATCGTCCCGCGCCGTCGACATCCGCATCATGCGGCTGAGAAAGAAGATCGAGGCGGATCCGGCCAATCCGAAATTCCTGCGCACGGTGCGCGGCGAAGGCTATATCTTCTCGCTGCCAGCCGGCGAAAATAACTGAGGCCTGGCGGCTTGAGCAAGCCACGGCCAGGAAATGACCATGACGGCTGAAACAGCACGCGCGGACTCGCAGGGCGCCAGGCAGGGCGCGGCGATGGCGGCCGTGCATGTGGTTCGCCGGCTGCGCGAAGCCGGCGACTGGCAGCGCGAGATGGAGGGTATCCTCCAAACGCTTTGCGAAGCCATGGATTGTCACCGCGGCATCCTGTTTCGCCTGCGCGAACTGCCCGGCCAGGGCTTCGCCCAGTCGGTCGCCGCTTATTGGATCGCCCCCCGGTTTGGCGGCGAGCTGGCGTCACCGACCGTCATCATGCAGTCGGTCGTCGATTCGGACCCATTGCTGGAACAGCTGGCGGAGGACGAGCGCCAAGGCAAGATATTCGCCGGGCACACACGCGATCTCGAAGGCTTTCTGCGGACCGATTTCGAAAAGCAGAACATCAAGTCGTTCCTGTCGGTGTCGGTCTTTTCGCACGGCAATTTGTGGGGCACGCTGGCGGTCAACGACTGCGTCAACGAACGCGAATGGACCGACCAGGAAGAGGCGGCGCTGCACATGGTGGCACTCGCCATTGGCGACGCCATCGAACGGTCGCCCTCCGACGCGCATGCCAGTGACGTCATTCGCCGCACCATGCTGCAGGCCTCGCTCGACGCCATCATCGTCATCGACGAGACCGGCTCGATCATCGAATTCAATCCGGCGGCCGAGAAGATGTTCGGCTATCGACGCAGCGATATCCTCGGCAAGGACCTGCTCGACACGGTCGTGCCGGAATATTACCGCAAAGGCTATGCGTCGGGCGCCGAATACATGTCGGGCCGCGGCGCGCCGATGGTCGGCCAGCGGCTCGAAACGGTCACCCAGAATGCCGCCGGCGAGGTTTTTCCGATCGAGCTGACGGCGACCGAGATGCGGGTCGCCGATCGCCATCTGATCTTCGGCTCCATCCGCGACCTGCGCGACAGATTGCGCGCTGAGGAGGAAATCAACCGTCAGCGCGAAAAACTGCACCAGAACGAGAAGATGGCGGCGATGGGCTCGCTGCTTGCGGGGGTTTCGCACGAGCTCAACAACCCGCTGGCCGTGGTCGTCGCCCAGTCGACGCTGCTGCATGAATTCGCCGCCGATCCGCAGACCAAAGTACGCGCCGAAAAGGTGCGCGCCGCTGCCGAGCGCTGCGGCCGTATCGTCAAAAGCTTCCTGTCGATGGTCCGCCTGCACCCGACGGCGCAGGCCGAGACCGACCTCAACCAGGTGATCCGCGCGGCACTCGAAGTGACCGCCTATGGCGCGCGATCAAGCGGCATCATCATCGACACCGATTTCGCCGGCGGCCCGCTGCTGGCCATGGCCGATGCCGACCACGTGACGCAGGTAGCCGCCAACTTCCTCATCAACAGCCAGCATGCCTTGGCCGGCATTGCCGGCGACCGGCGGATCAAGGTCCGGACGTTTCGCAGCGACCGCGGCAATCCCGGATTCTCGGTCGAGGACAACGGGCCAGGCGTGCCGGAAGCGATACGCTCACGCATATTCGAATCCTATTTCACCACCAAGCCAGTCGGCGTCGGTACCGGTATCGGCCTGTCGATTTCCAAATCGATCATCGAGCGGCACAATGGCAATATCTGGTTCGAGGAGGTTTCGCCGAGAGGCGTGCGTTTTGTCGTGCAGTTGCCGGCGATCGCTGCCGGCGCGGTCGCCGCCGGCGACAGTCCGTCGCGGTCGAGCGGCTTGCGTCACGCGCTGATCATAGACGATGAGCCGGATGTCGCGGCGTCGCTGTCCGACATTCTGGAGTTGATGGGCATCAAGTCGCGGATCGTGCCGGCCTGGGTCTCGGCCGCCGCGACCCTGAGCGGCCACATGCCGCCGGACATCGTGTTTTCCGATTTGCGCATGCCCGGCACCAGCGGCATAGCCGCCTATCGCGAGCTGCTTGCCGAAATGCCGGATCTGGCGCGGCGTTTCGTGCTTGTCACCGGCGATCTGATCGGCGCAAAAGGCGAAATCGAGGCGCTGCCGGCGCCGCAGCGGCCGCCAATCCTCGAAAAGCCGTTCAGCACGCTGGATGTGCGCGGCGTGCTCTCGGCCATTGCCGAGCAGGTCGCTTTGGGCGGCTAGACTCCCAGAGAGACAAAAAGGAAAGAAAAAAGGCTCCCAGCCGACATTGCGGCGGGAGCCTGACTGGAGTGCTGGAGGGCGCTCGCGAAAAGATCAAAAAACGTTCGGCGTATCGGCCAGCGGGGCGGCGTTGGCGATCATGCGGACGGGCCGTGCCTTGCCCGACTGGGCAGCGATGGCGCGCAGGCAGTCCAGGCTCTCGGCGCCCCAGGCCTGACCCTTGCAGGCAAAATCGATGTCCGGGATCGGCAGGCGCGCCGTCTTGGTCGTGGTCGTCGCGCCGTCGATGAGGTTGACCGGCGGGTTCAGCGAGGCGAAGGCCGGACCGACGGTCGGCGTGAACGCCATGCCGGCAAACGCGGCAGCGGCAAGCAGCAGGAACATCGCCATCGGGTGATCGCTGGCGCGCTGGCGCAGCGCCAGCTTCGGGCGCCGGTCGTTGCGCTGCGGACCCTGCAGGCGATGGTCGTTGTCGGTGATCTGGGTTTTCGTAGGCATCGTCGTTTCCTTCGGTGTTCTTCTTTCCCTGTTGAAACGAACTTAACCGCACCTTGTAACGGGCCAACGATGATGGATTAACGATTGTGTAACCGGCATGAAACCAGGCCCGCGGCCATTCCGGGGGCAAACCGACGATGCGTAGCTGGCCGCACCGGTGACATTCAGCGCTCGTTTTCCGCTATCCACGGCACCGGATCCACGTCGACTTTTCCGGTCCACGGAGGGCTGGGCGCTCAACAAGCGTAAGGGGATTAACGCCCGGAATTCCCGGGATTTTCCCGGCTTCGATCGTTCGAGCTCGGCTCTCAATTGCCGATCGGTTTCGCGTCGGGAATTCGCCCTATTCTCGCAAGCTATTGCATTTCAACAGAAAATATGCTTGTATTGAACGGCCATTCAATAAATAAGAGCCTTTTATGAACCCGCATCTGCGTGACGTGGCAATCCCCAACGATTGGGATCGGCGGGGCCTGCCGGGCTGGAGCTATCATTCCGACGCCTTGCTCGAACTCGAGAAAGAGCACGTCTTCCGCAATCACTGGCAGATCGCCGGCCATGTCTGCGACCTGCCGAACGCCGGCGACTATCTGACGATGGATGTGGTCGGCGAGCGGGCGCTGATCGTGCGCGGCAAGGATGGCGTGGTGCGCGCCTTCAACAATATGTGCCGCCACCGCGGCAGTCGCGTCGTTGCCGATAGCCAAGGCACTTGCAAGAATGCGCTGGTCTGCCCCTTTCATGGCTGGGTCTACAATCTCGACGGCACGTTGCGCGGCGCTGCCCGCCCGCGGTCCTTCCCCGACCTCGACAAGACCGAATTCGGCCTGATGCCGCTCGAGCTCGAAATCTGGATGGGCTTCATCTTCATCCGCTTCCGCAAGGGTGGCCCGCAGCCATCCGTGGCCGAGCTGTTGAAGCCGATCGAAGCCGAGATTGCCCATTACGGCGTCGCCGAGATGGTGCCGTCCTGGGGCATCTGGACCCAAAAGACGCCGGTCAACTGGAAGTCGGTGCGCGACGTCGACAATGAAGGCTACCACGTCGCCATGGCGCATCCGGCGCTGCAGGATCTTTATGGCGCGACCTACTTCGACGAGCCGTTCGTCAACGGCGTGTCGCGCTCGTTCGCCACTTACAACCCGCATGCCGGACGGCGCTGGAGCGTCGCGCAATACATCAAGCTCGCACCCGAGGCGAAGCAACTGCCGGAGCACCTGCGCAAGGCCTGGATCTATTACGGCATCTTCCCGAACAACGCGCTGTCGATCATGCCGGAGTCGGTGCAGTTCTATCAGGAGTTCCCGCTGTCGACGGGTGAGACGCTGCTGCGCGGCGCCATCTACCGCTATCGCGACGAGAGCAGGGAGCAGGCGGCTGCCCGCTACCTATCCTACCGCATCGACCGCGACACGCTGGCCGAAGATGTACAGCTTTCGATATGGTCCAACGAATCCATGCTGTCAGAAGCCTTCGGAGGTTTTTACCTCTCCGATCTCGAATATGGCGTGCGCACCCACCACGACCATTTGCGCAAGCAAATTCCCGTGCTCGGATTGGAGACCGCGCCCGAGGAGAAGGATATGTGGGCGCTCAACGAGGCGCTCAGATCACGCTCCTGACGCATGCCACCTAAAACGTTAGCCCTGGTCCTCAAGACCAGATGGCGACGGGAATGCCGAAACGATCGGCGAGCGGCGGATCCGGAAACGGCATTGCCTCGCCTCTGGCGATGCGGCCGGCAATCAGCATCATCGCCGCGGCATCGAGGAAATCGTCGGTGGCCGCGCCGCGCGGCGGCCTCTGGTCGAGAAAATGCTGGCCATAACCATGCCGGGCAAGCAGCGCCTTGCGTTCGGCCATGCCGGCCGGATTGATGTTGCCCTTGATCTTCTTCGGCAGACGCATCGCCCGGTCGCCGTTCAGTCTGCAGAAGGCAACTTCCGGATGCGATTCGAAGACGCGGCTGCGCAGTTCGGGCCGCGCGATCAGCAGCGAATCGATCTCACGGATCTTGGCAAAGATGCCGAAGGCCTGGATCGAGACACCGCGCGGCGGATCTGAGGTCGTCTTGGCCACGTCACTTGCCCTGCGATGTGCCGCGTACCAGGCTTCGACCGTGGTGAAGGCTTCGATCTCCGCATAGAGCGCGGCGCGGGAGGGGATGGCAAAGACACTGGATTGCCGGGCGCCAAGAAATGGCCGCACCAGCGCCTCCGGACCGCGACCGCCTCTTTGCGAGAAATCGGGCAGGCCGATCGGCATATCGACCGCTACGATTGCATTGACGGGTAGCTGGTCGAGCAACGCCGCGAAGCTTGGGAAAACGGCTGTCGACGGTGCGGCACCGGAATCGCGGCGGACGGCTATCCAGCCGGTCTTGCAACCGTCGACGCCGACAAGCACAACATCCCTAGGCGCAACATCCTCGGGCACAACATCCCCAGGCACAACATGGTCGGGCGCAGCACCCTTGGGCGCATCATCCTGGGGCACGGCGTCTTCGGCCTGCGTCACGCCCGGCGATCCCGTCCCGGATGCAGGAGATGGCGAAGCTGCACCATCGCCATCGGGTGCGACAGGCTCTGGGCATCGGTCTCGAGCTGCAATTCGTCGCCGCCGCGCTTGGCGGTGCGCGCCAGGATCTCGTAGACCGCTGCCGTGGTCGATTGCAGCGCCTTGGCGGCCGTTTGGCCGGACAGGATGCGCGCCAGGTAGACGGCCGCCGTCAGGTCGCCGAGCCCATTCGGAGGCTTGTCGATTAGCCGGTGTTCGGCAAGCAGCGCCTCTCTGCCGTTGAGCAGCAAATTGCCGATGCCGCCGGCCATCATCGCCGGTGCCGAAGTGACCAGCATGGCCGGTGGGCCGGCTTGCAGGGCAGCAGCCATTGCCGATTTCAGGTCGGGCAGCGGCGCTCCGGCCATCCATTCCAGCTCGTAGCGGTTGGGCGTGGCGATATCGGCGATCGGCATCAGCCGGTCGCGCATGGCGATTGCGGTCGGCTCAGGTACGTAGAGGCCGCCCGAATCGCCCATCACCGGGTCGCAGATATAGAGGGCGTCCGGCGTCTTCGCCTTGACGGCGCCGACCAGCGAAGCGACGGCTTCGGCCTGGCCAGCCTCGCCGAGATAGCCGGACAGCACGGCGCCGACCTCGCCCAGCCACGGCGCGCGCTCGAGGTCGGTCATCAGCGCCTTGAACTGGTCCAGCGGCGGCACGATGCGGGTGGCCCGGCCGTGCCCCGGATGCCAGGGCAGAATGACGGTCGGCACCGCCCAAACCGGAAACCCCAGCGTCTCCAGCGCAAACACGGCGGCACGGTTGCCGACCGAGCCACGTGCGACATGGCTGGAGACGACGATGACCGCGCGCGGCGCGTCGGCTTTTTCGGCGCTCATTGATCTTTGTCCTAACCGCCCCTGGTGATGAAAAGCACGAGCCAGATCAACAGGCCGATGGCAATAAGCAAGCCTGCCGCCCGACCAATACGGGTGCCCCAATATTCGATCGGGTCCGATCGGTCGGCATCGGCCGCTGTGACGTGGTCGCGCGCGCCTCTGGCGGTTCGTGCGAGGAACGAGGTGCCGCCCGGGTCGGTCTCGCGCGCCACCCGTTCGATGATGCGGCGCGATTCCGCGTCGCTGTCGTGGCGTTTCGCCATGGTGATATCCCGTTTCATCCCGAGCTTAACCCGTTCGCCTCGTCTGTCACAGGGCCTGACGGCGAATGGTAGAAACCAGTAACGCTTCTCGGCCGAAGTCATTTTCTTGCGCAAGGATTGTGCTAATGCTTCGCGTGCCAATGCTATCGAGGGGACCTTATCATGCTTGTCCAGCGCCTTGCTTTACCGCCAATCTTCCGTAATTTAGCTGCGTTCCTGGTGATGGCCGTCATGCTGCCGCTGCTTGCCGGCTGCGGCTACAACACCATCCCGACGGCTGAGGAAAACGCCAAGGCCGCATGGAGCGAGGTGTTGAATCAATACCAGCGCCGCGCCGATCTCATCCCCAATCTGGTCAACACGGTCAAGGGCTATGCCGCGCACGAGAAGGACACGCTCGATGCCGTGGTCGAAGCGCGCGCCAAGGCGACGCAGGTGACCGTGACGCCGGAAACGCTGAACAATCCGGAAGCCTTCAAGAAATTCCAGGACAGCCAGGCCGGCCTGACCAGCGCGCTGTCGCGCCTGCTGGCGGTGGTGGAGAACTATCCCGATCTCAAGGCCAACCAGAACTTTCTGGCGCTGCAAGCACAACTCGAAGGCACCGAGAACCGCATCACGGTCGCCCGCCGCGACTATATCCAGGCGGTGAGAGAGTACAATCTGACGCTGAGGACCTTCCCGTCGGTGATCTGGGCGACCTTGTGGTTCCGCGGCAACCAGCCGTTTGCGAATTTCACCATCGAGGAGGACAAGATGCAGCCGCCGAAGGTCGATTTCGGCACGCAGCAGGGCGGGTGAACGGCGCTTAGCGGGTCTGTTCCCGTTGGCCTTGTACTCCGTCCCACCCCCCTCTGTCCTGCCGGCCATCTCCCCACAGAGGGGGGTGGGAAGAAATGCCGGCCGGATTTTTTTTGGCTTCGTTCTAAGCTTTCTCCTCCTCCCTCTCACCGTTCTCGCGGCCGAATTGCCGGCGCTGACCGGACGGGTCGTCGACAATGCCGGCATCATCGATGCCGCGACCAAGGCGGCGCTGACGCAGAAGCTTGCCGATTTCGAGACCAAGGGTTCGGACCAGATCGTCGTTGCGACCATTCCCAGCCTCGACGGCGAGGAGATCGAGCCTTACGCCAACCGGTTGTTTCGCGCCTGGAAACTCGGCCAGGCGAAGGAGAACAACGGCGTGCTTTTGCTGGTGGCGCCGAACGACCGCAAGATGCGCATCGAGGTCGGCTATGGGCTTGAAGGCACGCTGACTGACCTGCACACCAAGTTGATCATCGAAAATGACATGGTGCCGGCCTTCCGTGCCGGCGATTTCTCCGGCGGCATCAGCAAGGCCCTCGACGACATGATCATGGTGCTGGAAGGCAATCCCGAAGAGCTGGAAGCGCGCGGCGAACGCAACCAGCAGCCGCCGTTCAACAGCGACGATCTGTTCTTCACCATCTTCATAGCCATCTGGGCAATCATCTTTTTCGGCGGCCTCGCAGCCTCCATCCTGCCGCCGATCTTCGGCCAGAAGATCGGTCCCGGCCGCTATCGCTGGCTGGGCATGACCTTCGAGCCGAGCCGGCGGTCGTCCGGCGGCTGGTCGGGAGGTTCCGGCGGGGGATGGTCGTCGGGTTCAAGCGGTGGCGGGTTTTCCGGCGGCGGCGGTTCGTCCGGCGGCGGCGGCTCCTCGGGAAGCTGGTGACGAGATGACAAGACACGCCGTCAGCCCGGTGGAATCCGGCCGTTTCATCAAAATGACCGGCACCGCGCTGTTGGCCATAGCGGTGCTGCTGTTCGGCTTCGCGGCCTTCGCCGCCGAATTGCCGGCGCTGACCGGACGGGTCGTCGACAATGCCGGCATCATCGATGCCGCGACCGAGGTGGCGCTGACGCAGAAGCTTGCCGATTTCGAGACCAAGGGGTCCGACCAGATCGTCGTCGCGACCATTCCCAGCCTCGACGGCGAGGAGATCGAGCCTTACGCCAACCGGTTGTTTCGCGCCTGGAAACTCGGCCAGGCGAAGGAGAACAACGGCGTCCTGCTTCTGGTGGCGCCGAACGACCGCAAGATGCGCATCGAGGTCGGCTATGGGCTTGAAGGCACGCTGACCGACCTGCACACCAAGTTGATTATCGAAAACGACATGGTGCCGGCCTTCCGTGCCGGCGATTTCTCAGGCGGCATCAGCAAGGCCGTCGACGACATGATCATGGTGCTGGAAGGCAATCCCGAAGAGCTGGAAGCGCGCGGCAAGCGCAATCCGGCGAATGACAATCCTGTCGATCCCATCTTCATGCTGTTCATCATCCTGTGGGCGACGATGTTCTTCGGCGGCTTGGCAATGGCGTTCCTGCCGCCGATCTTCGGCACGAAACTGTCGCCGGGCGTGTACAAGTGGCTGGGCATGACGTTCCGCTACGGCCGCGGGCCAGGTTCGTCACCCTCCGGTGGCGGTGCCTGGACGTCGGGGACCTCGTCCGGCAGTGGCTGGTCGTCGGGAAGTTCAGGCAGTGGTTGGTCGTCAGGAAGTTCCGGCGGCGGGTTTTCCGGCGGCGGCGGTTCGTCCGGCGGCGGCGGTTCTTCAGGAAGCTGGTGAGACATCAATCATGGCAACACGACCGATCAGCCCCGAGGATCATGAGCGCATCGCCGATGCGATTCGCGCTGCCGAATCAAAGACCGACGGCGAGATCTACTGCGTCGTGGCGCATGCAAGCGACGGCTATTTCTTCCCGGCCGCCTTCATGGCGATGCTCGGCATGCTCGTCGTCAGCCTCGCCGTCGGTTACGGGCTGGAAGCCTGGTGGCTGTCGATCCGCTTGCCGCATTTCGTCATAGCCGAGCTTCTGGCGCTTGCCAGTGTGCTCATCCTGTTGTGGGCATTGCCCGCATTGCGCATCCATTTGGTGCCGAGGCGGCTGCGCTACCAGGCCGCCCACGCCAATGCGATGAAGCAGTTCCTCGCCCGCAACGTCCACCGCACCGCGGCGCGCACCGGCGTGCTGGTGTTCGTCTCGATCGCCGAGCGCTATGCTGAAGTGGTCGCCGACAGCGGCATCGATTCTCGTGTCGGCCAGCATGTCTGGGACGGTGTCGTCCGCGACCTTACGGCGCATGCCGGCGACGATCGGATTGCCGACGGCTTCGTCAGG
This sequence comes from Mesorhizobium sp. M0923, assembly GCF_040319365.1. Lineage (NCBI taxonomy): Bacteria > Pseudomonadati > Pseudomonadota > Alphaproteobacteria > Hyphomicrobiales > Phyllobacteriaceae > Mesorhizobium > Mesorhizobium sp. M0923. The sequence continues at coordinate 328,823 of NZ_JAMYNW010000003.1, read as the reverse complement.
GCGGTCGAAGCGGTCGGTGCGGTACTGGCCGAGCATTTTCCGATGTCGACCGGCGACAGCAACGAACTGGACGACCATCTGGTCGAGATTTGATCTCGCTAAAGGCGGTTTTGCAGCGTCTCAAGGACGCACCGTTCGGCTGTGCGAAAGCATCGCAGTGGCTGACCGGACTCTTGCAATCGGGCGCCGCGGGTTTATGGTTAACCAATCATGAATACGCTGAGCATCGACATCAGGAAAGCCGAGCCGCGCGATGCAGCCGCCATTGCCGACGTGCATCTCGAGGCCTGGCGCGGCGCCTATTCGGGCATCATCCCACACCGCACTCTGACATCGATGATCAACCGCCGCGGTGCCGACTGGTGGGCGAATGCCATTCGCCGCGCCGCCACCGTCCTGGTCGTCGAAATCGGCGGCAAAATTGCCGGCTACGCGACGATCGGCAAGAACCGTGCCCGCGAACTCAGGCAGCAGGGCGAGATCTACGAGCTTTACCTGCGGCCGGAATATCAAGGCATCGGGCTCGGCAGCCGGCTGTTCTCGGCGGCACGGGCACGGTTGGCCGACCATGGCTTGAAGGGCATGGTGGTGTGGGCGCTGGAAGACAATCAGAACGCACTTGCCTTCTATGCCGGCGCCGGCGGTCGCGATGTGGCCGAGGGCGTCGAGATATTCGAGCAGAAGGCGCTGAAGAAGGTCGCTTTCGTCTGGGAATGACGGCCAGCGCATGATCCGACCGGTTTCGGTTCGGACGATCCCCCAGTACCATTCGCCGCATTGCACCATTCGCCGTCGCCCGCTATCGATCTTCAATCGAGAGAGGGATAAAGCGATGCGTATCGAAGCGATTGCCAGCGGAAAGAACCCGCCCGAGGACGTCAACGTCATTATCGAGGTGCCGATCGGCGGTGAGCCGATCAAGTACGAGATGGACAAGGAGGCCGGCACGCTGTTCGTCGACCGCTTCCTGCACACGTCGATGCGCTATCCCGGCAATTACGGTTTCGTACCGCACACGCTGTCGGGCGACGGCGACCCGATCGACGTGCTGGTCTGCAACACACGCGCGCTGGTGCCGGGCTGCGTCATCAATGTGCGGCCGATCGGCGTGCTGGTGATGGAGGACAATGCCGGCCAGGACGAGAAGGTCATCGCGGTTCCTTCGCCCAAGCTGACCTTGCGCTATGAGGACGTTCACGAATACACGCAGCTGCCTGATATCACCCGCCAGCAGGTGCAGCATTTTTTCGAGCACTACAAGGATCTCGAACCCGGCAAATGGGTCAAGATCGAGGGCTGGTACGATGCCGCCTATGCCAAGAAGATGATCGTCGAGGCAATCGAGCGGGCCAAGCGCAAGTAATTGACGGGCGCAAATAGTCAGTTATCGACGCGGCCGAAATCGGGCGTGTTGCCCAGCATCACACGCTTGTCCTTGCCGCAGGCGAAGGTGCGTGCCTTCTCGTCGGCAAGCTTACGCGCCTGATCGTTGGCGGCGGGATTGCCGGTGGCGAGCACAAGAGCGATCGTGCAGCCTTCGTGGGCGCCAGGCTGGGCAACCTTGGCGACGATCAGCACTTCCGTCGACTTGTTCTCGCCCTCGCTACCGCTGATCGAGCGACGATGGATGACTGCGATAGGAACGGCCATATCGCCCTTGGTTTCGATACGCCACTCGACTTTGGGTCCAGCCGAGTTGAGGCCGGAAAAGCTTTCCCAGACCGTGGTCATGTCGCCAGGTGGAAACCCGTAGAACAGCGATTCCCGCGCATCGTCGTAAGAAACCATCACCGGGTAGCCGCCATAGCCCGAACAGGCGAGGTCGGCCCAGTCGCCGTCGCCTTCCTCCGCCTGGGCATAAGTCACGCAGTCCTTCTCCCAGACGAGATCGGTATAGACGCTGGATATGTCGCCAGCCCGGGCCGCCTGGCAGAAACCGGCGAGGGCAAGCGGGATCAAAAGAGCGCGCATGGCGGACAACTCCGTTCGGGCTGCCGCAGCGTACCGTCAAATTCAGCAGCAGCCTAGACGAAGTCAGGCTGCTCACAGTGACCTGGTAAACGGAACGCTATTTCCTCAAGCTTGCCTCGATCAGAAGATCGGCGTTGCGGGCCACCGACTGCGCCGGTCCGCCGGCACCGAACAACTGGCCGCTGATATAGGCTCCCTCGATCAGGAGCAGCAGCCCGTCACCCAGCGTGTCGGCGTCGCCGGCGCCCATCGCCGCCGCCATAGCACGCAGGCGCCGGCGCAATTCCTGCTTGTTGGCCTCGCTCACGACGCGGGCCGGATGGCCGTGTTCGGGATATTCGACCGCGGCATTGGTCATGCCGCAGCCGCGATAGTCGGGCCTTTGCGTGCGCTTGCCGACACGCGTCAGGAAGGCGACGATCTGCGCGCGCGGATCGCCGGGATGGGCATTCACCGCCTCGTCGAAGCGCTCCCAGAATTCGAGGTCATAGTGCCGAAGATAGGATGCGGCCAACTCATCCTTGGACGGAAAGCTGCGGTAGAGGCTTGGCTTGGTGACGCCGGCACGCCGTACGATCTCGTCGACGCCGATCGCCCTGATGCCTTGCCGGTAGAACAGGTCGCGCGCCACCTGGAGAATCCGTTCGGCGGCGCGAGGCAGCGGTGCGCCATTCTCCTTGATCGTTGGTTCAATGCTTTTCATGTCTGGTTTGCCGATTGCCTGGTTGACAATGTTACCGGTCGGTACGTATGTTCCGCACATCTGAAACGTACCGGTCAGTAACATGATAGCTCAATCCCGCCCGTTTGGCCAGCGCTACGCTTTCGTCGTGGTCGCCGTCATCTTCCTCTGCCTGCTGATCGCCGCGGGCCTGCGTTCGGCGCCGGCAGTCATGATGCTGCCGCTGGAGAATAGTTTCGGCTGGCGGCGCGACGTCGTCTCGCTGGCCGCGGCCACCGGCATCTTCCTCTATGGCCTGACTGGGCCGTTTGCCGCGGCGCTGATGGAGCGGATCGGGCTGCGCCGCACCTTGCTTGCCGCGCTGCTGTTGATGTCGGGATCGACCGCGCTCAGCCTGCTGATGACCAAGCCGTGGCATCTGCTCCTCACCTGGGGCGTGTTTTCCGGCATCAGCTCGGGCGCCGTCGCCACCGTGCTCGGCGCCACCATCGTCAACCGCTGGTTCAAGACCAATCGCGGCCTTGTGATGGGACTGATGTCGGCGTCCAGCGCCACCGGGCTGCTGGTCTTCCTGCCGCTGCTCGCCTCGCTCGCCCAGTCTGGCGGCTGGAAGCCGGTCGCTATTGCCATTGCCGTGGCCACCGCCGCCTTGGTGCCGCTGGTTTATATGCTGGTACCGGAGCGTCCGGCCGCGATCGGCATAGTCCGCTATGGCGCCGAGCTCGACGATGTGCCGCCCGCGCCGCCGGCCGCGCAAGGCAATTTCCTCGCGCATACGCTGAGCACGTTGCGCCGCGCCGCCGGTACGCGTGTGTTCTGGTACCTGTTCGCCACCTTCTTCGTTTGCGGCTTCACCACCAACGGGTTGGTCGGCACGCACCTGATCGCCTTTTGCGGCGATATGGGCATCGGCGAAGTGCAGGCCGCGGGCCTGCTCTCGATGATGGGTATCTTCGATCTTATTGGCACGACGCTGTCGGGCTGGCTCACCGACCGTTTCGACCCGCGCAAGCTGCTCGGCATCTATTACGGCATTCGCGGCCTGTCGCTGATCTATCTGCCCTATTCCGGCTTCTCGGCGACCAGCCTGATCATCTTCGCCGTATTTTACGGACTGGACTGGATCGCCACAGTGCCGCCGACGCTGCGGCTTTCCAACGAGGCGTTCGGCGACCGCAGCGGGCCGATCGTCTTCGGCTGGATCGTCGCCGGCCATCAAGTCGGCGCAGCGACAGCGGCCTTTTTCGGTGGCACTATGCGTGAGTTGCAGGGCAATTACGAGCTTGCCTTCCTGATCGCCGGCATGACGGCAATAGCCGCCGCCTGCATCTCGCTGCTGATCAACACCAGCCGCCCGGCGTTCGATCCTGAACCGCAGGCGGCATAGCTTCTCGTTGCAGGAGAGATGCCGTCGGCCAAATTGCCGATCTCCCCCCTCGCGGGGGAGATGCCCGGCAGGGCAGAGGGGGCGCGAAGGTTCGCCAGCCTCCGACTTTACGCAATGTTCTGCCCAAACTCCGCTGCTCCGTCTGATTTCTTTCTGATTTGTACGTCGGCGGGACAGCGCCCCCCTCTGGCCTGCCGGCCATCTCCCCCGCAAGGGACCCGCAAGGGGGAGATCAGCAGCTTCGCCGCCGAGCGGTCCAGCCTTCCCGCTTGTTGATGTCAGAAAACCTTCATCGTTTCGAAATGTGCCTGAAACATTGAAGCTGGAGCTTGGCGGCGACGTTCAACGCCATCCAGGAGACAGCCATGAACAAGATTTCAATGACGCGGCGCGCTTTCGTCACGTCGGCCAGCGCCGTTGGCCTGGTCGGCGCCTCGGGTCTCGCCCTTCCCTATTACTCGCGCGCCAATCAGCGCCCGGCCTTCACCCATGGCATTCAGTCCGGCGATGTCGACGCGACCAGCGGCATGGTCTGGACGCGCACGGACCGGCCGTCGCGCGTCATGTTCGAAGTGTCGTCGACGGAAAATTTCGCCAATGCCGTCCGCCTGGCGCCGCTCGATACGTCGCCGGCCAGCGACTATACGGTGAAGCGGCTGCTTACCGATCTCGCCTCCGACCAGGACATTTTCTACCGCATGGTCGCGGCCGATCTTGCCGACATCAACGCCGTTTCGGAGCCGATCGTCGGCCGCTTCCGCACGGCACCTGCCTCGAAGCGCGACATTCGTTTCGCCTGGTCGGGCGACACCGCCGGCCAAGGCTGGGGCATCGACGAGACCGGCATGAAGACCTACGCCACGATCGCCAAGCACACGCCCGACTTCTTCCTGCATTCGGGCGATACGGTCTATGCCGATGGTGCGATGAAGGACGAGGTCGACCTGCCCAATGGCGACAAGTGGAAAAACACAGTGCTGATCGACGAAAAGCGCAAGGTTGCCGAGACGCTGGACGAATACCGGGCGCAGTGGAAATACAACATGATGGACAAGAACGTTCTTGCGCTCAGTGCCATCTGCCCGACTTTCTATCAGTGGGACGACCATGAGGTGCTTAACAACTGGTCGGACTCGAAGGACCTGACCGCCGACGACCGCTACACCGAAAAATCGATCCATGTGCTGGCGGCACGTGCTGCGCGCGCCTTCCACGAGATGACGACGATCCGCTACGAACTGTCGGAGCCGGGCCGCGTCTACCGCAAGATCGCTTATGGGCCGCTGCTCGATGTGTTCTTCCTCGACATGCGTTCCTACCGCGGCCCCAACGGCCCGGATATGCAGGAGACGATGACGCCGCAATCGCGCATCCTCGGCGAACAGCAGATTAAGTGGTTGAAGCGTGAGCTGGCAAATTCCAACGCGACGTGGAAAATCATCGCCGCCGATATGCCGCTCGGCCTCGTGGTCTGGAATGACGGTACCAAGAAGGTCGGGGCCGAGGCAGTCAGCAATGGCGACAATGGCCCGGCCAAGGGGCGCGAGCTGGAAATTGCCCACCTTCTTCGCTATATAAAGAACGCGGGCATCAGCAATACCGTTTGGCTCACCGCAGACGTGCATTACACGGCCGCGCATTACTACAATCCGGACAAGGCGCAGTTCCAGGACTTCAATCCGTTCTGGGAATTCGTTTCGGGTCCGATCCATTCAGGCACATTCGGACCGAATGGTTTCGACATGACCTTCGGCCCGGAGCTGAAGTTCATCAAGGCACCGACTGCCGAGCAGGGTCAGAACCTGCCGCCGTCGGCCGGCCTGCAGTTCTTCGGACTTGTCGATATCGATGGCGCTACAGAGCAGCTGACGGTGCGGCTGATGGATCGCGACGACAGCGAACTCTACAAGGTCACGCTCGATCCGGTCCGGTCGGCGTGAGCGACTGCACCATTATCCTCGGGCCAGCCCGAGGGTAGGACGTGTATCAATCGGGATAGCAGACGACGGGAATGTTGGGCCAGACGGCGCTGTCGCATCCGGCATTTTGCTGCCTTTGCTTGAAGGCGGCGCTGACTGGCCCGGTCACCACCGGGTCGACGCCATCGGGAGCATCGGCAAAAAGCTGCTCCGCCGACCGCTTGTCGGACGGCAGGGCAGTCCGCGTCTCCTTGAACGACGCGGCCGACTGCGCCGCGCCTGCCGCGAGGAGGACGGCGAGTGCGCTACATGCCAAAATCGGCCGGAGTCTGCTGCCTGCGTCGATCATGAAATTCGAACTGCCCGGACCATGAAAGGTTCCGCCTTGGTTAATAATTCCACTTCACACCAAGACATTTAAGATTTGGTGACTTTATTTGGTGACTCGCCTCCTCTTTCGCAATTGCGAAAAACCCTGTATGAGCCGCCCAACCGAAAGAGGCAGCGCCTTTTGGCCTGCTGCCTGCAACGCTCCCGAGACCAAAACATGAAAATCCGCAATATCGCGATCATCGCGCACGTCGACCATGGAAAAACCACCCTCGTCGATCAGCTCCTGAAACAGTCCGGCTCGTTCCGCGACAACCAGCGCGTCGCCGAGCGCGCCATGGATTCGAACGATCTCGAAAAGGAACGCGGCATCACCATCCTGGCCAAGGCGACCTCGGTCGACTGGAAGGGCACCCGCATCAACATCGTCGACACGCCCGGCCACGCCGACTTCGGCGGTGAGGTCGAGCGCATCCTGTCGATGGTGGATTCGGCCATCGTGCTGGTCGACGCCGCCGAGGGGCCGATGCCGCAGACCAAATTCGTCGTCGGCAAGGCGCTCAAGGTCGGACTGAAGCCGATCGTCGTCATCAACAAGATCGACCGGCCGGATGCTCGCCACGTCGAGGTGGTCAACGAGGTGTTCGACCTGTTTGCCGCGCTTGACGCGACCGACGAGCAGCTCGACTTCCCGATCCTTTACGGTTCGGGCCGTGACGGCTGGGTCTCCGAAAACCCCGAAGGTCCGAAGGACCAGGCTCTGGCGCCGCTGTTCGACCTCGTCATCAAGCACGTGCCGGCGCCGACCGTTCATCCTGGCCCGTTCCGCATGATCGGCACCATTCTGGAAGCCAATCCGTTCCTCGGCCGCATCATCACCGGCCGTATCGAATCCGGCACGCTGAAATCCAACCAGGCGGTCAAGGTGCTGCACCATGATGGCACCCAGGTCGAAACCGGCCGCATCTCGAAGATCCTTGCTTTTCGCGGGCTCGAGCGCCAGCCCATCGACGAAGCGCAGGCAGGCGACATCGTCGCCATCGCCGGCTTGTCGAAAGGCACCGTCGCCGACACGTTCTGCGACCTGTCGGTGACCGAGCCGCTGCACGCGCAGCCTATCGATCCGCCGACGGTGACGATGTCGTTCCTGGTCAACGATTCACCGCTGGCGGGCACCGAAGGCGACAAGGTGACCAGCCGCGTCATCCGGGACCGCCTGCTGCGCGAGGCCGAAGGCAATGTCGCGCTGAAGATCGAGGAATCGCCGGACAAGGATTCGTTCTTCGTCTCCGGACGCGGCGAATTGCAGCTGGCCGTGCTGATCGAGACGATGCGCCGCGAAGGTTTTGAGATCGCCGTGTCGCGGCCGCGCGTCGTCATGCAGAAGGGCGAGAACGGCGAATTGCTGGAGCCGGTCGAGGAAGTCGTCATCGACGTTGACGAGGAGCATGCCGGCGTCGTCGTGCAAAAAATGTCGGAGCGCAAGGCCGAGATGGTCGAGCTGCGCCCTTCGGGCGGCAATCGCCAGCGCATCGTCTTCCACGCGCCGACGCGCGGCCTGATCGGCTACCAGTCGGAACTGCTGACCGACACGCGCGGCACCGCCGTGATGAACCGGCTGTTCCATGCCTACGAGCCTTACAAGGGTGAGCTGCCGGGCCGCACCAACGGCGTGCTGATCTCCAACGAACAGGGTGAATCGGTGGCTTATGCCATGTGGAACCTGGAAGACCGCGGCCCGATGGTCATCGACCCAGGCGTCAAGGTCTATCAGGGCATGATCATCGGTATCCATTCCAGGGACAACGACCTCGAAGTCAATGTGCTCAAGGGCAAGAAGCTGACCAATATCCGCGCCGCCGGCAAGGACGAGGCGGTAAAACTGACGCCGCCGATCCGCATGACGCTGGAACGCGCGCTGGCCTGGATCCAGGACGACGAGCTGGTCGAGGTGACGCCGAAGACCATCCGCCTGCGCAAGCTCTATCTCGACCCGAACGAGCGCAAGCGTTTCGAGAAGTCGGCGAAAGTGGTCGGCGCGGCGTAAGCCACTTTTCTCAGCCACTATGAGGGAGGGAGCACGTGCGTGCTTCCTCCCTTTATCTTACCCGCCGGCAGCCGCGATAATGCCGTCCCGGTCTGGATCGCTAGACAGGTCGATGCGGATCGCCGTTCCCGCCCGGGCCGGCCTGCGCAAGGCTTTGGCCCCATCCGGACCAACCACCAGCAATCGCTTCTCTTCCCAAACCTGAAGCCGCGATCGCGAGACACCGAGTTCGTTGGCGAGCAACCGGTCGAGCCGCAGCGCTGTCGGCATTTCGAGCTCGAGCTGGAGTTCGAGGGCGGCGGTGTTTTCCGGCCTGTCCCCGAGCACCTGCTTATGAACGGCGGCTTCAGGAACTCCTCGACGCGCCCGATCCTGCTTCGCAGTGCGGCAGTATCGAAAGCATGGCGCCGCGCCAGGACCGGATCGTTGCGTTCGAGCGCCTGCAATATTGCCGGTTCGATATCGCGGCGACTGCATCGCTCCAGAATGCCGAAATTCCAGGAATTGTCGCAATCGATGCAGCGGTAGATCAACCAGGCATCAATGCGTTTGCCATTGGCATTGACCCGGAATTTGCCGCTGCAGCGATAGGCTTTCAGACCGCCGCAGCGATTGCAGTTGAGGTGAGGTCGCGGTGCGGTCTTGGGCGCGATCGTCCAGCGGATACGCAGTATCGAAGGCATGCCGAAAAGCCCTTCCCGTCGGGAAGTTCGTCAGATCGGCGATGTCGAGATGCCCCTGCGGGCACGGCGTGGCGAGAGACTGCGGCAGTTGGAAATCAGGTGTCGCGGGTTATGCGCGACAGCGGTTCAGCAGTGCCAAACCGGTCTCGAACCGCCACCCTGAAGAACAGATGATGTGAAAACAGGCACCGCGACTGCGACGCCCTGCTCTGTGTCGGGGGAGTTGGCGAGACCGGCGGTTACGTAGGCAAAGTGAAGCTCGGAAAGGATTTCGAGACGACACTTCTAGCCGCGAGGTGCCTGGCCGACAAGCCTTCTTTCGGTGGACGCTACCGTCGCCGGAACAGTTGGGTTATGTTGAAGCGTCCAAAAATTTCTAACGAGATCCGCGTCATGCATTTCACGTCGCTTCTGATTTTTGCCGGCGCCCTGCTTGTTGCCGCCGGCTCGCCGGGCCCGTCGATTGCCGCACTTGTGGCGCGGGTCATCGCAAAAGGGTTTCGCGACGTGTTTCCGTTCCTGCTTGCCATGTGGATCGGCGAAGCGATCTGGCTATCACTGGCGGTGTTTGGCCTCGCCGTGGTGGCGCAGACGTTCCACTTCGCCTTTGTCGTCGTGAAATGGGTTGGCGTCGTCTATCTCGCCTGGCTTGCCTGGAAGATGTGGACCGCACCGGTCGAGGCAAAAGAAGGTTCGCTGCCGCGCGAAGATTCGCCCGTCAGACTGTTCTTTGCCGGCATGGCGGTAACGCTCGGCAACCCCAAGATCATGATGTTCTACCTGGCGCTGCTGCCGACCATCATCGATCTCGGTTCAGTCAGCGTGATCGGCTGGGTCGAGCTGACGGCGACCATGGCCGTGGTGCTGGTCGCCATCGATTTGACCTGGGTGCTCGCCGCATCGCAGGCGCGCAAGCTCTTGAGGAGCAAACGGGCGATGAAGATCGCCAACCGCGTCAGCGCCGGCACCATGGCCGGCGCTGCGGCGGCGATCGCGGCGCGGTCTTGAGCCGCCGCGTCAACCCATTTCGATTATCGGTGCGATCTCGACGCTGAAACCCGGGTCCGTCAGGATAGGACAATCCTTGGCTTTGCGGACGGCATCGTCGATGTCTTTCGCTTCGATGATGGTGTAACCGGCGGTCGGATTGCTGCCGCCATTGTTCTCGACCTTGCCGCCGGGCAGCAGGGTCTTCGACATGCCGACTGGATTGCCACCGTCGACCACGGCTGAGCCAAGCTTGCCGTACCAGCCGTTCCAGGCATCCATCGCTGCCTTCCGTTCGGCCTCCTCGGTCGGCATCTTGCCCGAGCCGTGATAGACGTAGAGAAATTTCGCCATGTTCTCCTCCTTTGATCGGCGGCATCGAACCGGCATGCGGTCATGCCGCATGCCGATCATCGGACCAAACCGGCAAACAAGCAACGAGAATGCGATGTAGCTAATATATACGACCGCGGTGCCCTATCGCGCCATCGCGTGATATTCATCGTTCGGCCGCATATCGATCGCCGATGCCAGCCGGTTCGACATGTTGAAGAACGCGGCAGTCGAGGCGATATCCCAGATGTCGCGGTCGGAAAAGCCCACTTGCCGCAGCGCCGCCCGGTCGGCTGCGACGATCTTTGCCGGCTGCTCGGTCAGCTTCACCGCGAATTCGAGCATGGCGCGCTGCCTGTCTGACAGCTCGGCGGCGCGAAAATTCATCACCATCATCTCGCCGAAGGCCGGGTCGCCGGAAAGCTGGCGCACCGCCGCGCCATGTGCAACCAGGCAATAATAGCAATGGTTGACCGATGAGACGACCACCGCGATCATCTCTCGCTCCAGCTTCGACAGGCCGGATTCACCCAGCATCAAATCATTGTACATGTCGGTGAAAGCGCGCAGCTTCTTCTCGTCGAAGGCGTAGGCGAGCAGCACATTGGGAACGAGGCCGAGCTTCTCCCGGCATTTGGCGAAATAGGCGTTGGTCGCTTCGCTCAGCTCCGCCGGTGCGAGGTCAAGCGCGGTGATTTTGTCTGTCATAGGGGATTTCTCCTCGTTTTCCGCCAGGCTGCCGGTGAATTCCGACATTTCGTCGCAAGCCGTCAAACCTTTGTCGCCAAATACCCGTCATCTGCTACGATAGTTGTAAAAACATGACGGGAGGGAATTAGCTCATGGCCGGCCTGAAATCCGCAAGCCAGTTGAAAAAGATGAGTCCGGCCAAGGGCAGCGAAAAGCCCGGCAGGCTTGCCGACTACTTGCTGGCCCGAGCTCCGGCCGAAGATGTCGCCGCCTACGACGTCATCGATCTCGAACGCGCTGCCGAACTCGCCGGCCGCGCTGTCGCCCGGCACAAGAAGGACGACTGCGTCGTTGCCATAGACGTCGATTCCGGTGTCGTCCGCCAAGGCCGGCCGATGACGGTGATCACCGTCGTCAACGACAACATGCCGTTCCTGTTCGATTCCGTCCTCGGTGAGATTACAGAGAGCGCCGGCGAGCCGCTGCTGGTTACCCACCCGGTCATCGTGGTCAGGCACGGCAAGAACGGCGTCGAGGAAATCCTCGGCGATGGCGGTTATGCCAAGGGCGAGCACAGCCATGACCGGCTGAGCGTCATCCATGTCCATATCGGCCGCCTTTCGGCCGAGCAGGCCGAAGGCCTTTCCGCACGCCTGACGAAGCTGCTCGGTCAGGTGCGCGCCGCCGTCATCGACTGGAAGCCGATGCTTGCCCGCCTCGACCAGGCGATCTCGGAATTCCGCTACTCGCCGGTGCCGCTCGACAAGGCCCATGTCACCGAGGCGATCGCCTTCCTCGAATGGCTGCGCGACGACAATTTCACCTTTCTAGGCATGCGTGAATTCAAATACACCGGCGGCGAGAAGAGCGGCATGCTCGAGCGTGCCGAAAAGCCCGGCCTCGGCATCCTTTCCGATCCCGACGTGCTGGTGCTCAGGCGTGGCACCGAAGCGGTGAGCACGACGCCGGAAATCCGCGCCTTCCTGCATGGGCCGGAACCGCTGATCGTCACCAAGGCCAACGCCAAGTCATCGGTGCACCGCCGCATCTACCTCGACTACATCGGCGTCAAGACCTACACCGGCAAAGGCGTGCTTTCGGGCGAGCTGCGCATCGTCGGACTGTTCACCTCGACTGCTTATACGCGCTCGGTGATGAAAATCCCCTATCTGCGCTCGAAGGCCGAAACCGTCATTGCCAAATCCGGCTTCAATCCCGGCGACCACTCCGGCAAGGCATTGATCAACGTGCTGGAGAGCTATCCGCGCGACGAGTTGTTCCAGGTTCCGGTGCCGATCCTGCGCAAGCATGCCGAAGCCATACTGGGCTTGATCGAGCGGCCGCGCGTCAGGGCATTGGTGCGTGTCGACCAGTTCGACCGCTTCGTCTCCGTGCTCGTCTTCGTGCCGCGCGACCGCTACGACAGCGTCGTGCGCGAGAAGATCGGCACCTATCTGAAGACCGTCTTCGAAGGCCGGCTATCGGCCTATTATCCGGCCTTCCCGGAAGGCGGGCTGGCGCGCGTCCATTTCATCATCGGCCGCTCCGGCGGCAAGACGCCGAAGGTCGAGCAGGCGACGATCGAGGCGGCGATTCGCGACATCGTACGGACCTGGGACGATGCACTGCGCGAGACCGCGACCGAGACCGGCGCCGAAGCGAGACTCACGGCCATCGCCTCGCGCTTTTCGGAAAGTTATCGCGACAGTTTCCCGCCGGCCGTGGCGCTGGCCGATGCCGGGCGCATCGCCAGGCTCGATGCGTCGAATCCGATCGCCATCGACTATTACCGTCACGCCGTCCAGAAGCCGCATCAGGCGGCGTTGAAGATCTATCACCATGGCAGCCCGGTGGCGCTGTCGCGGCGCGTGCCCGTGCTGGAAAACATCGGTTTTCGCGTCATCAGCGAGCGTACTTTCGAGGTCGGCGACAATCAATCCGGCATGGTCTTCATCCACGATATGGACCTTGAGAACAGCTACGGCAGGCCGATCGACCTCGGCAATGGCGGCGCGCTGTTCGAGGACGCGTTCCTTTCCGTCTGGCGCGGCAATGTCGACAATGACGGCTATAACGGCCTCGCCCAGACCGCAGGCCTGTGGTCGGGCGAGATCACCGTCCTGCGCGCCTATGGCCGCTATCTGCAGCAGGCCGGTATCCCGCAGAGCCAGGATTTCATCGCCGCCGCACTCAACCGCTATCCCGAGATCGCCCGCGGACTGCATGCGCTGTTCGTCGCCCGCCTCGGCCCGACGGCTGAGACGGAAGGCGTCGTTCAGGCCAAACATCTGAAGGCCAAGATCACGGATGCGCTGGAAGACGTTCCCAACATCGACGACGACACCATCATCCGCCGTTATCTGAACCTGATCGAAGCCTCGCTGCGCACCAATCATTTCGTTGCCGATACGAAAGAGAAGGGCCAATCACTGGCGATCAAGCTCGATTCGCAATCGGTCGACGGGCTGCCGGCGCCGCGGCCATGGCGCGAGATCTTCGTCTACGGCTCCGAGGTCGAGGGCGTGCATCTGCGCTTCGGCCCGGTCGCGCGCGGCGGCCTGCGCTGGTCGGACCGTGCCCAGGACTATCGCACCGAGGTGCTCGGCCTGGTCAAGGCACAGCAGGTCAAGAATGCGGTGATCGTGCCCGTTGGTGCCAAGGGCGGCTTCTACCCGAAAAAGCTGCCGATGAGCGCCGGGCGCGACGCCATTTTCGAGGCCGGCACGGCCGCCTACAAGAATTACGTTTCCAGCCTGTTGTCGATCACCGACAATATCGGCCTGGACGGCGTCATCCCGCCAGCCGGCGTGGTGCGGCGCGATCAGGATGATCCGTATTTCGTCGTCGCCGCGGACAAGGGAACGGCGACCTTCTCGGACACCGCCAACGCCATAAGCGAAAGGCACGGCTTCTGGCTCGACGACGCTTTCGCCAGCGGCGGTTCGGCCGGATACGACCACAAGAAGATGGGCATCACCGCGAAGGGCGCCTGGGAAGCAGTCAAGCGGCATTTCCGCGAGATGAACCGCGACATCCAAACCACGCCGTTCACTGTCGTCGGCGTCGGCGACATGTCGGGCGACGTGTTCGGCAACGGCATGCTGCTGTCGGAGCAGACCCGGCTGATCGCCGCCTTTGATCATCGCGACATCTTCATCGATCCCGATCCCGACATGGCGGCTTCGATGGCCGAGCGCCGGCGTATGTTCGCTCTCGCCCGTTCAAGCTGGCAGGATTACGACAAGACGAAGCTGTCGGAGGGCGGCATCATCGTCTCGCGCAGCCAGAAGTCGATCACCTTGCCGGCGCCCGCGGCTGCGGCGATCGGCCTCGGCAAGACAACGGCCACGCCAGTCGAGATCATGAGTGCCATTCTCAAGGCGCCGGCAGACCTTTTGTGGTTTGGCGGCATCGGCACCTATGTCAGGGCATCGGGCGAGACCAACCAGGACGTCGGCGACCGTGCCAATGACGCGATCCGCATCACCGCGCTCGACTTGCGTGCCAAGGTCATCGGTGAGGGGGCCAATCTCGGCGTCACGCAGCGGGCGCGCATCGAATTCGGATTGAATGGCGGCCGCTGCAACTCAGATGCGATCGACAATTCGGGCGGCGTGAATTGCTCCGACGTCGAGGTCAACATCAAGATCGCGCTGGCTTCCGCCATGCGCAAGGGATCGCTGACCCGGCCGGCGCGCAACAAATTGCTGGCCGAGATGACCGATGAGGTCAGCGCCCTGGTGCTGTCCAACAATTACCAGCAGACGCTGGCGCTGTCCCTTGCCCGTAAGCGCGGGCTCGCCGACATCGCCCATCAGAGCCGCTTCATGGCGACGCTGGAGGCGCGCGGACTGCTCGACCGTGCCGTCGAGGCGCTGCCGTCGCCGGCGGCCTTTGCCGAGCGCGAGACGCGCGGTGAGCCGCTGACCCGGGCCGAGCTCGGCGTGCTGCTCGCCTATGCCAAGATCGTGCTGTTTTCCGATATCGTCGCCAGCGACGTGCCGGACGATCCGCATTTCGACCGTGATCTGATGGGCTATTTCCCCGATCGCATGGCGAAGAAATATGCGGGAGAAATCCACGGCCATCGGCTGCGCCGCGAGATCATCGCCCGTGTCGTCGCCAATGATCTGGTCAATCGCGGCGGCCCGTCCTTCGTCAACAGGCTGCAGGAAGCGACTGGCCGCAGTGCCGCCGATGTCGTGCGCACCTTCGCCGTGGTGCGGGATGGCTTTGCGCTGCCGGCGCTCTACCGGCAGATCGACGCGCTCGACAACCAGATCGACGGACAGATCCAGCTCGACCTCTATCAGGCGGTCAGCCGGCTGATCTATGTGACCAGCGGCTGGTACCTGAAGAACGATGCCGGCACCGCACCGCTCGGGCAGCGGATCGCCGAGTTGCAGGATGCGCGCAAGGCGCTGGAGCCGAAGCTCGTTTCGCTGCTGCCGGCCTTCTCTCGCGAGCGGATCGAGGAGCGGCGGCACGGCCTGTCGAAGGGCGGCGCGCCCGAGAGCCTTGCCGAGCAACTGGCGTTGACCGATGTGGCGGAGCTCATCCCCGACATTGCGCTGACGGCGCGGACGGCAAATGCCAGCATCGTCGCTGCCGCCAAGGCGTTTTTTGCAGTCAGCGATGTCTTCCGCATCCCGCGCGTCGAAGATGCGGCGCGCTCGATCACGCCCTCGGATTATTATGATCAACTGGCGCTTTTCCGCGCCACCGACACGATCGGCGCGGCCAGGCGCGGCATCGCCGTGGCGGCACTCACCAGTCATGCCGAGGCGGCGGATCCGGTGACAGCATGGCTGGAGGCCGGCGGCGAACGGGTCGGACGCATCCGCGAGCGACTGCAGGCTCTGACCGAGGGCGGCGACATCACCGTGTCCCGGCTGTCGGTGGCGTCCGGCCTGATGAGTGATCTGACGGCGCTGTGAGACGTCTTCACATCGCGCGGGATTGCCGGGAAGAACTGCGCTATAGAGCGAACGGCGCGCTGCTTTGGGGCGCCGGAGCATGATCGCGAACGTAACGATCGGCTTTTGGACAAGATCGTGCTCAACAACAAGACGGAGCATCATGCCGATTCGATCGGCACGGAGCAAGCTCCAGCGGAGGGGACATGGCTGAGATCGCAGTGCAGCGTGCGTCGGGACGCGGCATCTGGGGATGGATGCTGTTCGACTGGGCGGCCCAGCCGTTCTTCACGGTCGTCACCACCTTCATCTTCGGTCCTTATTTCGTCTCGCGCATGGCCAGCAATCCGGAGACGGGGCAAGCGGCCTGGGGCTACGGCATTGCCGCCGCCGGCCTCGTCATCGCCGTTTTGTCGCCGATCCTCGGCTCGATCGCCGATCAGACCGGACCACGCAAACCGTGGATAGCCTTCTTCGCCGCGGTCAAGATCACCAGCCTCACCTTGCTGTGGTTCGCCGCGCCCGGCTCCAACCTTTTTCTGGTCGTGGCGTTGTTCTCGCTGGCATCGGTCGCGGCTGAATTCTCGACCGTGTTCAATGACTCGATGATGCCGCGCCTGGTGCCGAAGAGCGACATCGGCAGGATCTCGAACATGGCTTGGGGGCTCGGCTATCTCGGTGGCATGATCGCGCTAATCTTCGTCGTTACCGTCATGGCCGGCTCGCCTGAAACCGGCAAGACCGTCGTCGGGCTCGACCCGATCTTCGGCCTTGACCCCAGGCTCGGCGAGGACGCGCGCGCCACCGGACCGTTGTCGGCGGCCTGGTATTTCCTGTTCATCCTGCCGATGTTCTTTTTCACGCCTGATGCGATCAAAGGCATTCCAATCGGGCCGGCGGTGCGCGAGGGCCTGTCGGAACTGAAGTCGACGCTAGCCGAAGTAAGCAAGCGCAGCGGTATTTTTCGCTTTCTCGTCGCCCGCATGATCTATCAGGACGGCGTCAACGCGCTGCTGGCGCTGGGCGGAACGTTTGCGGCGGCAATGTTCCATTGGTCGATCACAGAGATCGGCCTGTTCGGCATCATCCTCAACGTCGTTGCCATCGTCGGCTGCGTGGTTGCCGCACGCCTCGACACTGCACTGGGTTCCAAGACCATAGTGATGATTTCGCTGGTCATGCTGAGCATTGCCACGATCGGCATCGTCTCGACCGGCCCGGGCTATACGCTGTTCGGCGCCTGGGTGATGCCCGGACTGGACGGCGGCGGATTGTTCGGCACGGCGGCGGAAAAAGCCTACATTTTCTACGGCCTGCTGATCGGGCTTGCCTTCGGGCCGGTGCAGGCATCGTCGCGCTCCTACATGGCGCGCAGCGTCTCCGCAGCCGAATCCGGCCGCTATTTCGGCATCTATGCGCTGGCCGGTCGGGCAACAAGTTTTGCAGCGCCCTTCATGGTGGCCACGATCACCCTGGCCAGCGGCTCGGCGCGGCTCGGAATGGCGGCGATCGTGCTGTTCCTCGGCGCAGGCATGGCGATCCTGATCGGCACGCCCTATCCGGCGGATCGGCCGGCGGAGTGAGCTGCTCTTCCCTTCTCCCACAGGGGGAGGGAGTTCAATGCCGGAAGTGCCTCACTCCGGTGAAGACCATGGCAATGCCGTGAGCGTCGGCGGCGGCGATGACGTCGTCGTCGCGCATCGAGCCGCCGGGCTGGATGACGGCGGTGGCGCCGGCTTCGATTGCCGACAAAAGCCCATCCGCGAACGGGAAAAAGGCATCCGAGGCGACGACCGAGCCCTTGGTCAAAGGCTCCGTCAGACCGGCAGCGTCGGCCGCGTCGAGCGCCTTGCGCGCGGCGATGCGCGAGGAATCGACACGGCTCATCTGGCCGGCGCCGATGCCGACGGTGGCGCCGTCCCTGGCATAGACGATCGCGTTCGACTTGACGTGCTTTGCCACGCGAAAGGCGAATTTCAGATTGGCCATTTCGGCCGGCGTCGGAGCGCGCCGGGTCACCACCTTCAGCTCGAGGTCATCCACCACCGCATTGTCGCGGCCCTGGACGAGCAAGCCGCCAGCAACCGATTTCAAGCCAAGGCCCGCCGCGCGCGGGTCGGGCAGGCCGCCGGTGACCAGCAGGCGTAGATTCTTCTTGACGCCAATGATGCGGATTGCATCATCGGACGCCTCCGGTGCGATGATCACTTCGGTAAAGGTCTTGACGATCTCTTCGGCGGCTGCGGCATCGAGGATACGGTTCATGGCGACGATGCCGCCGTAGGCCGAGACCGGGTCGCAGGCCAGCGCCTTGGCATAGGCCGCTTGCAGCGAAGCGCCTTCGGCGACGCCGCACGGGTTGGCGTGCTTGATGATGGCTACCGCTGCGGAGCGGGTCGGATCGAACTCGCCGACCAGCTCGAAGGCGGCGTCGGTATCGTTGATGTTGTTGTAGGAAAGCTGCTTGCCCTGAAGCTGGCGTGCCGTGGCGACGCCCGGCCGCCTGTCGCCGTTGACATAGAAGCCGGCGCCCTGATGCGGGTTTTCGCCGTAGCGCATCACCGACTGCAGCCTGCCGCCGAAGGCGCGCCATGTCGGATGCTCGATCTCCAGCGCCTCGGCGAACCATCCCGAGATCGCCGCATCGTAGCTGGCGGTGCGGGCAAAGGCCTTGGCTGCCAACTTCTTGCGGAAATCCAGCGACAACGAGCCGAAATTCATCTCCAGCGCGTTGAGCACCGAGGCATAGTCGTCAGGGTCGGTGACGATGCCGACGTATGCGTGGTTCTTGGCCGAGGCACGGATCATCGCCGGGCCGCCGATGTCGATGTTTTCGACGATCGCGGCGTAGTCGGCGCCGGAGCGGCGCACCTCCTCGAATGGATAGAGATTGGAGACGACGAGATCGATCGGCTCAATGCCGTGGTCGCGCATCGCCGCGGCGTGCTCTGGATCGTCGCGCACGCCGAGCAGTGCACCATGCACCGACGGGTGCAGCGTCTTGACGCGCCCGTCCATGATCTCGGGAAAGCCGGTGAGCTCGGATACGTCGCGCACCGCCATGCCCGCATCGGCGAGGGCCTTTGCCGTGCCGCCGGTCGAGACCAGCTCGACGCCGGCCGAAGCCAGCGCCCTGGCGAAATCGATCAGGCCGGTCTTGTCGAAGACGGAGAGCAGCGCGCGACGGATGGGTACAAGGTCGGGCGCGGGAATATTCTTGGCGGCGACGGCCATGGGCTGGCGGCCTTTCCACGTGTGGTTGGAGAGCGTCCGCGGGCCGTAGCATATGAGGCCCGGAAATCAAGCCGCAAGGCTTGATCAGTGTCTGCCGTTGCCACCAGCTTCAGCTTTTTCCTGACGGCCGGCGATAATTGTCCGCGTTAATTGCCAATGGACCTCGGGAATCTCCGAGGCCTTGAAGGCAAGCACGATCTGGCGGCTGCGGCGTGGGCCGCCAAGCCCGGCGAAATAGATCGATTCCTCGACCTCGGGTGCCACTTCGGTGGAGGTAAACACCCAGGTGTCGGCGTGGTCGGCGGTCAGCACCAGACGGTCATGCTCATCCTGGAGCACGTTTATGTCGGGATGGACATGGAAACGCACTGTAACGAAATCACGGCCATTGTTGCGGATAGAAGCGCCGCCCGGCCGCAGGAAGCGGTCCCTGCCGGCAAGCACATTGCCCTCGGTCGACAATTTCAGCTCGCGCTCATGCAGGAAGCCGAAGCGCGCCACATAGCCGTCATGGCGGGCGATGAAGCCCTGGCTGCCCTTCTGGTCGGTGCGCTTGCAAGGCACATGCTGCGGCCCGCCTATCAAAGGCGTGCCGAGCAGGTCGTTGACGCGCAAGGAGTGGTTGAAGCGCGCCGACGACGTGTCGTTGATGGTAGCGGTGGAGTGGGCGGCGGTGGCGCGGGCAAGCGGCCGGAACTCGGCGGCACCATAGGTGTCTATGCCGGCATTGACGATATAATGCTGGCGGCCCGACGACAATTCGAAGGCGAGGCATCCGGCGTGAGCAGCATTGGACACGTCGACGGGCGGCGGCGGGCCGGTATCGGCGATCACCGTGACACCACCCATCGACAGGCGCTCATAACCCGAATGCGGCGCGTGCAGCAGTGGTGCGCCGGCGGTGTCGTCGTGATGCAGGATGCTGGCGATGCGGTCGTGGATGGTGGCGCCCATGCCGTTGAAGCGGGCAAGGCTGCCATCCTGATGGCGAAAGAAGCGCAGTGCCGGCAGCATCCGGTCGATGGCGCCGATCAGGGCGGCCGGCGGTGTCTCGGCCTGATTGGCGTATGTCTGGCGCAACGGCAGAAGGTCGGCGAGGATTTCAAGCACGGTCATCGGATTACGCGAGATATGGCCGCCGTCAGGCAGGATCTGGCGGTCGAGCTCCTCGGCGAGATTGCGGGTGGCACCGCGCAGCGCCGAGGCCGGCGCCGGCAGCGACAAAGCGGCAAAGGCCAGCGCAATGCGGGCGCGCAGCCTGTCCTTGCCGTCCGGCATCTCGCGCACCATGGCGCGCAGATAGCGGATCTGGACGGCAAGCGATTTCAGGAACGCACGGTAGAACGGAAACTCGGCGCCCTGCAACACGATCGAGGAATGCTGCAGCCAGGCAATGACACGCTTGGCCGTCGTGCCGGGCTCCCAGGCGACGCCGGAAATATGGCTGCCATGGATTGCAATCCAGTCGGAAACCAACGCCCGCGCGTTGGCGGCGGCGAGTTCCGTACCCGCGGCACGCATATGGCGCAGCCAGCGAAAGCCGTGCAGCGTCTTTTGCCAGCCGGGATTGGGCACGTCGATCTGGAAGGGCGATTTGCCGCCGGTCTCGACCAGATGCCCCGAAAGCGGATAGCGGCCGTAATAGATCTCGAGTGCGATCTGAGGATCGGCGAGTCGCAGGTCCGGCGGGGCAATCAGGACGCGCTCCGGCGTGCGGCCGGAGTAACGCCAGCGATAGAGTGGCCCGGCACGCAAGCGTCGGCGCGTCTTGCGCCAGAACTCCCTCGCGACAAGCGTCCACAGACGCGTCGTGTTACCGGCAGCGATTGCCAAAACCCCTCCTGATCGTCCTCACCCAAGCACAAGTTTATATGATTCAAGAACTTGTGCGAAGGCGAATTCCGCGGCAGTGGGGCCGTTCAGCCTGTTTTCCATGCCTCCTCGCCCCAAGAAGTCGGATGGCGCTTCAAGATCGGCCCTTAGCCGGCTCTGCGCATGCGGGCGGCAAAGAAACCGTCCAGCCCGGAACGCGCCGGTGAGCCAAGCTCCAGATCGGCAGGCGTGGTGCGCAACGTGCCTTGCGGCGTCAGGAATGGGTCGATGCCGGCAATCTCGCCCGGCCGAAGCGGGTCGTCGATGATCTCCGCATTGCCGGCGAGAAAGTCGCGATAGAGCTCTTCGCCTTCCAGCGGATCGAGCGAACAGTTGGAAAAGACGATGCGACCGCCAGGCTTGACCAAGGTGATGGCGCGGGCAAGCAGCCGGCGTTGCAGGTCGGCCAATTTTTCGACGTCGACCGCCGTCTTCGTCCAGGGAACGTCGGGATGCCGCCGCACCGTGCCGGTCGAAGAGCAAGGTGCGTCGAGGAGGACGGCGTCGAAGCGGTTCTTCGGCTCGTATTTGAGCAGATCGGCCTCGACGATCTCCGCGGCCAAGCCGAGCCTTTCGAGGTTCTGCGTCAGCCGTGCCAGCCGCGTTCTGGACATGTCGAGCGCAGTGACATGGGCGCCGGCGAGGATCAGCTGGGCGGTCTTGCCGCCCGGCGCGGCGCAGAGGTCGGCGATTCGCAAACAATTGATGTCGCCGAACAGCCGGGCCGGCAGGCTGGCCGCTGCATCCTGAACCCACCAGGCGCCTTCCCCAAAGCCGGGCAGTTCGGTCACGGAAGCGCTGAGCTTCTCGACCCGCACCGTGCCGGTCGGTAAGACGAAGCCGCCGAGCCGTTCGGCCCACAGCGCCGGGTCCGACTTGACCGAGAAGTCGACCGGCGCCTCATGGCGGTGGGCGAGCAGTATCTGCCTGGCCTTGTCGAGGCCGTAGACCGTTTTCAAACGGTCGGAAAACCATTTTGGTGCCTCGTCGGTTGCGGCAATTGCGGTCGCGAGCTCGTCCTGCTTGGCCCGCGCCAGCGTACGCAGCACGCCGTTGACGAGGCCGGAAAAGCGCGCCGTGCGCGGATCGGACTTGGCGTGCGTCACGGCGAGGTCGACGGCGGCGCTGTCGGGAACATCGAGGAACAGGATCTGTGCCGCCGCCACGTGCAGGATGTGCGAAAGCGCCGTAGCGTTGGGCGGCAGCGGCTTTTCCAGGCGGCGGGCCAAAAGGCCTGATATGGTCATGCGGTAGCGCAGGGCGGTGACCAGAATGGCGCGCACCAGGGCGCGGTCGCGCAAGTCGAGCGCCTTGTATTGCGGATGGCCGTTCTCATGGTCGGTCAGCCCGTCGAGTGGCGTTCTCGCGTCGATGACTGCGGCAAGCAGGCGCGCGGCTGCCTTGCGCGCGGCGAGACCGGCTACGGCCTCGCTGCCCGAATTGTGCTCGCGATCACCTGGAATTGCGTGCCGGCGTTGTGCTGCGCTCACGACCACGGACCTTTGGGTCCGGTCGGATTGCGTCCCCAGGGATTGGGTCTCGGCTTGGCCGGCTCAACCGGCCCCTCGGGCCGGGCGGCCCTGTCCCACGGACCTGACGGCTGCTGCCCGGTCTCTTTCGGCGCCGGCTTTGGCGTCGCGGCCGCTTCGGGTGCGCCGGCCATCTCGCTCGCGATCCTCTGCAATGCGGCGATGCGGTTTTCTGTGCTCGGGTGAGTGGAAAACAAACTGTCCATGCGCTCGCCGGAAAGAGGATTGATGATGAAGAGATGGGCGGTTGCCGGATTGCGCTCGGCATCCGGGTTGCGGATGCGTTCGGCGCCCCGCGCGATCTTGTCAAGTGCCGAGGCCAGCCACAGCGGGTGTCCACAGATTTCGGCCCCGCGCCGGTCGGCCTCGTATTCGCGGGTGCGGCTCACCGCCATCTGCACGATCATGGCGGCCAGGGGCGCGACGATCATCGCCACCAGCACGCCGACGATGCCGAAGGAATTGTTGTTGTCGCGGTTGCCGCCGAAGAAGAAAGCGAAATTGCCGAGCATCGAAATTGCGCCGGCAAAGGTGGCGACGATCGTCATGGTCAGCGTGTCGCGGTGCTGCACATGGGCAAGCTCATGCGCCATCACCGCCGCGACTTCTTCATGTGAGAGCTGCTCGAGCAGGCCGGTGCTGGCGGCGACAGCGGCATTTTGCGGATTGCGGCCGGTGGCGAAGGCATTGGGCTGAGGATTGTCGATGAGATAGGTTCTCGGCATCGGCAGGCCGGCGCGTTGCGCGAGACCCTTCACGATGGCGTAATATTCGGGCGCGTTGCTTTCGTTGACCTCGATCGCACGGTGCATCGACAGCACCATCTTGTCGGCGTTCCAATAGCTGAACAAATTGGTGCCGGCGGCGATCAGCAAGGCGATCATCATGCCGCCGGATCCGCCGACCAGATAGCCGACACCCATGAACAGGGCCGTCATTGCGGCCAAAAGCATGGCGGTGCGAAGGGTGTTCATCGTCTGCTCCGTTCTGGCCCAACAAAGGGGTCGATCCTTGTGGGCCCATCGCTATATGATGGGAAACAGCGGTTCCCGTTTCAATCGGGGCCTGTTTCAATCTAGCGGAAGATCGCATGATCGACAAAACCAGCCAAACGCATGCTAACGGCTCGCCGCACAAGCCACTGACGCCGGCAGCCCGGCGCGCCTTGGCCGAGGCCGAGGCCCGGCGGGAGCAATATCGCGAGAAGGAAGCCACGCTGCCGAGGGAGATCGGTGGGCGCGGCGGCAAGGAACCCGGCCGCTACGGCGACTGGGAGGTCAAGGGCCTGACCAGCGACTTTTAGCCCAGGCAGGGTGCTGGCTAAGCAGGGTACCAGCTAAGCAGGCTGGGCGGCCCGCTCCGCTTCGATGGCAATCCAGCCGCTGGCATCGACGGCGACGCCGATCGCGTCATAGCCGGCGATGGCGGCATGCGGCGTCTCCAACGGATGCCGGTGCGTGGCGCTGATCACGACGACCGCGGCGCCCGCGGCCTCGGCTGCTGCTATGCCTGCCGGTGCGTCTTCGAAGACGAGGCAATCGCGCACGTCGACGCCGAGCCGTTCGGCCGCCAGCCGGAAGCAGTCGGGCGCCGGCTTGCCGCGGGAGACATCCTCTGCCGCAACGATCACGGCGGGAGCCGGAATGCCGGCGGCCTGCAGGCGCAGCAGAGCGAGTTCACGGGGCGCCGAAGTGGCGATCGCCCAGCTCCCGGGCGGCAGCGACGCCAGGAATGCCGCGGCGCCGGTAATCGGGTGGATGCCTTCGACGTCGGCTGCTTCGGCCTGCAAAAGCGCATCGGCTTCGCGGGCAGGATCGATCCCTGGGAGCGCCAGCCGGCCGATGGTCTCGATCGCCCGCACGCCGTGGATGGTCGGCAGGAATGCAGCGACGTCAAGACCTTGCCGGTGCGCCCAGGCTGCCCAGACCCTTTCCGCCGCGGCAATCGAATTGAGAATCGTGCCGTCCATATCGAACAGGAAGGCCGCGAATTTTCTGCCTGCAAACATCGGTTTTCCCGGGGTCATCTTGGAAGGATTATTTCGAAGGGAGCATATCGATCAACCGTAACGTTGCCGCGTCCGTATGGGAAGCCGCGAGACCTCGTTTTCGACGTTCGCAAGGAACCGCGCGCACTCTCCTGCGTTGACCAGCACTATCTTCCATGACGATCGCAGGGGAGGGCGATGCTGATTCGGCTCGGCTATGAAATTGGCATTGAATGCGTTGCACCAACGCCGGTCGTTTCATTGCTCGACATCCACGGGGATCGTCAGGCCGACATCAAGCGGCAGACGCGCGTACTGACGTCGCCATCCGTGCCGACCAGGGTCTACCACGATCTTTTCGGCAATAGCTGCCGCCGCTTCACGGCGCCGGCAGGAAGCTTTCGCATCCTCTATGACGCGGTGATCGAGGACGGTGGCGAGACGGATGAGGTCAACACGCTGGCCGGGGAAGTCCCGGTCGCGGAATTGCCGGACGAGGTGCTCGGCTATCTGCTTGGCAGCCGTTACTGCGAGACCGATCATCTCAGCGATCTCGCCTGGCAACTTTTCGGCCAGCTTCCGCCGGGTTGGGCGCGGGTGCAGGCGATCGTCGACTATGTCTACAACCGCCTGTCCTTTGGCTACGGCTATGCGCGCCCGACCCGCACGGCGGCGCAGGCGCATGAGGAGCGCGTCGGCGTCTGCCGCGACTTTGCCCATCTGGCGATCACGCTCTGCCGCTGCATGAATATCCCGGCCCGTTACGTGAACGGCTATCTTGGCGATATCGGCGTACCCGCCGATCCGGCGCCGATGGATTTCTCGGCGTGGGTGGAAGTGTTCCTCGACGGCAGATGGTACACGTTCGATCCTCGCCACAATGTGCCGAGGATCGGCCGCGTCGTCATAGCGCGCGGCCGTGACGCCACCGACGTGCCGCTGCTGCATAGTTTCGGCCCGCATCGACTCAGCCGGTTCAAGGTCTGGACGCACGAGCAGGAAGGCAATCTCTTCAAGCCGCCCTATCGCGGCGTCGACAAGACCGTCAGCGCACGGATGCTGGCATAGTCCTTTCACAGTCCAGATTTCCATCTCCCGCTACCGCGGTCGTGCTGAACCGGTTCGATACATCTCGTCTGTACCGGATTGGGACGCAGTCCAGTCGTCCTGAATTGCGAGCCTGATCATGGTAAGCGCTTTGTCAACAAAGCCGCGCTGACGCGACTTTCATTTACCGGCTGTTTACCTTGCCGTCGCTTGAAACCGTTTGGAAACAATGGCCTGAGCGAGAGCCGCTCGCTTTCTCGCGCCTGGCGGCGCGATCCGGCCGGATTCCTGCAATGCGCCTTCGGACAGCTGCAGGCTGTGGCGATGGAGGCGGAAGGAATGCAGCGTTTCGGGGGTCTTGTTCAGGCGATCGGCGGCTTTGCCGGGGATCGCAGCGGAAATTTCGCGGTGCTGTTTGGTATAATCAGCTCGGTGCTGGCGCTGAGTGTCGGCTTTGCCGTCAACGTGTCCCAACTCTACAATGTGAAATCGAGCCTGCAAGGCGTCGTCGACGCTGCGGTCACCTCGACGGCGCGCGACCTGACAACCGGCGTCATCAGCGAGGCCGACGCCAGCAAATCGGTGCAGGCCTTTCTCGATGCCAACAGCACGGCGGGTATCCTGCAGGACAACCAGATCGTTCTCGACAAGCTGACCGTCGACCGGACTGCAAACACGGTTCAGGCGGATGTCCATGTCAATGTCAGCTACTATTTCCCGCTTTTCGGCACGAGTGGCATGCAAAGCGTTCCCGCATCGACGATGGCGCTCTATTCGGACAAGCAGATCGAAGTCGCAATGATGCTCGATGTGACCGGGTCGATGGCCGGCCAGAAAATCATCGATCTGCGGACGGCTGCGGCGAATGCCGTCGACAGTTTCCTGGGCGGTCAGGACCCCTCCAAGCCACGAGTGCGGGTTGCCATCGTGCCTTACGCAAATTCGGTGAATGCGGGTACACTTGCGCCCAGCAGCGTCTATGTGGAAACCAGCACCAGCCAACGCAAACAGGCGCCGGCCAATGACGCCGTGCAATATATCTCGGGCTTCATCCGTCCGGACAATTGCGCCACCGAACGCAAGGGGATCTATCAATATTCGGACGCGGGCCCCGACGCCAGCATGGTCAACCGCGACTACCTGCTGTCGTCCTTCGCTTGGCAAACCGGCACCGCCGCCTGCCCGGCCGCCACGCTGATGCCGCTGACGGCGGATGCGACGGCGCTCAAGACGGTCATCAAGAATTTCGTCGCATCCGGCGGCACCGCCGGCCATATCGGCGTGCAGTGGACCTGGTACATGCTGTCGGAGAACTGGGGTAGCATCATGAGGACTTCGCAACGGCCGGCCAAGATGGATCCAAAAAAGGTCGCCAAAATCGCGATCCTGATGACCGACGGCGAATTCAACCTATCCTACTTCGATGCGAGCACGGTGAGCGACGTTTACAATGACGCCGGCAAGGAGCCGACCCGCACGGCCGCCAAGACACTCTGCGCTGCCATGCGCAACAAGGGCATTGAGATATTCACCATTGGGTTTGACCTAAACGAAACGAATGCCAAGGCGACGCTCCAGGATTGCGCCAGCCCGGACACCGCCAAGATCAAGCACTTTTATCAGGCGGCCAATGGAACCGAACTCAACCAGGCTTTCCAGGATATAGCGCGCAACGTCGAGATGTTGACCGTAACCAGATAGGGGACAACAGCCCAAAGGAAAAGGCCGCCGCTTCTTGCGAAGTCGGCGGCCTTCCGTGTTTCCGTCCATGGCGCGGCTCCTGGCGGCGACACTGGTCGCCAGCCGCGCATCTCGCGCCTTAACGGGAAGACTGCTTCCCGAAAGTGCAATCCGCTGAGGCCACGTTCTGGAAAACGAAATCACTCGACATCGGATCACCTCCTTTCGATTTGTTGAACACTCCCCCATGATGGGGTGTCACCCGGGAAATGGCAAGGCGCGGCATCCAAAAATCCTGAACAAGCGTGCTTGCGCACCCAGGCGGCTTGCGGCCGGCCGATCTGGCAGGCAAGATCGGGCCGCTATTGTTCCGGGCCACTATTTTGCCGGGTAAGGGAGGACGGGGATGGAGGCAGCCGAGAGAGCGGCCCGGATTGTTCGGACGGTCATCGAAACGATGAAGCCGGGTTTTGCGGTGAGGCTGTGGACGGGCGAGCGGATCGGCCCGGCTGCCGGCCCGGTGCTCACCATCAACGACCAGGACATCGTCTGGCAGATCGTACGTCGGCCCTCTTTATCGACGCTGATCGAGATGTGGATTGCCAAGGCGGTCGACGTCGAAGACGGATCGCTGTTCGATTTCTATGCCTTGCCCACGCACGGCAAGCTCAGGACGAAGCTCAAGACACTGCCGAAGCTGGCGATCCTGCGCGACCTGCCGGCGGTGCTGTTTTCGCGAAAACAGATGACGGCGCGAACCGATCTTTCCGGCCGCAATCCTTACGTCAGCGGTTCGAGCAAGGAGGCGATCCAGCATCACTACGACATTTCCAACGCATTCTACCGGCTCTTCCTCGACGAGCGCATGGTCTATAGCTGCGGCTACTTCAAGGACTTCGCCAACGATATCGATCAGGCGCAGAGAGACAAGCTCGACCATATCTGCCGCAAGCTTCGGCTGAAGCCCGGCGACAGATTGCTCGACATCGGCTGCGGCTGGGGAGCGATGCTCATCCATGCCGTGAAGAATTATGGCGTCGTCGGCCACGGCGTTTCGCTATCGGAGGCACAGACCGAGTTCGCCCGCGAACGCATCCGCGCTGAGGGGCTGGAGGATCGCATCACCATCGAGATAAAGTCCTATGCCGAGCTGTCCGGTTCCTTCGACAAGATCTCGTCGATCGGCATGTTCGAACATCTGGGGCTTGCCAACCATGCCGCCTATTTTTCGACCATCCATCGCCTGCTCAAACCCGGCGGCATCTATCTGCACCATGCCATCACCCGCCGCGACAAGGGCAGCATGAAGAAGACGCTGCGCAAGGGGCCGGAATTCAAAGCGCTGATCAAATACATTTTTCCGGGCGGCGAACTCGATACGATCGGCATGACGCTCGGCAATCTCGAGGCGCACGGCTTCCTCATTTATGACGTCGAAAACTTGCGCGAGCACTATGCGCGCACCTGCCGGCTATGGGCCGAGCGCCTCCACGCACGCTTTGACGAGGCCATCGCCGAGGTCGGCGAATCCAAGGCGCGGCTCTGGCTGCTTTATCTCACCGGCTGCTCGATTACCTTCGAACGCGCCTCGGCGCAGATTTTCCAGACCGTCGCCACCAGGCGCGCGCGCGGCCCAAGCGGCCTGCCGCCGACGCGGGCGGATTTATACTAATAGCTACAGGAGACGCATCGTGGCGCCGATCTCGACGCGGGCCGGTCGATCGACAGTGCAGTAGACGCCGAAATTATGGGCGTTGTGGCGGACCAGGCTGCGCAGGATTGCCGGGTCGTGGTCGAACCCGTCCTGGCCAATGATGGTGAAGCCGCAGCGGCGGCACGGCTCGGAGATGGTCAGGAGCAGGTCGCCGATCGCCAGCTTGCGCCCGATCCATTCGGTTTCGGGGAATGACCCCTCGATCTTCGGCATGTCGACGACGATGTTGGGGCGGAAGCGGCGCGGGTCGGCGGTGCCGTCTGGATGCAGCAACTTCAACTGCGCCAGCGAAGCGGTGGTCAGCAGATGAATGGGGGCTTTGACATAGCGTTCCGCCAGCAGGGGACCGGCGTATCCCGGTGTAGTATTCTCGCGGCGGAACGGCCGGATGGAGGCCGCAAAGCCGAGATAGGCGGAAATGGCGCGGTCGCTATCAGCGCCCGGTGCGGCTAGCCAGTCGCCATCCGGGACCGCAACCTCCAGTGCGCCGGCCGGCGACAGCCGGGTTCGGATGCGGGGCACCTTGTGCCATTTCACTTCGCGGTCCGGCCGTGCGATTTCATTGTTCGACGTGTCGATAAGACCAAACAGGCGGTCGCCTTCAACGGTATGCCGGGCGACCGAGATCGCCTGCTGGCGCTCGCCGGCGAGCGAGCTCGCGGGATAGCGCCAAAGCTCGGTGACGGCACCCAATATGGCTTGCATCAGCTCTTCTTGTTCTGCCGATTGGCGATCAGGTCGTCGACGACCGCCGGATCGGCCAGCGTCGAGGTGTCGCCGAGCGCGGCAAAATCGTCCTCGGCGATCTTGCGCAGAATGCGCCGCATGATCTTGCCGGAACGGGTCTTCGGCAGGCCGGGCGCGAACTGGATCTTGTCGGGCGAAGCGATGGCGCCGATCTCCTTGCGGACATGGGCGACGAGCTCCTGGCGCAATTCCTCGCTTGGCGTCTCGCCGGCCATCAGCGTGACATAGCAGTAGATGCCCTGGCCCTTGATATCGTGCGGGTAGCCGACGACGGCCGCTTCCGAGACCTTCTCATGCGAAACCAGCGCCGATTCGACCTCGGCGGTGCCCATGCGGTGGCCGGAGACGTTGATGACGTCGTCGACGCGGCCGGTGATCCAGTAGTAGCCGTCAGCATCGCGGCGGCAGCCGTCGCCGGTGAAGTACCTGCCCTTGTAGGTCGAGAAATAGGTCTGCACGAAGCGGTCGTGATCGCCATAGACGGTGCGCATCTGGCCCGGCCATGAGTCGGCAATACAAAGATTGCCGCTGGCTTCACCCTCCAGCACCTTGCCGTCACCATCAACCAGCTGCGGGTTGACGCCAAAGAAGGGCCGCGTCGCCGAGCCCGCCTTGAGGTGGGTGGCGCCCGGAACCGGCGTGATCATGATGCCGCCGGTCTCGGTCTGCCACCAGGTATCGACGATCGGCACCTTGCCGTTGCCGACAACGTTGAAATACCATTCCCAGGCTTCTGGATTGATTGGCTCGCCGACGGTGCCGAGCACGCGCAGCGACTTGCGCGACGTCTTGGTGACATGGGCGTCGCCGGCGCCCATCAGCGCGCGCAGCGCCGTCGGCGCGGTGTAAAAGATGTTGACCTTGTGCTTGTCGATCACGTCCCAGAAACGCGACTGCGACGGGTAATTCGGCACGCCTTCGAACATCAGCGTGGTGGCGCCGTTGGCGAGCGGCCCGTAGACGATGTAGCTGTGGCCGGTGACCCAGCCGACATCGGCGGTGCACCAGTAGACGTCCCCGTCGTGATAGTCGAAGACATATTGGTGGGTCATCGAGACATAGACGAGATAGCCGGCGGTGGTGTGCAGCACGCCTTTCGGCTTGCCGGTCGAGCCCGACGTGTAGAGGATGAACAGCGGATCCTCGGCGTTCATCTTCTCGGGCTTGCATTCGGCCTTAACCGTCGCGACCTCGTCATGGTACCAGACGTCGCGCCCGGCGGCCCAGCCGGTCTTGCCGCCGGTGCGGCGTACTACCAAGACCTTTTCGACTTTCGTTCCGGCCTTGGCGGCGATCTCGATCGCCTTGTCGGTGTTCTCCTTCAAGGGGATCGGCTTGCCGCCGCGCAGGCCTTCGTCGGCGGTGATGAGGAAGGTCGACTTGCAGTCGTCGATGCGTCCGGCCAGCGCGTCCGGCGAAAAGCCGCCGAAGACCACCGAATGAATGGCGCCGATGCGCGTGCAGGCGAGCATCGCATAGGCGGCCTCCGGGATCATCGGCATGTAGATGGTGACGCGGTCGCCCTTCTTGACGCCGTGCTTCTTCATCACATTGGCGAGGCGGCAGACATGTCCGTAAAGCTCGTTATAGGTGATCTTCCTGTCGTCGTAGGGATTGTCGCCTTCCCAGATGATGGCGGTCTGTTCGCCGCGCTTCTTCAGATGCCGGTCGATGCAGTTCCAGGAAACGTTGGTCTGGCCATCCTCGAACCATTTGATTGAGACCTTGCCGTCGAAGGACGTGTTCTTGACCTTGCTGTACGGCTTGAACCAGTCGATGCGCCTGCCGTGCTTGCCCCAGAACTTGTCCGGGCTCTTGACGCTGTCGGCGTACCATTTCAGGTAGGTGTCATTGTCGATCAGCGCGTTCTTCTTCCACGCCGGCTGGACGCGATGGACATGAACATCGGACATTTCTTCGCCTTCCTCCCGAAACCAAACCGCCGGCTTGACTGCCGGCAGGATCGCAGCGTTGCGGCCGCGAATTCGCGCGCATTATTAACAGTTCGGCGATGACGGCAACATTAGACGTTGGATTTGCGCGGCGGGATGCCGCAGGTCCCTTCCCGGGTGGTGTCAGCACTCTAGCGAGACGGCTGCTAACCGCATGTTTTTGCGGCAGAAATCTGGCTCGACCGCAGAAATATCAATAGACGATTAAGCAAATGGGGTGCACAATTTCAGGCTGGGAGGAAAGAGAATCAACCAGGGGACCGCAATGCGCGACCATTCCGAAATGGACCTGATGCTCAAGGGCTATGGCTTGACCACGGCCAAGATTCTTTATCACTTTCCCGATCATCCGCATCTGCTGCAGAGCTTCATCTGGCAGGATTACGACATCGCCCCGAAATTTCCGGTGCTTATCCGCTTCATCGAGTTCTGGCAGGCCAAGCTCGAAGGCCCGCTGCATTCAGTCAGCTACACGCACCAGAAGCTGATCGCGCCGAACGAATGGCGCAAGGTCGACGGCGAGTTCGTGCTGCATTAAAGCACGCGGGCGGCAGCCTGGGAGCCGCCGCACAGCTTTTGGAGCGTCAGACGGCGGGCGGGTTCAGCCGGGCAAAACCCTCCTGCCGGCGATAGGGAAAATACGGGTAGGGTGCGGTGACCTCGCTTGCCGTGTCCAAGATTTTCATCTGATCCGGGGTCAACGACCATCCGACGGCGCCGAGATTCTGGCGCAACTGCTCCTCGTTGCGCGCGCCGATGATGACGGAGGCGACGGTCGGCCGCTGCAGCAGCCAATTGATGGCGATCTGCGGTATGGTCTTGCCGGTTTCCTCGGCGACAACATCAAGCGCGTCGACGACCCGATAGAGATGCTCGTCGTCGACGGGCGGTCCGAAGCTTGCCGTGTCGTGCAGCCGGCTTTTCTCGGGCAGCTTCTGGCCACGGCGGATCTTGCCGGTCAGGCGGCCCCAGCCGAGCGGGCTCCACACCAGCGCACCGACGCCCTGGTCGAGGCCGAGCGGCATCAACTCCCATTCATAATCGCGCCCGACCAGCGAATAATAGACCTGGTGGGCGACGTATCGGGGATAGCCGTATCTGTCCGCCAGGCCGAGCGACTTCATCACTTGCCAGCCGGAAAAATTGGAAACGCCGACATAACGCAGCTTTCCGGCGCGCACGAGCCTATCCAGCGTCGATAGCACCTCCTCGATCGGTGTTGCGGCGTCAAACGCGTGCAGCTGCAGCAGGTCGATGTAGTCGGTGCCAAGACGCCTCAGTGCGTCCTCGACGGCCTTGATGAGGCGCGAGCGGGACGAGCCGGCGTCGTTGGGACCGTCGCCCATCGGCAGCGAGGTCTTGGTCGAGATCAGCACGGCATCGCGGCGGCCCTTCATCGCTTCGCCGAGCACCTGTTCGGAAGCGCCATTCGAATAGACGTCGGCGGTGTCGAACAGGTTGACGCCCGCCTCCAGGCAGATGTCGACCAGCCGCCGGGCTTCCGTCGCATCGCTGTTGCCCCAGGCGCCGAACAGCGGCCCTGACCCGCCGAAGGTTCCAGCGCCGAACGAGAGCGCCGGGACTTTCAGGCCCGATGCGCCAAGATTTCGATAATCCATCTGTTTCTCCTATGGTGTACAAGGGTTCTTCGAGTTGCTACGAGCGGGCGGGTGCCGGTTCACCGAGCGTTGGGCGATCGAGGCGTAGCGCCAGCGCTGCCACGGAAAGCGCCGAGAGCGGCAGCAGGGCCGCGACCCAGGTGACGGCGCCGAGGCCGGGGCCATGGGCGATGACCACGCCGCCGAGCCAGGCGCCGGCCGCATTGCCGAGATTGAAGGCGGCGATGTTGAAGGACGAGGCGAGGCTCTGGCCGGCGCCTTGTGCCTTTTCCAGTACCCACATCTGCAGCGGCGCCACGGTGGCGAAGGCGGCGGCGCCGAGCAGGCCGACATAGATGACGGCCATAACCTGGCTGTGCAGGGCGAAGGTCATGGTGCCGAGCACCAGCGCCAGCACGACGAGACTGCCGAGAACGGATGGCACCAGCCAGCGGTCGGCGAACTTGCCGCCAGCGAGGTTGCCGGCGATGAGGCCGCCGCCGAAGACCAGCAGGATCGGCGACACCGCTGCTTCCTCAAAACCGGTGATCTCGGTCAGCAACGGGGCGATGTAGGTGAAGACGGCGAAGACGCCGGCATAGCCGAGCACGGTGGTGGCAAAGCCAAGCAGGACGGGCGTGCGGCCGAGCACGGCGAGATCGGCGCGCAAATTGCTTTGCTCAGGCGCTGTCTGGCTGCGCGGCACCAGCAGCAGGATGATGGCGAAAGCGACCATGCCGACCAGGGTCACCGCCCAGAAGGTCGCGCGCCAGCCGAAGGCCTGGCCGAGCCATGTTCCGAAGGGGACGCCGAGGATGTTGGCGATGGTCAGGCCGGTGAACATCAGGGCGATCGCCGATGCCTTCTTGTTGGGCGCCACCAGCCCGGTCGCCACGACCGAGCCGACGCCGAAGAAGGTGCCGTGGGCGAAGGCGGTGAGCACGCGCGCACCCATCAGCGTCCAGTAGTCTGGGGCCAGCGCGCACGCGAGGTTGCCTAGCGTGAAGATTGCCATCAGCGCCAGAAGCACGGTCTTGCGCGGCCACCGGCCGGTGGCGATCGTCAGCAGCGGCGCGCCGATGACGACGCCCAGCGCATAGCCGAAAATCAGTTGACCGGCAGCTGAGATCGAGACGCCGAGATCGGTGCTGACGTCGAGCAGCAGGCCCATGATGACGAATTCGGTGACGCCAATACCGAAGGCGCCGGCGGCAAGAGCGTAGAGAGCAAGAGGCATGGCGGTTCCCACTTCGATGACGGCCAGTTTCGACGACGGGCGCCGTGTCCTCTCACGCCCGGCCCGAAAGATCGTGATGCACCGAACTGTGAACCAGCCTTGCCTAGGGCACATTGCCTGTGAAATAGATTCACCAATGGCCAGGCCCGACATCAACCGCTCCGGCGAGATCGAAGTGTTCGTCCGCGTCGTCGAGGCCGGCAGCTTTTCGGCCGCTGCACGTGCGCTGCGCATGAGCCCGTCGGCGGTTAGCAAGCTGATCGCGCGGCTGGAGGGGCGTCTTGGCGCCCGGCTGGTCATCCGCTCGACGCGCAAGCTGCGACTGACACCGGAAGGGGCGGCCTTCTTCGACAGCGGCGTGCGCATCCTGGCCGACATGGCGGTAGCCGAGCGCGAGGCAGCGGCGGGTGCCGCGCCGCGTGGCCGGCTGCGGATCAATAGCTACGTGCCTTTCGGGCAGCACCGGCTGATCCCGCTTTTGCCGCGTTTTCTAGAACGATACCCCGAAATCTCGGTCGATCTGGTGTTGACCGACAGTGTTATCGACCTGATGGAGGAGCGCGCCGACGTCGCCATACGTGCCGGCCCGCTCGGCGAATCACGGCTAGTGGCGCGCAAGCTCGGGCAGAGCCGGGTGGTCGTCGTTGCCGCGCCATCGTATCTCGAAGCGCGTGGCACACCCAAGACGCCCGCCGATCTCGATCGTCACAACCGGATGGGCTTCTGTTTCGTGCGCCACGTCGAGGGCTGGCCTTTTGTCGACGCGGCCGGCAAGCCGATCACCATATCGATCGTTGGAAACACGCTGGTCAGCGACGGCGAGGCGATGCGGTTGATGGCGCTCTCAGGGGCGGGCATCGCCCGGCTGGCACGCTGGCACGTGGAGGCCGACATTGCCGCCGGCCGGCTGCTGCCGCTGCTGGAAGAGTTCAACCCCGGCGACGAGGAACTGACCCATGCAGTTTATGTCGGCCAAGGCAAGCATTTGCCGGCGCGGGTACGGGCCATTTTAGATTTCCTGGCCGAAACCGCGCGGCTGGGCTGAAGCGGAAGGCATTCGGGAGCCACTTGGCTCCCGAATTTGGCTGCCGAAATGTCACGTCGACAAGGAACTACTTCTTTGGCGTGAACGGCGCCGGCCTGCGGCCCGCCGCCTGGCGTTCGAGCATCCAGCCCGGATATTCGGGCGGGAGCGCGCTGACTTCGTCGAGACGAGCAAGATCGTCGGCATCGAGCTTCAACTCGGTCGCCGCAAGGTTCTGTTCCAACTGGTCCATGCGGCTGGCGCCGATGATGACGCTCATCACGAACGGTTTGGCCAGGACAAAGCCGAGCGCCACCGTGGCGACGCTGACGCCGTGCTGGGCGGCGATCTCGCGCATGACGGCGACCGCTGCCCAGGCACGGTCCTCATTGACCGGCGGGAAATTGAAGCTGGCGCGGCGACCTTCGCCATTGCCGGGGGCACCGGGTCCGTACTTGCCCGAGAGCAGGCCGCCCGCCATCGGTGACCAGACCATCAGCCCGAGCTTCTCCTCGTTGAGCAGCGGCACGATCTCGCGCTCGAGATCGCGGCCAGCGATCGAGTAATACGATTGGACGGTTTCGAAACGGGCAAAGCCCTTGCGCTCGGCAATACCCAACGCCTTGGCGATGCGCCAGGCCTGCCAGTTCGAGACGCCGACATAGCGGACCTTGCCAGCGGCAACCAGGTCGTCGAGCGCCCGCAGCGTTTCGTCTATCGGCGTGACCGTGTCGGTGCCGTGCAGCTGATAGAGATCGATATGGTCCAGCTGCAGCCGTTCGAGGCTACCTTCGACCGAATCCATGATATGGCCGCGCGAAGAACCGCGCTGGTTCGGGCCGCCGCCCATGGCGCCGTGAACCTTGGTGGCGATGATCACGTCCTGCCGATTGACGCCGAGATTTCTCAGCGACTGGCCGAGAAGCCGTTCCGAGGCGCCGAAGGAATAGACATCCGCCGTGTCGAAGAAATTGACGCCGGCGGCGAGCGAGCGGGCGACGATCTCGTCGACGCCATCCTGGTCGAGGCTGGCGATCAGGCCCCATTGGGCATTCTCGCCGGCGGCGCCGAATGTCATCGTACCGAGGCAAAGTTCGGAGACGAACATCCCCGTATTTCCAAGTTGATTGTAACGCATGGTGGCTCCAGAGGCTTTGGGATAACTCGACCCATATAGGAACGAAACGTTCCGTTTCTATTGCTGGCATAGTCAGCGTCAGCCTGTGGCCTAAGGCCGGCTGCGCCTCATCTGGCGCCGAAAATCGCCGATCCAACCCTGACACTTGTCGCGCCGAAGGCGATCGCCGTTTCGTAGTCGCCGGACATGCCCATAGAGAGCTTGTCAACGCCGGCCTCAAGCCCAAGCTTTTCTAGCAGCGCGAAATGCGGACCGGGGTTCTCGTCCGCCGGCGGAATGCACATCAGCCCTTCGATGGCGAGGGCGTGAACCGAGCGGCAGCGGGCCACGAAGGCGACGGCCTCGCGCGGCTCGATGCCGGCCTTTTGCGGCTCCGAGCCGGTGTTGACCTGGACGTAGAGCCTTGGCGTCCTGCCCTGCCTGGCGATTTCCTTGCCGAGTTCGGCGGCGATCTTTTCACGGTCGACGGTTTCGATGACGTCGAACAGCGCCACCGCTTCCTTTGCCTTGTTCGATTGCAACGGCCCGATCAGGTGCAGCTCGATGTCGGGGAAAGCTTCCTTCAGCGCCGGCCACTTGGCTTGCGCCTCCTGGACGCGGTTCTCGCCGAAGACGCGCTGGCCGGCCTCGATAACCGGACGGATATCGGTGGCATCGAAGGTTTTCGAGACCGCAACCAGCGTCACCGCCCCGGCCTCGCGTCCGGCCTCGCGCTCGGCAGTGGCGATCCTTGCCTTGACGGTGAAAAGCTGTTCGACGGCGCTCGCCATGCCTATATCCTGCCTGTGTTTGGCTTTTCGCCGGATCGCCGCAGTTGACGGGTCCGGTAATCCATGGTGAACACCGCGACGACATTTCCTGAGCCGCCCGGGCATTGTCCGGCGGCTCGCGCATGCTTTTAAGTGAAAAACACCCGATGGCAACCGAACGATACAATCCGCGCGCGTCAGAGCTCAAATGGCAGAAGGCCTGGGACGCCAAGAAGCTGTTCGAAGCCGACAACGATGACCCGCGCCCGAAATACTACGTGCTGGAGATGTTCCCCTATCCATCGGGGCGCATCCATATCGGCCATACCCGCAACTATACGATGGGCGACGTGGTGGCGCGCTACAAGCGGGCCAAGGGTTTCAACGTGCTGCACCCGATGGGCTGGGACGCCTTTGGCATGCCAGCCGAAAACGCAGCAATGCAGAACAAGGTCCATCCCAAGGACTGGACCTATCAGAACATCGCTGCCATGCGCGAGCAACTCAAGGTCATGGGCCTGTCGCTCGATTGGGCACGCGAGTTCGCTACCTGCGATGTCGATTATTACCACCGCCAGCAGATGCTGTTCCTCGATTTCGTCGAGAAGGGCCTGGTGACGCGCAAATCCTCCAAGGTCAACTGGGATCCGGAGGACATGACGGTGCTTGCCAACGAGCAGGTCATCGACGGGCGCGGCTGGCGCTCGGGCGCGCTGGTGGAACAGCGCGAGCTGACGCAATGGTTCTTCAAGATCACCGACTATGCGCAGGATCTGCTGGATTCGCTCGACCAGCTCGACGACTGGCCGGAAAAAGTGAAGCTGATGCAGGCGAACTGGATCGGCCGTTCTGAAGGCCTGCTGATCCGCTGGCCGCTGGCCAAGCCAGTCGCCGGCGAGCATGAGCTCGAAGTCTATACGACAAGGCCCGACACCATCTTCGGCGCCTCCTTCATGGCGATTGCGGCCGACCATCCGCTGGCCAAAAAGGCGGCCGAAGACAATCCGGCGCTGGCAAAGTTCATCGACGAGGTCCGCCACATGGGCACGTCGGTGGCGGCCCTGGAGACGGCCGAGAAGAAGGGCTTCGATACCGGCATCCGCGTCGTCCATCCGTTCGACGAGAAGTGGACGCTGCCCGTCTATGTCGCCAATTTCGTGCTGATGGACTACGGCACCGGCGCCGTTTTCGGCTGCCCGTCCGGTGACCAGCGCGACCTCGACTTCGCCAACAAATACGGCCTGCCGGTCATTCCAGTGGTGATGCCGGAAGGCGAGAATCAAGGAAGCTTCCAGATCATCGACGAGGCCTATGTCGGCGACGGCGT
Source organism: Mesorhizobium sp. M0923 (assembly GCF_040319365.1). Lineage (NCBI taxonomy): Bacteria > Pseudomonadati > Pseudomonadota > Alphaproteobacteria > Hyphomicrobiales > Phyllobacteriaceae > Mesorhizobium > Mesorhizobium sp. M0923. Next base: position 290,043 of record NZ_JAMYNW010000003.1, on the reverse strand, counting down.
GATGATCAATTCGCGCTTCCTCGACGGCATGAAGCCGGATCAGGCATTCGACGAGGTGGCGAAGCTGCTCGAACAGAAGACCATCGGCAACCGGCCGATGGCCGAGCGCAAGGTGAATTTCCGCCTGCGCGACTGGGGCATTTCGCGCCAGCGCTATTGGGGCTGCCCGATCCCGATGATCCATTGCGAGGATTGCGGCGTTGTGCCGGTGCCGAAAGCCGACCTGCCGGTCAGGCTGCCTGACGATATCGAGTTCGACCGGCCGGGCAATCCGCTCGACCGTCATTCGACATGGCGGCACGTCAAATGCCCGCGTTGCGGCAAGGATGCGCGGCGCGAAACCGACACGATGGACACGTTCGTCGATTCGTCGTGGTATTTCGCGCGCTTCACCGCGCCCTGGGCCAACGATCCGACCGATCCCAAGGCCGCGACTGAATGGCTGCCGGTCGACCAGTATATTGGCGGCATCGAGCACGCCATTTTGCACCTGCTCTATTCGCGCTTCTTCACCCGCGCCATGCGCGAGACCGGCCATGTCGATCTCGCCGAGCCGTTCAGGGGCCTGTTCACGCAAGGCATGGTGGTGCACGAGACCTATCGGGTTGGCGGCGCCTCGAACGGCCGCTGGCTTGCGCCGAGCGAGGTCAGGCTGGAGGACGCCGACGGCAAGCGCCGCGCCTTCGAAATCGCCACTGGCGAAGAGGCGGTGATCGGTCCGCTCGAAAAAATGTCGAAGTCGAAGAAGAATACCGTTAGCCCCGAAGAGATCACCGACGGCTACGGCGCCGATACGGCGCGCTGGTTCATGCTGTCGGACTCGCCGCCCGAACGCGATGTCGAATGGACCGACGAGGGTGCGGCCGGCGCGCATCGCTTCATCCAGCGCATCTGGCGGCTGGTGTTGACGGCTGCCGATTCGCTCGCCGGAGTTCGGCCAGAGGCGGCGAAGGACGGCGAGGCCGGAACAGTGTCCAAGGCCGCGCACAAGATCCTCAAGTCTGTCGGCGAGGATATTGAAAAGCTCGCCTTCAACCGTGCCATCGCCCGTATCTATGAGCTCGCCAATGCCTTGACCGTACCGCTCAACGAGGCAGCCGAAGGCAAGGCCGGTCCGGCGCTCCAAGCGGCCTGCCGTGAAGCCGTCGAGATCCTGGTGCACCTGATCGCGCCGGTCATGCCGCATCTGGCCGAGGAGTGCTGGCAGACGCTCGGCGGCACCGACCTTGTCGCCGAACGGCCCTGGCCGGACTACGATCCCTCGCTTGTCGTCGACGCCGAGATCGTGCTGCCGGTCCAGGTCAACGGCAAGAAGCGCGGCGATTTGACAATTGCCCGCGACGCGGACCAAGGTGCGGTCGAAAAAGCGGTTCTGGCTCTCGACTTCGTGCAGAAAGCGCTCGAAGGTAAGGCGCCGCGCAAGGTGATAATCGTGCCGCAGAGGATCGTCAATGTTGTTGCCTGATCCGAAAAAAGCGGAGCTGACGCCGCGCCGTATCATGCTCTACGGGCTGCTCGCTTCGGTGGCGCTGGTTTCCGCCTGCACGGTGCGGCCGCTCTATTCAAGCGCGCCGCTGATCGCCGGCTCTCAGGTCGGCGCTGCTGCCGAACTGGCATCGATCTCGGTCAAGCCGGTCAAGACCCGCTACGCCCAGCAGGTCCGCAACAATCTGATCTTCGCGCTCGGCCAGGGCGCCGGCGAGCCTGCTTCGCCGGTCTATTCGCTTGATCTCGGCGTCTCCGAACTCGTCGAATCGGCGGCAATCGAGCAGGTCACGACCGACGAGGACGAGCCGACCGCCGGCACAGTGACGCTGACCGCCAACTATGTGCTGAGCGATGCCAAGACCGGCACGGTCATAGCGAGGGGCAAGCGCTCTATCCCGTCCTCATACGATAGGCCGCGCCAGGAATTCGCGTCGTATCGGGCGCAGATCGACGCCGAGAACCGCGCGGCGCGCGAACTGGCGGATGTGCTGCGGCTGTCGATCGCCCAAGATCTGATCAAGCACGGCAAGCCGGCGGCAAGCTAGGTCTTTCCATCCTGGATTGAAGCGCTCCGTCTGTGGCGGATTGCGCTGTCAGCAAAAGGCCGATTGCTCGGCCTTTTTTGTTCGACGTAGGACATTTCGCTTCAGCCGATCTTCTGGCCGGTCTTTGCCCAGTCGGCGAGAAACTGCTCCAGGCCCTTGTCGGTCAGCGGGTGCTTGACCAGCGCCTTGAGCGTCGCCGGCGGGGCGGTGATGACGTCGGCGCCGATCAGCGCCGCCTGTTTGACATGGTTCACCGTGCGCACAGAAGCGGTCAGGATTTCGGTCTGGAAATCATAATTGTCGTAGATGGTGCGGATATCGGCAATCAGTTCCATGCCGTCCCAACCGCTGTCGTCGATGCGGCCGACGAAGGGCGAGATGAAGGAGGCGCCGGCCTTGGCGGCGAGCAGCGCCTGGGTGGCCGAGAAGCACAGCGTGACGTTGACCATGCGGCCGTCCGACCGGATGTCCTTGCAGGCTCTCAGGCCGTCGAGCGTCAGCGGCACCTTGATGCAGACATTGTCGGCGATCCTGGCCAGGATCTTGGCCTCCGCCATCATATCCTTGTACTCGGTGGCAACGACTTCGGCTGAGACCGGTCCCTTGACGATCTCGCAGATCTCTCTGGTGACGTCGGCGATCTTGCCGCCCGATTTCAGGATCAGCGACGGATTGGTGGTTACGCCGTCGAGCAGCCCCAAATCGTTCAGCTCACGGATTTCCTTGACATCGGCGGTGTCGACAAAAAATTTCATGGCGGTCTCCTGAAGATTTTTCATGTGCAGGTCATGCACATTCGGGGTCGGACTTTGATCTAGACCAAAGTCGGGGCAAGGTCACGCCTCATGATCGAAGATTCGCCCTTTGTCGCGGCCGCACCGGTGCTGGTCCCAATGCCTGCTGAGCGCCCCTACACCTATGCTGTGCCGGCTGGCATGCGCGTGGTGCCGGGCTCGATCGTGCGCGTTCCGCTTGGGCCCCGCCAGGTCGCCGGCATCGTCTGGGACGGCGCCGTCGAAAAGGTCGACGCGAAGAAATTGCGGCCGATCGAGCAGGTTTTCGACTGCCCGCCGATCGACCGCGCGATGCGGCGTTTTGTCGATTGGGTGGCGCAGTACACGCTGTCGCCGCCCGGCATGGTGGCGCGCATGCTGCTCAGGGCGCCGGAGGCGTTCGATCCGGAGCCGTGGATCGAAGGGCTGCAGCGCACCTTCGCCAAGCCCGACCGGATGACGGAGGCGAGGACGCGCGTGCTGGAAACGGCCGAAGGTGGGCTCGCCTGGACGCGGTCGGGCCTGGCGCATGCGGCAGGCGTGTCGTCGACGGTGGTGGACGGGCTGAGGGCGCAGGGCGTATTCGAGACGGTGATGATCCCGCCGCGGCCGGTGGTCGCAGCACCCGATCCCGGCTACGCCGTGCCGGCACTGATGCCCGACCAGAGCGATGCCGCCGAGATGCTGCGCGCCAATGTCGCGGCCGGCATATTCGGCGTCACCCTGCTCGACGGTGTAACCGGATCCGGCAAGACGGAGGTCTATTTCGAGGCGGTTGCGGCCGCGCTCGATCGCGGCACGCAAGTGTTGATCCTGCTGCCGGAAATCGCGCTGACCCACGCCTTCCTCGAGCGCTTTCAGGAGCGGTTCGGCGCCAAGCCGGCTGAGTGGCACTCGGACCTGCCGCCAAGAATGCGCGAAAAGGTCTGGCGGCAGGTGGCGGAAGGCGGCGTGCGGGTGGTCGCAGGCGCGCGCTCGGCGCTGTTCCTGCCGTTCAGGGAGCTTGGGCTGATCGTCGTCGACGAAGAGCACGACCCCGCCTACAAGCAGGAGGATCGCGTCTTTTACAACGCGCGCGACATGGCCGTGGTGCGCGGCCATATCGGCGGGTTTCCGGTCGTGCTCGCCTCGGCGACACCGTCGGTCGAAAGCCGGGTCAATGCCAGCCAGGGCCGCTACAGCAGGGCGGTGCTTTCGGCGCGCTTTGCCGAGGCGGCACTTCCCGATCTCAAGACGATCGACATGCGCCGTGCGCCGCCTGCACGCGGCGGCTTCCTGTCGCCTGTACTGCTCGGCCATATACGGCAGACGCTGGAAAGAAAGGAACAGTCGCTGCTGTTTCTCAACCGGCGCGGCTATGCGCCGCTGACGCTCTGCCGGGTCTGTGGCCACCGCTTCGGCTGTCCGGTCTGCTCGGCCTGGCTGGTCGAGCACCGCTTTCGCGGTCAGCTCGTCTGCCACCATTGCGGGCACAATGAACGCCGGCCCGAGGCCTGCCCGGAATGTGGCACGCTCGATCATCTGGTCGCCTGCGGGCCGGGCGTAGAGCGCATCGCCGAGGAGGTCGTCGCGCATTTCCCTGATGCCCGCACCATCGTACTGTCGTCCGACCTGATGGGCGGCGTGCGGCGGCTGCGGCTCGAGCTCGAAGCCATAGCCAATGGCGAGGCCGACATCGTCATCGGCACGCAACTCGTCGCCAAGGGCCACAATTTCCCCAACATGACGCTCGTCGGTGTCGTCGATGCCGATCTCGGCCTGGCCAATGGCGACCCACGCGCCGCCGAGCGCACCTTCCAACTGCTCAGCCAGGTGACCGGCCGCGCCGGCCGCACCGGCAAGAAGAGCCTTGGCCTGCTGCAGACTTTCCAACCCGACCACCCGGTGATGCGGGCGATCGTCTCCGGCGATGCCGAGGCCTTCTACGAGCGCGAGATCGCCGAACGCGAGCGGGCGGGGCTGCCGCCCTTCGGCCGGCTCGCCGGCGTCATCGTCAGCGCGGCGACTCGGGCGGAAGCCGAAGGGCACGCCCGCGGCCTGCGCCGTGCCGCGCCGCAAGCCATCGACCTGTTCGTCCTCGGTCCGGCCGAGGCGCCGCTGTCATTGATCGGCGGCCGCCATCGCTTTCGCCTACTGATCCAGGGCGAGCGGCGCGCCGACATGCAAGGGTTCATCCGCACCATGCTGGCCGAGGGACCGAAGATAAGGGCCTCGGTGCGGGTCCAGGTCGATATCGACCCGCAAAGCTTTTTGTAAGGTGTCGATTACCCTTTCGAGACGCGTTCGGTGAATGGGTTCAGGTAAGGCACGTCGAGAATCGCAAAATGCCGGGTGTTGGCCGTCAAAACTGACAGGCCGTGCAAACGGGCGGTAGCTGCGATCAGAATGTCCGCCAGTCCCGGATTGGCGCCTCTGGCGATAGTGGCGTCTTCCAGTTTTCCGGCTTCTCGCGCGATTGCTAAATCGATGGGAAGGATGCGCTGGTTGAACTCTAGAAGCAACCTTTCGAACCACTCATTGATGCGCTCCGCCTTCATATGCCCGCCCGCCCGCTTCAGTTTCGCGATTCCTCGTTCCACCTCCAAGATGACGATCGACGAGAGCTGCCAAGAGCCGCGTTCTCCTTGTACAGCAACCCAGTTCTGCACGTGTGACGGAAGCAGAGGCCGACCAGGTGCAAATGCCGAGAGAAAAGACGTATCAAGCAGATAGCCGGTCAAAACTCCACTTCCCGCGACGGCGATTCGTTTCGCTCAAGCTCGATGCCGCCTGGATACCGAAGCAGGAAATCCACGAAGTCTTTTTGGCTGTTCTGCGGATAAAGTTTCCGTCCCTCACCGATTGGCACCACCATGACTGCGGGCTTGCCGTGCTTGGTGATAACCGTGGGCTCACCGTTCTCAGCGGCCTCCACGAGCGCGGAAAGGCTGGCCTTTGCCTCTCGCAGTTGCATCGTCTTCATGCGCGGAACCCCTTGTGGTCTCATGTAGTCACAATATAGGAATTGTGCAGAAAAAAACAGCCCATTGTTTAACGTCCTGTTAGCCCGGTCGAGACAACGGTCGCGCTCGCGTTGAGCTGACGCGCCCTGCAAATTGCCGACGGCCCATCTGGCGCATGTCAGTTGCTTCGCTAGAATGCCCGAAATTTTGAATATCCATTTACGAGGGGACAAGGATGGAATTTGCGTTTCCATGGCCGATGAGCCAGGGCGAGTGGCTGGCATGGTCGAGCGCGGTCGCGACTCTATTGCTCGGCCTGTTGCTATTCCTGGCTCCACAGCTGGCGTTCCGCATCCTGCGGCTGCAGGTCAGACCGGAGAAGGCAGCGGCGATCGCCGAGGGGCGCGGCCGGATGTCGGGCTTCTATCTCGGCGTCAGCCTGTGCTGCATCCTCTTGGCGCAGCCGCTGCTCTACATGGCGCTCGGCTTCTCCTGGCTATCCACCGCCTTCGGCCGGCTGCTGTCGATGATGTCGGACGGCGCCAATACGCCGTTCAACTGGGCATCCATCGTCGTCGAGCTGGTGCTGGCGGCGCTGCCGCTCGCGTTCGCCTTCGGCTTTTTGCCCTGAATCACAGAGCAATCCGGGGTTGGTTGCTGAACTCGGCGAGCGGATGCGACAATAGTGCCTGAAAACCATGCCGGACGACGCATTGCGGTCTGAAAATGCCTGTGCTAGACGGCAATCGACTTTCGACCGGGGATAGCGGAAGCCGCGCCTCCGTGCTTGGAAAAATGCAGTAAGGTCAAAGATTTAGCCAGAGTTTTTGCTCGCGCCAACAATCTGCGGCCTGTCAGACAAGAGAAAAGACGGTCCGTGGCCCAATCGTCATCGCCAATCTCAGGTGTCGCAGAACGCTATGCGGGTTCGCTGTTCGAACTCGCGCTGCAGGCCAATTCGGTGGCCAGCGTCGAGACCGACCTCAACAGTTTCGAAGCGATGCTCGAAGGCAGCGCTGACCTTTCGCGGCTGATCAGGAGCCCGGTTTTCTCCAGCGAAGACCAGGCCAAGGCGATCGCCGCGATCGCCGACAGAGCGGGGATCACGGGCCTCACTGGCAATTTCCTGCGCGTCGTTGCCCAGAACCGCCGGCTTTTCGCCGTGCCAGGAATGATCAAGGCGTTCCGCCAGATCGCCGCCGAACACCGCGGCGAGACCGCCGCCGAGGTCACCTCGGCGCATGCGCTGACGCCTGCCCAGGAAACCGAGCTGAAAGCGGCGCTGAAAAGCGTCGCCGGCAAGGATGTGGCGATCACCGTCACCGTCGATCCGTCGCTGCTCGGCGGGCTGGTGGTCAGGATCGGCTCGCGCCAGATCGATACGTCGCTCAAAACCAAACTCAATTCGCTCAAGCTTGCACTGAAAGAGGTCGGCTGATGGACATCCGCGCCGCGGAAATTTCCGCAATTCTGAAAGACCAGATCAAGAATTTCGGCAAGGAGGCCGAGGTCTCCGAAGTCGGCCAGGTGCTGTCCGTCGGTGACGGCATCGCCCGCGTCTATGGCCTCGACAATGTCCAGGCCGGCGAGATGGTCGAGTTCCCCGGCGGCATCCGCGGCATGGCGCTCAACCTCGAAGCCGACAATGTCGGCGTCGTTATCTTCGGCGCCGACCGTGACATCAAGGAAGGCGATACCGTCAAGCGCACCGGCGCCATCGTCGACGCGCCTGTCGGCATGGGCCTGCTCGGCCGCGTCGTCGATGCGCTCGGCAACCCGATCGACGGCAAGGGCCCGATCCAGGCCACCGAACGCAAGCGCGTCGACGTCAAGGCGCCCGGCATCATCCCGCGCAAATCGGTGAACGAGCCGATGTCGACCGGCCTCAAGGCCATCGACGCGCTGATCCCGGTCGGCCGCGGCCAGCGCGAGCTGGTCATCGGCGACCGCCAGACCGGCAAGACCGCGATCATCCTCGACACCATGCTCAACCAGAAATCGGTGCACGACAACGGCCCGGAGAAGGAAAAGCTGTACTGCGTCTATGTCGCCGTCGGCCAGAAGCGCTCGACCGTGGCGCAGTTCGTCAAGGTGCTGGAAGAGCGCGGCGCGCTCGACTATTCGATCATCATCGCTGCGACCGCGTCCGATCCGGCGCCGATGCAGTTCCTGGCGCCGTTCACCGCCTGCACCATGGGCGAATATTTCCGCGACAACGGCATGCACGCGCTGATCAGCTATGACGATCTGTCGAAGCAGGCCGTCGCCTATCGCCAGATGTCGCTGCTGCTGCGCCGTCCTCCGGGCCGCGAGGCCTATCCGGGCGACGTTTTCTACCTGCACTCGCGCCTGCTCGAGCGCGCCGCCAAGCTCAACGACGACAATGGCGGCGGGTCGCTGACGGCGCTGCCGATCATCGAGACGCAGGCCAACGACGTGTCGGCCTATATCCCGACCAACGTCATCTCGATCACCGACGGCCAGATCTTCCTGGAAACCAATCTGTTCTTCCAGGGCGTCCGTCCTGCGGTCAATGTCGGTCTGTCGGTGTCGCGCGTCGGCTCTTCGGCGCAGATCAAGGCGATGAAGCAGGTTGCCGGGTCGATCAAGGGCGAGCTCGCGCAGTACCGCGAAATGGCTGCTTTCGCGCAGTTCGGCTCCGATCTCGACGCCGCCACGCAGCGCCTGCTCAATCGCGGCTCGCGCCTGACCGAGCTTTTAAAGCAGCCGCAATTCTCGCCGCTCAAGGTCGAGGAGCAGGTCGCGGTGATCTTCGCCGGCGTCAACGGCTATCTCGACAAGCTGGCGATCAACCAAGTCGGCAAGTTCGAGCAGGGGCTGTTGTCGCACATGCGCTCGGCCGGCAAGGACGTGCTCGACGGCATCCGCAAGGAGAAGGCGCTGTCCGACGATCTGCGCGCCAGGCTGAAGGCAGAGATCGACGCCTTCGCCAAGACCTTTGCTTGAGTGGGCCGGACGGGATCAGGTTTGAAGCATGCCTTCGTTAAAAGACCTTCGTAACCGTATCGCCTCGGTCAAGGCGACGCAGAAGATCACCAAGGCGATGCAGATGGTCGCCGCGGCGAAGCTGCGCCGCGCGCAGGAAGCGGCTGAAGCGGCGCGTCCCTATTCGGAGCGCATGGGCGCGGTGCTGGCCAACATCACCCAGGCGATCGGCGGCGGCGGCGATGCCCCGGCGCTGATGACCGGCACCGGCAAGGACGACGTGCATCTGCTTGTCGTCTGCACGGCCGAACGCGGCCTGTGCGGTGGCTTCAATTCGCAGATCGCCCGCTTTGCCCGTGACCACATCCGCAAGCTTCTGGCCGACGGCAAGCAGGTCAAGATCATCTGCGTCGGCAAGAAGGGGTTCGACATATTGCGCCGCGACTACGGGGCGCTGATCATCGAGCGTGTCGATCTGCGCGAGGTCAAGACGCTGGGCTTCGTCAATGCCGATGCCATCGCCAAGAAGGTGATCCACCTGTTCAACGAAGGCGGCTTCGACATCTGCACGCTGTTCTATTCGCAGTTCAAGTCGGTGATCAGCCAGATCCCGACAGCGCAGCAAATTATCCCGGCGGGCGTGGTTTCGGATGCTGCTGAAGCGAAGGATGGTGGCAGCGCTGTCTACGAATACGAGCCGGAGCCGGGCGAAATCCTCTCCGATCTCATCCCGCGCAACATCTCCGTGCAGGTCTTCCGCGCGCTGCTCGAGAATGCGGCCGGCGAGATGGGCGCCAAGATGAGCGCCATGGACAATGCGACGCGCAATGCCGGCGACATGATCAACAGATTGTCGATCACCTACAACCGCCAGCGGCAGGCGCAGATCACCAAGGAATTGATCGAAATCATTTCGGGCGCCGAGGCGCTCTAGGCACGCTCCCAAGGAGGTCATCGACCTCAAGCGTGTGAGAAACAAAGAGACGAAAAGGGTAAAGACGATGGCGAAAGCAGCGACCCCGAAGACGGCAGCCCCTAAGGCCGCGGCACCAGCAAAGGCTCCGGCGGCAGCCGCTCCGGCCAAGAAGGCGGCAGCAACCAAGGCCGCCGCCGTGAATACGCCGGCCGCTACCATCAAGAAAACCGGCTTGGCGGGCAAGGTTCGCCAGGTCATCGGCGCTGTTGTCGACGTGCAGTTCGGCGAACATCTGCCGGCGATCCTGAACGCGATTGAGACGATCAATGTCGGCAATCGCCTGGTGCTCGAAGTGGCCCAGCATCTCGGCGAAAACACCGTACGCTGCATCGCCATGGACTCCACCGAAGGTCTGGTTCGCGGCCAGGACGTCTATGACACCGGCGCGCCGATCACCGTGCCGGTCGGCCCTGGCATGCTCGGTCGCATCATCAACGTCATCGGCGAGCCGGTCGACGAGGCAGGCCCGGTCGACGGCATCGAGATGCGCTCGATCCACCAGCCGGCGCCGACCTATGTCGAGCAGTCGACGGAAGCGCAGATCCTGGTCACCGGCATCAAGGTGCTCGACCTGCTGGCCCCCTATGCCCGCGGCGGCAAGATCGGCCTGTTCGGCGGCGCCGGCGTCGGCAAGACGGTGCTGATCCAGGAACTGATCAACAACGTCGCCAAGGCGCATGGCGGCTTCTCGGTGTTCGCCGGCGTCGGCGAGCGCACCCGCGAAGGCAACGACCTCTATCACGAGTTCATCGAGTCCGGCGTCAACAAGAAGGGCGGCGGCGAAGGCTCCAAGGCCGCGCTCGTCTATGGCCAGATGAACGAGCCGCCGGGCGCGCGCGCGCGCGTCGGCCTGACCGGCCTGACGGTTGCCGAATACTTCCGCGACCAGGGCCAGGACGTGCTGTTCTTCGTCGACAACATCTTCCGCTTCACGCAGGCGGGCTCGGAAGTGTCGGCGCTGCTCGGCCGCATTCCTTCGGCCGTGGGCTACCAGCCGACGCTGGCCACCGACATGGGCGCGCTGCAGGAGCGTATCACCACGACGACCAAGGGTTCGATCACCTCGGTGCAGGCGATCTATGTGCCGGCCGACGATTTGACCGACCCGGCACCGGCGACTTCATTCGCCCACCTCGACGCGACGACCGTGCTCAACCGCGCGATTTCGGAAAAGGGCATCTATCCGGCGGTCGATCCGCTCGATTCGACTTCGCGCATGCTCGACCCGATGGTTGTCGGCGAGGAGCACTACCAGGTCGCGCGCCAGGTGCAGTCGATCCTTCAGCGTTACAAGTCGCTGCAGGACATCATCGCCATCCTGGGCATGGACGAGCTGTCGGAAGAGGACAAGCAGACGGTTGCCCGCGCCCGCAAGATCGAGCGCTTCCTGTCGCAGCCCTTCTTCGTCGCCGAAGTGTTCACCGGCGCGCCGGGCAAGTTGGTCGACCTCGCCGACACCATCAAGGGCTTCAAGGGCCTTTGCAACGGCGATTACGACCACCTGCCGGAGGCCGCCTTCTACATGGTCGGCGGCATCGAGGAAGCGGTCGAGAAGGCACAGCGCCTGGCGGCTGAAGCGGCGTAAGCCAAAGCGAATAGCGAATAGGGAGTAGCGAATAGGGGTCTATGAGCCGGACGAGTTTCTTCACTACTCGCTACTCACTATTCCCTATTCGCTAAATTGATCATGCCTGAAGCTTTCAAGTTCGAACTGGTCTCGCCGGAGCGCCTCTTGGTTTCCGAGCAGGTCGAATCCGTCGTCATCCCAGGCGCCGAGGGCGAAATGACCGTGATGGCGCATCACGCACCGGTCATGACCACGATCAAGCCGGGCGTCGTCACGTTGAAGACCGCTTCCGGCAAGGAAGAACGCTACGTGGTGTTCGGCGGCTTTGCCGACATCGTTCCGGCCGGCTGCACGCTGCTGGCGGAATCGGCTGTGGCCGTCGGCGACATCGACCGCGCCGAGCTTGCCCGCCGCATCCAGGAGGCGAGGGAAGACGCCGCCGACGCCAAGGACGACCAGGCCCGCAGCAAGGCCGAGCAGTTCCTTAACCAGCTCACCACGCTTGAAGGCGCCATCCTGCCGGCTTAACGCGAAGGATCAGTTCGGCGTCGAGAAAGCGAGGCTTGCCTCGCTTTTTTATTTGGTGAACAGTCAGGCTGCCTTGGCGTGGGGGGCCGATGATAGAACAAACAGTGCAACAAGAAACAGTCTCGCGATCCAGATGGTCGACGGCCCTGGTGTCGGCCCTTGGCGGCCCGTTTGGCGGATTTCTATGGATTGGCGCTGGCAAACTGGCTGTCATAAGCCTGTTTGTGATCAGTGCTGTCAGCATCGCGCTTTGCTACATCGGAATTCCGGTGGTGCCGGGCATGGATCTTGCGGCGGCGGGCAACTTTTCAGGTATCGGCTTGATGATCCTGTGGGCGACGCTCGTTGTTCCCTTTGCGCATCGGTTCAAGCCGGACAAATGGTATGCGCAAGGGGTGTCGGTGTTCGTGTTGGCGTTTTACGCCTCCATCGTGGCTGCGTTTGTAATCCGCTCGTTGGTGTTCCAATCGTTTTCGATCTCGTCTGGCAGCATGACGCCGACGTTGCGGGAGGGCGACTATCTCTTCGTGTCCAAATCCGCATACGGCTACAGTCGCTACAGCGTGCCCTTCAACGTGCTCTCATTTGACGGGCGCCTATTGGGCGCGGAACCCAAAAGGGGAGATGTGGTGGCATTCAAGTTCCCGCCCGATCCGAGCGTGAACTACATCCAGCGGATCGTCGGCTTTCCGGGCGAAAAGATCCAGATCATCGACGGGATGCTTTACATCAACGAGGTAGCGGTGGGGCTCGAGGATATCGGCTCTTTTTCGTCCGAAGAGTTCCCCGATCCAGTCAAACTTCAACGTGAAACTTTGCCAGAGGGCGTGTCCTACACCGTTCTCAACCTGACAGATTCATCCATCGGGGACAACACGAACTCGTGGATCGTGCCCGCAGGCCACTATTTTGCACTTGGCGACAATCGGGACAATTCCTCCGACAGCCGATTCAGCGTCGGGTTTATTCCCAGTGAAAATCTGGTCGGCAAGGCCGTGCGGCTGTTCTGGAATTCTAAAGGCCTCGACTATTCTTCCCGGCAAGTATTGGATCCGTCAGGCAAATAGCTCACACCGTCAGCGCTTCCACGGCGCGCATGACGCCGCGCAGTTCGGCGAGGCCCTTCAGGCGGCCGATGCAGGAATAGCCGGGGTTCACCTTCTTGCCGATGTCGTCGACAATGGCATGGCCATGGTCCGGACGCATCGGAATCTGCCAGTCCGCCCTGCCTGCCGCCTTGCGCCGCCGCTCCTCGCCAATCAGCGCCGACACGACCGCCACCATGTCGGTGTCGCCGTCGAGGTGCTCGGCTTCGTGGAAGGAGCCGTCGGGCTCCTTGGTGACATTGCGCAGATGGGCGAAATGGATGTTCTCGGCGAAAGCCTTCGCCATTGCCGGCAGATCGTTCTGCGCGCTCGCGCCGTAGGAGCCGGTACACAGTGTCAGTCCGTTAGCCGGCGAAGCGACGGCGTCGAGCAGCGCGCGGGCATCGGCTGCCTTGGAAACGATGCGCGGCAGGCCGAACAACGAAAAAGGCGGATCGTCGGGGTGGATCGCCATCCTGACGCCGGCCTCTTCGGCAACCGGCACGATCTCGCGCAGGAAGGCAAACAGGTTTTCGCGCAGTCCTTCGGTAGAGACGTCCTTGTAGAGGTCGAGGGCGCGGCGGAAGCTCGCTCGATCGAAGATGAATTCGCGCGCCGGCACCCAGCCGATCAGGTTGAGCTCCAGTCTCGCCTTGTCGCTTTCGCTCATGCCTTGCAGCCGCACACGCGCCGCCTCGACACGGGCCGGCGGGTGATCGGCCTCCGCCCGTTTTCGCTCGAGGATGAAGACGTCATAGGCGCAGAGCTCGACGACATCGAAGCGCAGCGCCGTGCCGCCATGCGGCATCGGATAGTCGAGGTCGGTGCGCGTCCAGTCGGTGATCGCCATGAAATTATAGCAGATGGTGTTGATGCCGGCGGCAGCGACGGCGCGGATCGAGGCCTTATAATTGTCGATCAGGGTGCGCCAGTCGCCACTGCGGGTCTTGATGTCCTCGTGGACGACGATGCTCTCGACCACGTCCCAGGTCAGGCCTGCTGCCTCGATCTCTGCCTTGCGCCTGGCGATCTCGTCCGCCGGCCAGGCGCGGCCGTCATTGAGGTGATGCAGCGCGCTGACGATGCCGACGGCGCCGGCCTGACGGACATGGGCAAGCGTCACCGGGTCGTCGGGCCCGAACCAGCGCCAGGTCTGTCTCATGGCTTCTCACTCCCTATGCCAAGCGCCGCCAAGGCAGCGGCAGGCCCGCCCCGCCGCAGGCGCTCGAGATGGGCTGTCGTCAGATCAATCAGTGTCATGCGCTGGGAATGGTCCCTGGCGAAGCCGGCGAGATCGAACATCGCTGTCACAGCTTCATCAGCCGGCCGGCTGCCGAGCGCCGTAAGCCGAGTGTCGATCGGGTCGGTGAAATGGGCTTCGGGCAAGGTCTTGCCGCGCGCCTCGCAAGCGGCGATCCAGGCGGCCACCACCAGCATCAGATGGGCTGGGGGATCACCGGCACTCAGCCGCTCGACGGCCGAGGCGACGATGCGCTGTGGCAGTTTCTGGCTGCCGTCATTGGCGATCTGCGCCGTGCGATGGGCCAGCGCCGTGTTCGAGTAACGTTCGGCGAGCTGGGCCGTGTAGCCGGCCGTATCGAGCCCGGCGTCCGGCGGCAGCGTCGGGATCGCCTCGGCCCACAAGCCGTCGACGAATTGCCGGATCGCCGGATCGGCAAAGGCGCGGTCGACCGTGTCGTAGCCGCTGAGCAGGCCGAGATAGGCGATTGCCGAATGCGAGCCGTTGAGCAGCCGCAGCTTCATGTCCTCGAACGGCCCGACGTCGCCGACCATGGTGACGCCGAACTTTTCCCAGGCCGGCCTGCCCGCCGGAAAGTCGTCCTCGACCACCCATTGGCAGAACGGCTCGGTCATCACCGGCCAGGCATCCTCGACGCCGAGCTCGACGGCGATACGCGCCCGGTCGGCATCGGTGGTCGCCGGCACGATGCGGTCGACCATGCTCGACGGAAAGGCGACGCCGTCGGCGATGTGTGCGGCGAGCCTGGCATCGCCTGAAGTGGCGAGCCTGGCATCGCGCAGTGCGGCGAATTCGACCAGCAGGCGGTGCAGCGTGGCGCCATTGGCCGGAAGGTTGTCGCAGCAGAGCACGGTGAAAGGCTGGATGCCGGTGGCACGGCGGCGCGACAGCGCCTCCGTCAGGAAACCATGCGCCGTTCGTGGCATTTGCGGGTTAGCCAGATCATGGACGATGTCGGGGTGGGTATTGTCCAGTCCGCCGCCGGCTGCCCTCAGATAGGCCTTTTCGGTGATCGTCAGCGTGACGATACGGGTGAGCGGATCGGTCAGAGCGGCGAGCACCGCAGCCGGATCTTCCGGCGCCACCAGCAGCGACAGGATCGAACCGACGACGCGCAGCTCTTCTTCGACGCTGCTCCTGATCGCCAGTGTGTAGAGGCCATCCTGCGGCGCCAGTGCGTCGCGCGTGTCTGGACTGCGCAAGGACACGCCGACAATGCCCCAGCCTGTCTCTCCAGCCGCCAGACAGTCGTCGACATAGGCCGCCTGGTGGGCGCGGTGGAACGCGCCGACGCCGAGATGGACGATGCCTGGCGCAATAGCGCCGCGGTCGTAGCGGGGAACCGCGACCGAAGCCGGCAGTGCCTTCAGCGTGCTGTTGGAAAGGCGTCTATTGGTCATTGCGCGGCGTGTCTGATCGAGGTTGCTGGGTCACTGTTGGCAGGCGGCGTAACACCCGTTGCCGTCACGCACAATGGGCAATGGCCGACGAAAAGTCATCATACAACAACCCATTTTTTGTATGTTGACATTATTTCTTTCCAACCCTACCGATGTCCGGATTGGGAGGATTTACGTGGCCGCATTGACGGATCCGGACTTGCTGTTTGCCGCCGAGGCGCGCCCGCGTTCGCTGGCCCGCGATCTCTACGCCGCGGTCAAGGACCTGCCGATCGTCAGCCCGCACGGCCACACCGATCCCCGCTGGTATGCGCTCAACGAGGCGTTTCCCGATCCGGCGCAGTTGCTGATCGTACCGGACCACTACATTTTCCGCATGCTGTTCAGCCAGGGCGTTCGGCTTGAGGAGCTTGGCGTGCCGACACTTGACGGTTCGCCGGTGGAAACCGACGGCAGAACGATCTGGCGGCGCTTCGCCGAGCATTATTACCTGTTCCGCGGCACGCCGACCCGGCTGTGGTTCGACCATGTGCTTGCCCATCTGTTCGGCATCGACGAGCCGCTGAATGCCAAGACGGCCGACCGCCACTACGACACGATCGCGACGCTGCTGCAGTGGGAGAATTTTCGCCCGCGAGCGCTGTTCGAGCGCTTCAACATTGAGGTCATCGCGACGACCGAAGGCGCGCTCGACGATCTCAGATGGCACCAGATGATCCGCGACAGCGGCTGGGACGGCCGCGTCGTCACCGCCTATCGGCCGGATGCGATCGTCGATCCCGACTTCGAAGGCTTTTCGGCCAATCTCGACCGGCTTGGCGAGATCACCGGCTGCGACACCGGCAATTGGGCCGGCTATCTCGATGCGCATCGCCAGCGGCGCGCCTTCTTCAAGAGCTTTGGCGCGACTTCCTCCGATCACGGCCATCCGACGGCCGAAACCGCCAATCTCTCGGATGCCGCCGCCGAGGAGCTGTTCAACCGCATCCGCCGGGGCTCGAACGACGAGCGCGAGCGAAAGCTGTTTCGCGCCCAGATGCTGACCGAGATGGCCAAGATGAGCCGTGACGACGGGCTGGTCCTGCAAATCCATCCCGGCTCCTGGCGCAATCATTCGCCGGCTGTCTTTCAGAAGTTCGGCAGGGACAAAGGCTTCGATATCCCGACTCGAACCGATTATGTGACGGCGTTGAAGCCGCTGCTCGACTGTGTCGGGCTGGAGCGCGATCTCACCATCATCCTGTTCACCCTCGACGAGACCAGCTATGCGCGCGAGCTGGCGCCGCTCGCCGGTGTCTACCCGGCATTGAAGCTCGGGCCGGCCTGGTGGTTCCACGACAGCCCCGAAGGCATGCGCCGGTTCCGCGAGATGACCACCGAAACGGCCGGTTTCTACAACACCGTCGGTTTCAACGACGACACCCGCGCCTTTCCATCCATACCGGCCCGCCATGATGTGGCGCGCCGGGTCGATTGCGCATATCTGGCGCGTCTCGTCGCCGAGCATCGGCTCGGCGAGGACGAGGCGCACGAGCTGGCGCAGGAACTTGCCTATACGCTCGCGAAAAAGGCGTACCGGCTCTAACGGCGCTTGCCGCCATCGTTCAAACGGGAGGAAACCAATGCTGCATTTTTCAAGACGGGCGGGAGCTACGCTACTTGCCGCCGCACTGCTGGCCGGAACGGCAAGCGCCCAGACGGTCCTGCGCTCGTCTGACACACACCCGGACGGCTATCCGACGGTCGAGGCGGTCAAATATTTCGGCGAGCTCGTGAAAGAGCGCACGGCCGGCCGCTATGTGGTCGAACTCTATCCTTCCGCGCAACTCGGCGAGGAAAAGGACACGATCGAGCAGGTGCGCACCGGCGTGATCGATCTCAACCGCGTCTCGATGGCGCCGTTCAACGGGCTCATCCCGGAGACCACCGTACCCTCGCTGCCCTACATCTTCCGTTCGGAAGACCATATGCACAAGGTCATGGACGGGGCGATCGGCGACCAGATCGCGGCGGCGTTCGACCAGGTCGGGCTGGTGCTGCTCGCCTTTTACGATGGCGGCTCGCGCTCCTTCTACAATTCGAAGAAGCCGATCAACACTGTAGCCGACATGGCCGGCATGAAGTTCCGCGTCATCCAGTCCGACATCTTCGTCGATATGGTGGCGGCACTCGGCGCCAACGCGACGCCGATGCCGTATGGCGAGGTGTATTCGGCGATCGAGACCGGGGTGATCGACGGTGCGGAGAACAATTTTCCGAGCTACGACACCGCCAAGCACGCGGAAGTCGCCAAATACTATTCGCTCGACGAGCACACGATGGTGCCGGAAGCCTTCGTCATGGCGAAGTCGAGCTGGGACAAGCTGACGCCGGAAGACCAGGCGATCTTCAAAGCGGCCGCCAAGGAGAGCGTCGCCAAGCAGCGCGAGCTGTGGACCGCCAAGGTCAAGGAATCGCGCGCCAAGGTCGAGGCGGCCGGTTCGCAGATCACGACGCCGGATAAGCAGCCCTTCATCGACGCGATGGGCCCGGTCTACGAGAAGCACGTCAAGGACGACAAGCTGAAGGCCATGGTCGAAGCCATCAAGGCCGTGCAGTGATCAAGCGGCGGCGCGGACATCCCGCGCCGCCGTCCTCTTGCGGAGAAAACCGGTGACTTCCAGCCTAAAACCAAGACCGCTCCTGTCCGGCGTCGCGCAAGTGATGTCGCGCGTCAGCACGGCGGCGCTGTCGATCGCCGGCATCGGGCTGGTGCTGATGACCGCCTTCGTCGCCTGGCAAGTGTTCGGCCGCTATGTTCTGAATCGTTCGCCGAGCTGGACCGAGCCGGGCTCGGTGATGCTGATGAGCTGGTTCATTTTCCTCGGCGCTGCCGTCGGCGTGCGCGAGAACTATCATCTCGGCTTCGACGTCCTGCTCTACGTGCTGCCAAAAGGCGGCAAGCGCTGGCTGCGGATGATTTCGGACCTCGTCGCGCTCGCCTTCGGCATCGGCATGATCTGGTATGGCAGCCAGCTGGTCGCATTGACCTGGGGCTCTGTCTTGCCGTCACTCGGCATATCGGGGGGCTGGGACTATGTCCCGCTTGTCGCGGGAGGCGCGCTCATCGTGCTCTTCACGCTGGAGCGCATCGTGCTTCGCCTCTCCGGCGCGCCGATCGACGATGCCCTCGATGAATTGCCGCCGGCCGAAGTCGCAGCCGAACTCGACACCGCCAACGTGAAGGTCTGACGCCATGGAACTGTGGATTCTCTTCGGCGTCTTCACCCTGCTGATGCTTATCGGCACGCCGATCGCTTTCTGCCTCGGCGTCGCAAGCCTGGCCACCGTCCTCTATATGGGCCTGCCGCCGCTGATCGTCTTCCAGCGCCTGAATTCCGGCATGAGCGTCTTTTCGCTGCTGGCCATTCCGTTTTTCATCTACGCCGGCGACTTGATGGTGCGCGGCGGCATCGCCAGCAAGATCGTTGCCTTCGCCGGCTCGCTCGTCGGCCATTTGCGCGGCGGCCTCGGGCAGGTCAACATCGCGACCGCTACACTATTCGGCGGCATTTCGGGCTCCGCGGTGGCGGAGGCAGCCGCGGTGGGCGGCCTGATGATCCCGCAGATGAAGGCGCGTGGATATGGAGCGGACTACGCCGTCAACGTCACGTCGATGGCGGCGCTGATCGCGCTGCTGCTGCCGCCGTCGCACAACATGATCATCTACGCGATCTCGGCAGGCGGAAAGATCTCCATCGCCGATCTGTTCACGGCCGGCATCATCCCGGGCCTGCTGCTGGCCCTGTCACTGATGGTCACCGCTTATTTCGTGGCGCGCTCCCGCGGCTATCCGACCGAGCCGTTTCCGGGCTTCACCGCGGTCGCGCATCTTTTCGCCGTCGCGGTGCCCGGCCTGCTGCTGATCGCGATCATCTTCGGCGGCGTACGATCGGGCGTCTTCACGGCCACCGAGAGTTCCTGTATCGCCGTCATCTATGCGCTGCTCGTGACCGTCTTCGTTTACCGGCAGATGACCTGGGAAGGGTTCGTTCATGCCACCCATGGCGCCGTGCGCACCACGGCCATGGTGCTGCTTATCATCGGCATGGCGGCGGCATTCTCGTGGCTGATGGCCTTCCTGAAAGTACCGGCAGCGCTGATAGCCTCCATGAACGCGATCTCGGACGATCCGCTGGTCGTGCTTCTGCTGCTCAACCTCTTGATGCTGTTCCTCGGCACGTTCATGGACATGGGGCCGACGATCATCATTTGCACGCCGATCTTCCTGCCCGTGGCGCAGGCCTACGGCGTCGATCCGGTGCATTTCGGCGTCATCATGATCCTCAATTTCGGCATCGGGCTGAACACGCCGCCGGTGGGCGCAGTGCAGTTCGTGGCGTGCGCAGTGGGCAAGATATCCGTCTGGGAATCGATGCGCTCGATCTGGCCGTTCTATGGCGCAGGCCTCGTGGTGCTGGCGCTCGTCACTTACATTCCAGCCATTTCGCTATGGCTGCCGAGCGTCTTCAAATAGGGGTTGCGACATGGCATCGGACACCGCAGTCGGGCTCCGCGTCGAACGAAGACCGAAGCTTTCGGAAACCGTCGTCGCCGCGATCCGCAAGCAGTTGCAGGCGGGCGAGATCCAGCCTGGGCAAAAGCTGCCGACCGAGGGCCAGTTGACTGAAACCTTCGGGGTCAGCCGCACCGTGATACGCGAGGCGCTGGCCAAGCTTGCCGCGGACGGCCTGGTCGAGCCGCGCCAAGGCGCCGGCGTCTTTGTCACCGAGCATATCTCGACAGCGTTCGGGGCTCTGGCAGCGGAGATGGGCAGCAAGGATTCAATTGCCCTCAACGTGCTCGAAGTCAGGTTGGCGATCGAGATCGAATCCGCCGGGCTCGCCGCCCTCCGCCATAACGCCGCACAGGAAGCGGCGATCCAGGAAGCCTTCTTCGAGTTCGAACGGCTGCTCCTCAACAGCGAGCCGACGGGACCGGCCGACCTCGCCTTCCACCGCGCAATCGCCAGCGCCACCAACAATCCGTTCTATGTCGAGATGCTCGATGTGCTCGGCCGGCGCGCCATCCCTTGCGATGTGACCTCGCCCTGGTCGACCGAATTCGCGCAGTCCGACGCCTACCAGCGCGGCCTGCAGCGCGAACACCTGATGATCCTTAATGCCATCTCGGCAGGCGATGCCGAGGCGGCACGGGAGGCGATGCGCGCGCATCTCGGTGCCAGCCAGCAGCGCTATCGCGAACGCCTGCACGCGCGTCAGGTGTTTTATGCCGACTCGGTCAAGGCCGCGGCAACTGAATAAGCAATTGAGGCAGCTCCATGGGACAGCAATGAATCACACTGACAATCATACGGATTTCACCTCGCGCTTTGCCATCGATCCTGTTTCTGCCGCGGCGATGGGCACGGACGAACTGCGTCACAATTTTCTGATCGAGGACTTGTTCCAGCCCGGCCGTATCAGCCTGACCTACACCCATTACGACCGCATGATCGTCGGCGGTGCCATGCCCGCCGGCGCGCCGCTGCCGCTGCAGGCGATCAAGCCAACCGGGACCAAGAATTTTCTCGACCGCCGCGAGATGATCATCGTCAACATCGCCGGTGCAGGCGTCGTGAAAGCCAGCGGCCAATCCTACGAGCTGCAGGCGCGCGACATGCTCTATCTAGGCATGGGCACCGATGAGGTGTCGTTCGCTGCGACCAATCCGGCTGAGCCGGCTAAGTTCTACCTGCTAAGCGCGCCGGCGCATCAGAGCCATCCCAACCGGCTGATCCGCATCGGCGATGCCAAGCGGCTCGATCTCGGCAGCCAGGCGACCTCCAACGAGCGCTCGATCTTTCAGTTCATCCATGCCGACGGCGTGAAGACCTGTCAGCTGGTCGTCGGCATGACCCAGCTTGCCCCCGGTTCGGTCTGGAACACCATGCCGTGCCATGTGCATGACCGGCGCATGGAGGCCTATCTCTATTTCGACCTGCCGGAGACGGCGCGGGTGTTTCACTTCATGGGCGAACCGGACGAAACGCGTCATCTCGTCGTGCGCAACGAGGAGGCGGTGCTGTCGCCGGGATGGTCGATCCATTCGGGCGCCGGCACCTCGAACTACGCCTTCATCTGGGCGATGGCCGGCGACAATGTCGACTATACCGATGTCGACCTGGTGGCGATGGAGGAGCTCAAGTGAGCGACCTCTCGGCCTTCAGCCTTGCCGGCAAGCGTATCCTCGTCACCGGCGCCAATACCGGCATCGGCCAGGGTATCGCCGTGTCGATCGCGCGTGCCGGCGGCGCGGTCGTCGGCGTCGGTCGCTCGGCGATGGACGAGACGGCGGAGAAGATTGCGGCGGCCGGCGGACGCTTCGAGGCGGTCCGCTGCGACCTTGGCGATGATGCCGCCGCCCAGGCGATGCTTGACCGCGTCTGGGACGATACAGGGCCGCTCGACGGCCTGGTCAACAATGCCGGCATCATCCGGCGTGCCGATGCGGTCGACTTGACCGAAGCCGACTGGGACGACGTCATCGGCGTCAACCTCAAGACGGTGTTCTTCCTCAGCCAGAGTTTTGCCAGGCGCGTGCTTGCCGACCCGGGACGGCGTGGCAAGATCGTCAACATCGCTTCGGTGCTGAGTTTTCAGGGTGGCATCCGCGTCGCCTCCTACACCGCCTCCAAACATGGCGTGCTCGGCATCACCCGACTGCTCGCCTGCGAATGGGCGGCAAAGGGCATCAACGTCAACGGCATTGCGCCAGGCTATATCGAGACCAACAACACCGAGGCGCTGCGTGCCGATCCCGACCGCAGCGCTTCGATCCTGGCGCGCATTCCGGCCGGGCGCTGGGGCGCGCCGGAAGACATCGGCGACGCAGCCGTCTTCCTGCTGGCGCCGGCGTCGAACTATATGCACGGCGCGGTGATGCCGGTGGACGGTGGCTGGCTGGCGCGATGAACAACAAAAGATGAGAGTTTGGCGATGACCGGAACCAAGATCTTCTCGCATGCCGGCGAGGGTGCGTGGACGCCGACGCCGGATGGCAACCGCAGGCGCGTGCTCCTGCACACGGACGAACTGATGATGGTCGAGTTCGCCTTCGACAAGGGCGGCGTCGGCGCGCTGCATTCGCATCCGCATGTCCAGGCGAGCTACGTCGCCGAAGGCCACTTCGAGGTCACCATCGACGGCAGGACCGAGATCTTGGAAACCGGAAGCAGCTTCATCGTTCCTTCCAACCTGGTCCATGGCGTCAAGGCACTGGAGGCGGGACGACTGGTCGACAACTTTACGCCGCCCCGCGCCGATTTCCTCGACTGAGCTGCGGGCCCGAAGATCAGGCTGTCAGTTCTCGGAACGAAAAACCCGCGCCTCCGGAGAGACGCGGGCGTGTTGCCTGGGCGCTTGTGGCGCCGCGGTACTCAAAACATCACCGCAGAACCTGAACCTGCCGAATGATGGTGAAGATAGGATTAACCGCTCCGAGGCGGCGCGATATTCACAGCCAAGGCGAATAGGGGCTGGAACGACGGTCTGATATCGGCCAATGAGAGAGAAGTTCGCTTCAGCCGGTGCCGAGGACAGGACCAGAGGGGTCGATAAATGTTCGAATCTGCTGTCCAGGCAATCACCCGGCGATTCGCCGGGGAATTTCGGCAGGTCGTATCCGCGAAAGTTCTGTAATGCAGATTGCGGCGAGCATCCCGGCAGAGGATTCCAAGCGGCGCGTCCTGAAGGATGTCTTCGGCTTCGATGATTTTCGTCTCGGCCAGGCGGCCGTGATGGAGGCGCTGCTGGCCGGGCATCATGTACTGGCCGTCATGCCGACGGGTGCGGGCAAATCGCTCTGCTACCAGGTCCCGGCGCTGGTGCTGGGCGGGCTCACCATTGTCGTTTCGCCGCTGGTAGCGCTGATGCAGGACCAGGTCGCCGCATTGCGCCTTGCCGGTGTGGCGGCCGATACGATCAATTCCTCGCTCGACCGCGATGCCAATGTCGCTGCATGGCGCCGCGTCGCGGCAGGGCAGACACGGCTGCTCTATCTTGCGCCGGAGCGGCTGATGACCCCGCGGATGCTCGAGGCGTTGACCAAGCTCGATGTCCGGCTGATCGCCATCGACGAGGCACATTGCATCTCGCAATGGGGACCGGCGTTCCGGCGCGAATACGAAGAATTGTCGCGGCTGCGCGGCATCTTCCCCGATGTGCCGATCATTGCGCTGACGGCGACTGCGGACGAGACGACGCGCACCGACATTGCCGCGCAACTGTTCGACGGGCGCATCGATACCGTGGTGCTCGGCTTCGACCGACCGAACATCAAGCTAAGCATCGAGCCCAAGCAGGACAGCAAGCGCCAATTGCTGAATTTCGTGCAGCGCCATGCCGGCCGAAGCGGGATCGTCTATTGCCTGTCGCGCAAAAAGACCGACGAGATGGCGGCGTTCCTCGAGCGGAACGGCGTACGCGCGCTCGCCTATCATGCCGGCATGAGCAAGGACGCGCGTGAAGCGCATCAAAACGCTTTCATGACCTTGTCCGGGGTGGTGATGGTGGCGACCATCGCCTTCGGCATGGGGATCGACAAGCCGGACGTCGCCTATGTCTTCCACACCGACCTGCCGGGCAGCTTGGAAGCCTACTATCAGGAAATCGGGCGGGCGGGCCGCGACGGGCGGGCGGCCGAGGCGCATATGCTCTTCGGTCTCGGCGACATCCGTATGCGCCGGCTTTTCATCGACGACGAGGGCGCACCGGCGGAGCACAAGAGGCGCGCGCATGGCCGGCTCGATACGTTGATCGGCTATTGCGAGACGGCGCAGTGCCGCCGCCAGATCCTGCTTGGCTATTTCGGCGAAAGTGCTTCGCCTTGCGGCAATTGCGACAACTGCCTCGACCAGGCGCCGCATGCGGATGGCGACGCCGAGGCGCGGATCATCCTGGCAGCGATCACACAGACCGGCGAGCGCTTTGGCGCTGCCCACGTTGTCGATGTCCTGCTCGGCCATGAGACCGAGAAGGTCCTGGCCAGGAACCACCACAGGCTTGCCAGCTTCGGCACCGGTGTGGCGCATAAGAAGAGTCTCTTGCTGTCGCTGCTTCGCCAACTCGTCGCGGGAGGGTTCCTGACATCGGACTCAGCCGGCCATGGCGGCCTCGCCGTCGCCGAGAAAGGCCGTGAACTCGCCCGGGGCGAGGCTTCATTCCGGTATCGCGTGGACGCGCGCCAGTCATCGCGAGGCAAGATACGTCCTGTGGATACCGCAGCAGGCACGGAAGGTCTGGATTCGGCGCTGCTGGCCGCGCTCAAGGCGGTACGGCTGCGTCTTGCCCGGGAACGCCAAATGCCGGCCTTCGTGATCTTTTCGGATCGTACGCTGATCGATATGGCCGAACGCTGCCCGCGTGATCTGGACGCCTTCGCCGCGGTCAACGGCGTCGGCGCCGCCAAGCTCAAGGATTTCGGCGAGATATTCCTCGGCGCGATCGCTGCGCATCAGTCCGGTGTGGCGGGCTGAAGACCCACTTCAGTGACGCAATCAGCACCTGCTTCGTCTCGCCGCCGCAATCGCAGCCTCCTGCTGCCGCAAGCGCTCGATCTTCGCGCTCTGGCGGGCAGCGACGGTCGAGGCGACACGCTGCCCTCCCCACAGCCAATCCGGAATGTTGGTGTGGACGACTTTGCCGCGAGCGATGGCTGTTGCCGACATCTCGTCAGCGACCGTGCCGATCGCCACGTTGAGCTCGACGCAACTCATCTTGTCGTATTTCGCAGCATCAAAGGATGCAGGCAAAGGCGATGCACAACTTCCGACAAACATCAGGCTGCATATCACAGGCGTGGCCATGGAGATCGGCTTCATTCTCTTATCAAGCACGTTGATGCCGGACAGACGAATATCGGAGGATGCTCGACCTGGGGCCGCGAAGCACTCCCGAGGTTCCGCGTAACTGAAGCATGTGACCTCTACAACCCTCTGTCCTGACCGTCCTATTTGTCCTCGAAGAATTCCGAGAGAACCGCTGCTATCGTGTCGGGGTGCTCTTCTGGGAAAAAGTGCCCGCCTTGGACAGCGCGTCCTTCCACGCTGTCAGCCCATTTCCTCCAGATAGCCAGCGGCCCGCCTTCTTGCGCATACCAGTTCTCCAGGGCGCCTTCGCCACTCCATAGCGCCATTAGCGGGCACTCGATGCGACGACCGTTTGCCTGGTTCAGCGCGTCATGTTCACGATCGGTCGTCGCAGCGGCGCGATACTCTTCGCATATCGCATGAATATGCGCGGGATCGCGAAGCGCATCAACATAGGCGTCCCTGACCTCTTTGGAGACCATTTTCGTCGACGATCCCCATTGCGTTATTGCATCGTCGACGACGGCATCGGGAGCCGCGCCAATCAGACGTTCCGGCAGGGGCTCCGGCTGGGCAAGCAGGCTCCAGGGCCAGAAGCCGAGCGCCAGCCTGGCATCCGCCCGATCCCATGTTGCGGCGGTGGGGATGATGTCGAGGACGGCGATTTTGAGGACTTTGTCGGGATGGTCGAGCGCAAGGCGATAGGCAACCCGCCCGCCGCGATCATGTCCGGCAACCATGAATCGCTCAAACCCCAGTTGCTTCATGGCTTGAACCATGTCGCCGGCCATGGCGCGCTTGGCGTATTGGCTATGATCGGCAGAGGAAACCGGGCATCCGCTTTGGCCATAGCCTCGAAGGTCGGCGGCGACCACCGTGAAGCGGGGCGCCAAGGCTGCGGCGATATCCCTCCAC
Source organism: Mesorhizobium sp. M0923 (assembly GCF_040319365.1). NCBI lineage: Bacteria > Pseudomonadati > Pseudomonadota > Alphaproteobacteria > Hyphomicrobiales > Phyllobacteriaceae > Mesorhizobium > Mesorhizobium sp. M0923. Next base: position 263,770 of record NZ_JAMYNW010000003.1, on the reverse strand, counting down.
ATCAGATGCGTCTCTGGAAAACCGTGAAGAAGCAGCAGCGGCGGACCGGTGCCACCGACCCTTGCGAAAATGGTCGTATCGTCCAGTCGCAAGCTGGTGGCTCTGAAACCTGCAAACACCGTCAGCCTCCTCCGGCGCCGTCAGACAAACTCTCTAAGGGCACTAACGGTCGCCTGAGGCGAAAACCCCGGCCGCGATGGCCAGGGTTCAAGCCGGCCAATTGCTAGAATCGAAACCAGACCCAGACGCGCCTGCGGAAGCACCGCCTGCGCCGATAGCCATTCCGCCAGTAAACGCGACAGACCCTTCTCCAAGCACGCCGGCGGCGCCGGCGCGGCCGGTGCCACCGGCGATGATAGACTGGTTGCAACTCTGCTTGAGTATCGTCGTCGAAGGTCTCGACGTCCGGCGCCTCGAGTTCATCGAGAATGCCGTTTCTGGCAGTTGGAACGCCGGCCACTGCGTTGATTGGCCGAACCGTGCTTGCAAGGGCCGCGGCCCCGGCAATGCCAAACATTCCTGTCAAAAATAGTCGCCGATCCATGGAAACCTCCCGATCTCAACCAGCGATAGAACAGGGCTAACGATGGGGAGATAGCGCAGTCGGTGCAAACGCCTAGTGCCGCGCGGCGATTGCGATGATCCGGTCGGCCGAAGGGTGTCGCCTTCTCCTCGAAGTGGGACGGCTACTTCGATCGACAAACACTCGGCGCTTTTTTGAATTGATGGCGGCCGAGACACAAGGAACATCGAATGACGTCTGCGCCATAGCCACGTTCCACGCTACTGCTCTCGCTTTGGTCGTTGCGTTGCAAGAGGGCTTGACTGCCATCCTACCAGAAGGTAGGTAGGGGCATGGGCAACGTGTCTACTACCTCCGACGACATCCTGGCTTGTGCGCGTTCTCTGATCGTCGCTGGCGGCTACAACGGTTTCAGTTATGCCGACATCGCTGATGTGGTCGGGATTCGTAAGGCGAGCATCCATCACCATTTCCCAAGCAAGGTCGATCTGGTCCGAACGCTGGTTGCGCGGTATCGGGAAGAAGCTGAAGCGGGGATGGCGAATCTCGAACTTCAGGTCTCCGATCCGCTCGAACAGCTTCAGGACTACGCTGGCTATTGGGAAGTCTGCATCGCGGATGCCAGCGCTCCGTTTTGTATCTGCGCGCTGTTGGCAAGCGAGCTCCCCGTGCTGCCCGAGGAAGTTGGCCTTGAGGTCCGGGCGCATTTCCGCTCCCTGTCGGCTTGGCTGACATCCGTGCTGGAGCGCGGTGCGCGGCTCGGCCGATTCCAACTGATGGGTGCCCCTCGTGCCGAGGCTGAAGCGTTCATGGCGACTGTCCACGGCGCGATGCTTTCGGCACGGGCCTATGGCGATCCGAAGATATTCGCCGTCGTGACACGCCCGCTCCTGGAGCGGCTCGCTCCGCGTTCCCTCCAGATACAATCCTAAGACCTCAAATAACCATCGCCGTAACGGCTCTGCGACGTTCGTCGAGAGACCTACCTACTAGTCGAAAGGACATCCAATGACGGTTCACAGTAGCGATCTTTCCCGCGCCAGCCAGGAACAATGGCTCAAGCTCTATTACTTCGCACGGACGGCGGTCTCGGCTGTCTGGGTGGCGGCTGCCTTTACAGTGGGACAGAATTCCGGGGTGGTGGCGGCGGTTTTGCTCGTGGCTTATCCTGCATGGGATGCCCTCGCCAATTTTGTCGACGCATCGCGCAGCGGAGGATTGGGACAGAATCGCACCCAGACCATCAACGTCGTGGTCAGCGCGGCGACAACGCTCGCGGTCGTTGTTGCGCTGAAGATGAGCATGAATTGGGTGCTTGGGGTGTTCGGCCTATGGGCGATCCTGTCTGGCCTGCTTCAACTCGGCACCGCGGTCCGCCGTTGGAAGAGCTCTGGCGCGCAGTGGGCGATGATCCTGAGCGGAGGGCAATCAGCACTGGCAGGCACGTTTTTCATCGCGCAGGCGCGGATGCCGATGCCGCCATCCATCACCAACGTGGCCGGCTATGCCGCAGTAGGCGCCCTCTACTTCCTGGTTTCGGCGGTGTGGCTGAGTGTGAGCCAATTGCGGCGGAAGGCTGCATAGCCCGCCATCTTGAGCCATCACCGACCCGATCAGAGGGCTGCCAGCTGCTAGTATCGGTTCGCCAAACACAACGACCCGCCCTTATCCTTAAGGACCGATATGTTTGGAATTTCACCACCCGGCTGGGGGCTAGCCGCTCATCCAAGGCATCTCGATCGCGCCGAACGATACAGCGATCCCGAGGGCCATCAGCGCAATGCCCAAGGCAACTTCGAAGCGGCGGCCGCGCTGCAGCAGCTTCTCGACGAAGACGACCAGCGTCAACAGCAGCATCCAGGCGACACTCATGATGCCCACCGCGACCAGCACGGCAAACAGCGCCCAGCAGCAACCAAAGCAATAGAGTCCGTGCCGCAGCCCCATCTCGAGTGCGCCAACCCGCCCGTCGCGCCAATGCTGCGCAACGAAAGCGAGCGGCGAACGGCAATGGCTGAGGCAAATGTGCTTGAGTGTCGTGAATTGGTAGAGTCCGGCGACGCCAAGCGTGATACCGAGCGCGAGCGGCGCCCATTTCGAATGCTGAGGCGGATCGAGGCTCGTCGCAAACTCGCTTCCGATCTGGACCAGGACATACACGAGAAGGCCCGCCGCCGCCCAGACGAGCATGTAACCCGCGACGAATATCCACGTCGGGACGGCAACGTGCTGTTCGCGCCTGGCCTGCGCCGCCGCGAACATAAAGATCATGGGCGCGGCCGCCGGCAGCATCATGGCAGCCATCATCACCGTCCATACAGCAAGAAAGGCGGCGGCGCCGGCGAGTGACCAGCCGTCAGCGGCAATTCCGGCCATCGCCATGCCGGCCATGCCTTCCATACCCTCCATCCCGCCGCGCACCGCAATGCCCATAGGCATATCCATGCTGAGGGTCAGCGCCCACGCCGCCGCTGTTAGCACGACGAGCGATGCGAGAAGGCCGAGCGGCATGCCACGCAAATTCCGGAGCCGCGACGATTTCCCGGGGAACGCGTCAGGCATCGGCACGTCCCTAGTTCGGGCCGGTCCAGTCGAACGGAATGTGTTTGCTCGAGCGCGCCGTGCCCGTCCAGTCGAGCCCGAAGCCTTTGGTGCTCACCTCGACCGAACGCCCCCAGGTGGCAACCTGGCCCGGGCCGACCTCCGAGCCCGGCGGGTTGATCGTCTGCACCCGCTTGCCGGGTGGTGTTGTGGGACCTGAAAGCGCTTCCGCATGCCCGACGACGAGGCCAGGAATCTCGACCCGCCAGGTGGCAAGGTCGCCCGCCACCTCGAAAGTGATCGGCACGAACTCCATGCCACGCATCTCGCCGATGTTGGCGGCAAAACCCGCCGGCCAGCCGCCAGCCTGCCCGCCGAAGATCGCCTGCAGGGCTTCACGTTGCCGCTCGTTCGCCTTCTCGTCGAGGTACATGCCCATCACGGCCTTTGCCTCGCCGGCCCATAGATTGCCTTCGAACTCGCCGAGCGCCACCAGCGACAGGCCGTCGAGCTTCACGTCGCCATACTGACCCTCGCGTACATGCCAGGCGAGCACGCCCTGGCAGTGATTGCCGGTCGGCCGCTGGGCGAACTCGCAAGGGCAAGGGATGTCGCAGCTGCAGATGTCGAACCAGTCGCCTGCGAGCCGCCATTGAGGCACTGCATTCATGGCTCTTCCTCCCGGAATGTAGCGCCATTTATACGTCGAAGGCGGGGCGCACTCCAGCAGTTAGTGCATCGCTCGCTGATTTTTGGTGGACTTGACGCCCCAGACACAAGTCACCGCGTTGATCAGCAACTGCTCGCGACGGAACCCAGCCACCATCCAATGCGACCACGAAAGTGGTTTCTTGCTCCGTTCCATGTGCTCGATGAGGTCGTGGGTAGGTTCGCGACGGGTCGATCACCAAATACACGATCCAGCTGACGCTCGCTTGACCCACATTGCGAACCGACAACCTTCCGCAACACCGCTCGGTTGCTTGGTCAACGACCTAGCGGGCCAAGGGTTAACGCCGGGCTGCAATTGAGCTCCGCGGCTTCACGAGCATTTATGGCTGAGTTCGGCAGGCAAAAATCAAAAAATGAAATTAGGATCACTGGCGGAGAGGGAGGGATTCGAACCCCCGATGGGCTTGCACCCATGCCGCATTTCGAGTGCGGTGCATTCGACCACTCTGCCACCTCTCCGCGGTCATGGTCCGCCGTTGCCGGCGCGGCGCACTAGATAACGGCTGGACAGGCAGGTTACAAGGGCCAATCTGCCCCGGCGCCGCAGGTTCCCGTCCGTGCTGCGTTCAAAGCTGCGGTGCCCGATGTTCCATGTTTGCCGGACTGGGCTCAGCCCATTCGCAGCTTGCCCGCGGCGCTTGCCTTGACTCAAGCCGAACCTTCGGTTAGGGACAGCGCGCAATCGGCGTGGAGGGATCTTCCGCGCCGCTTGTTTTTTGAACCCGCAGACTGACAAAAAGACGGCCGAACCGCCTCAGGCGGTTCATCAAGGCCGACCGAACAGCGAAAGGCAAAAAATGTTCGCAGTCATCAAAACGGGCGGCAAGCAGTATCGCGTTGCCGCCAACGATCTCCTGAAGATCGAAAAACTCGAAGCCAATGTCGGCGACATCGTCGAAATCGGCAATGTGCTCGCGCATGGCGAAGGCGAGAACGTCACGTTCGGCGCGCCGTTCGTCGATGGTGCGATGGTCACCGCCGAAGTCGTCGAGCAGGGCAAGAACCGCACGGTCATCGCCTTCAAGAAGCGTCGCCGGCAGAATTCGCGCCGGAAGATCGGCCATCGCCAGCTTTTGACCACTGTCAGGATCGCCGAGATCCTGCTGGGTGGCGCCAAGCCGGCGAAGAAGACCGCCGCCAAGACCGAAGCGAAGGCCGAAGTTGCCGCCAAGACCGAGGCGAAGGCTGAAGCTGCGCCGAAGGCCGCAGCCAAGGCAGAGGCTGCGCCGAAGAAGGAAGGCAAGGCCGAGACGACCGGGGACAAGGCTGCCGAAGCCGCCGCGCCGTTGTTCAAGGCGCCGAAGGGCGAGCCGGACGATCTGACGGTGATCAAGGGCATCGGCCCGGTTGCCGCCGGCCAGCTCAACGAACAGGGCATCACCACCTTCGCCCAGATCGCCAAGCTGTCCGACAAGGATGTCGCCAAGATCGACGAGCACATGCCGTTCAGCGCCGACCAGATCAAGGACTGGCGCGAGCAGGCCAAGGAATTGGCGAAGAAGTAGAACGAACTGGCGCAATCGTCGCCGGATCGGACTTGAAACGGAACGCGAACGCGTTCATAAGATCGTTTAGGCGCCTCGCGGCGCATCGGAGTAGTTAGATGGCACACAAGAAAGCTGGCGGATCGTCGCGCAATGGTCGCGACTCCCATTCCAAGCGGCTCGGCGTGAAGAAATTCGGCGGCGAAGCCGTGATTCCAGGCAACATCATCATTCGTCAGCGTGGCACGACGTGGCATCCCGGCACCAATGTCGGCATTGGCACGGACCACACGCTGTTTGCGCTGGAAGCTGGCGCAGTCACCTTCAACAAAAAAGCCAATGGCCGAACCTACGTATCGGTGAACCCGATGACGAAGGCAGCGGAGTAGCCGGTTCCGCAAGAGAACACCGGCACCCATCTCGGGACCGGTGTCTGGCCAAGCCAGGAAATGGATCAGGGGAGATGGGTTTCCATCTCCCCTTTTTCTTGCCTGGAGGACTGACATGGTTGCCGAAGCGGAAGCGACAGACGACGAAAGTTACGCGATAGATTGCCCGGTCCTGGTCACCGAGCGGCTGGTCATGCGGGCCCCGCGTGAAAGCGACATCGAGCAATTGGTGGCGCTCGCCGATAACCGCCATGTCGCGGAAATGCTGGCCCGCATGCCGCATCCCTATGGCGAGGCCGAGGCACGCGCTTTCCTGGCTATGACGGCATCGCGCCGGGCCGGAATCGCCTATGCGTTGACGCTGGCCGGCACCGAGACCTTCGTCGGCTGTGCCGGGCTCAACACCACGGATCGCGGGCTGGAGCTCGGCTATTGGATCGGCGAGCCGTACTGGAAACGCGGCTACGCGACGGAGGCAGCGCACGCACTGGTCGACCTTGCCTTCCAGAGAACCACGATCCAGGTGCTGCACGCCTCGACGCGGGTGATCAATCCGGCCTCGCGCCGGGTCATCCACAAATGCGGCTTCCAGTATGCCGGCCAGGGCATGCTGAATTCGATCGTTGCCGGCCAGGTGCCGGTCGAGCGCTACCGCCTCGATCGCAAGACCTGGACCAGCCTCAGGAATTGGGTGCATTTTTGATGGATGCGGCTCACGCCATCTCGACCCAGACCGGCAAGTGATCCGAACCGGCCGCTTGCCGGTCGACCCACAGGCGCCTCAGCGATTTGGTAAGCGAGGCGCTGGTGAAGATGTAGTCGATGCGCTTGTGGCGGCTGGCATCGCCCGGCCGCTTGGGGTCGACCCAGGTGACGAGATCGGTGCCGGCCGCGCCGAGGCGCGCGGCGGCATCGACGGCGAGGTCGGCGGTCACCGGCATGCCGAATTCATGGTCAGGCTGGCCGGCGAGTTCGACGTGTTCCGGCGATCCGGCGAGCATGTTGAAGTCGCCCATGACGACGAAGGCTTCGGGACAAGGCAAGTCCGGTAAGCCGATCTCGGCGACGCCGGAGAGCCCACCGCCCTCGAGCGGGTAGTTCAACAGGCGTTCGCGCAGAAAGCGGATCTGGCTCAGGCGTTCGACCGGGCTGCGATGGTCGAGATGAGTGGAATAGAAGCGGACGAAGCCAAGCGGCGTTTCGATCAGCGCCTCCAGCGCGCCGCGCTGGAAGTTCATCGCCTCGAAACTGCGGCTGCGCGGCAAAAGGAGATTGCGCGACAGATGGATCGGCGTTCTCGACAGCACCATGTTGCCGAGCTGGAAGGTGGTCGTGATGGCGCGGCCGTTCTCCAGGCGCGATCCGGCGTCGGCTTCGAAATTGCTGCCGTAGACGGCAAAATAGTCGGGCAGCGCCTCGCCGAGCTCGGCCACCATGTCGCGGCCGCCATTCTTCGGGTTGGCGCGGGTGACCTCCTGCAGCGCGATCACGTCGGCGCCGCGCACCGCATCGGCGATGCGACCGACATCATAGCGGCCGTCGAGGCCGATGCCGTAGTGGATATTGTAAGTTACCAGCTTCATTCCGACATCTCGCGCTTGGAAAGCCGAAGATCGATTTTCGGCAAGGGTCAACCAAATGCTACGCGTCCAGAGATACGCGCGACGTTACAGTAGCAAAAACGGCCCTCGCCCTTCGACCCGCCTTGCTTTAGAGCAATCCCGCAAAGCCAATAGCAGAAATCATACAATCCGATGAAATTTCTCGATCAAGCCAAGGTCTACATCCGCTCCGGCGACGGCGGCGCCGGTTCGGTGTCGTTCCGGCGCGAAAAGTTCATCGAGTTCGGCGGCCCGGACGGCGGCGACGGCGGCCGCGGCGGCGATGTCTGGGTGGAGGCGGTCGACGGACTAAACACGCTGATCGACTATCGCTACCAGCAGCATTTCAAGGCCAAGACCGGGACGCACGGCATGGGCCGCAACATGACCGGCGCCAAGGGTGCCGACGTGACGCTGAAAGTGCCGGCCGGAACACAGGTCTTTGCCGAGGACAATGAGACGCTGATCTGCGATCTGACGGTCGTCGGCCAGCGCTTCCTGTTGGCCAAGGGCGGCAATGGCGGCTTCGGCAACCAGCATTTCAAGACCTCGACCAACCAGGCGCCGCGCCGCGCCAACCCCGGACTGCCGGGCGAAGAGCTCAATATCTGGCTCAGGCTGAAGCTGATCGCCGATGCCGGCCTGGTCGGGCTGCCCAATGCCGGCAAGTCGACCTTCCTGGCGGCCGTCACCGCGGCCAAGCCGAAGATCGCCGACTATCCCTTCACCACGCTGCATCCGGGCCTTGGCGTGGCCCGCATCGACGGGCGCGAATTCGTCATTGCCGACATTCCCGGCCTGATCGAAGGCGCGCATGAAGGCGTCGGCATCGGTGACCGCTTTCTCGGCCATGTCGAACGCACGCGCGTCCTTCTGCACCTCGTCTCGGCGCAGGAAGAAAATCCGGGCAAGGCCTACAAGACCGTGCGTGCCGAACTCGACGCCTATGGCAACGGGCTGACCGACAAGGTCGAGATCGTCGCTCTTTCGCAGGTCGACATACTCGATGCCGACGCACGCAAAAAGAAGGCCGCCTCGCTGAAACGCGCCGCCGGCCGCGCGCCGATGCTGCTTTCGGCGGTCACCGGCGAGGGCGTCGAGGCGGTGTTGCGCGCGCTGATGGCTGTGGTGGCGAAGGCGCGCGAAGCTGTCGCTGCGCCGGTCGAGACGCGCTGGAACGCATAGCCATGGCCGCGCAATCGCTGAAAAATTATCGGCGCATTGCCGTCAAGATCGGCTCGGCGCTGCTTGTCGACCGCACGACGGGCCTGAAGCGCGACTGGCTGGCCTCGCTTGCCGACGACATCGCCGTGCTGGCCAATGGCGGCGCCGAAATTCTCGTTGTGTCTTCCGGTGCGATTGCACTTGGCCGCACCATCCTCGGCCTCGGCAAGCGGGCGCTGAAGCTCGAGGAGAGCCAGGCGGCGGCCGCCGTCGGGCAGATCGCCTTGGCCGGCGCCTGGTCGGATGCGCTCGGCAAGAATGGTTTGAAATCGGGCCAGATCCTGTTGACGCTCGGCGACACGGAAGAGCGCCGCCGTTATCTCAACGCGCGGGCGACGATCTCGACGCTGCTCAAGATGAAGGCGGTGCCGGTCATCAACGAGAACGATACGGTGGCCACCTCCGAAATCCGTTATGGCGATAACGACCGGCTGGCGGCGCGCGTCGCCACCATGATGGGCGCCGACCTTTTGGTGCTGCTCTCCGACATTGACGGGCTCTACACGGCACCGCCTGCGCGTGACCCGCACGCTCGGTTCATTCCGATCGTCGACCGCATCACCCCCGACATTGAGGCGATGGCGGGTGCCGCCGCTTCGGAATTGTCGCGCGGCGGCATGCGCACCAAGCTCGATGCCGGCAAGATTGCAACCGCCGCCGGCACCGCCATGATCATCACATCAGGCACGCGGCTGTCGCCGCTGCTGGCAATCGAGCGCGGCGAGCGCGCCACCTTCTTCCGGCCGAGCAGCAGCCCGGTCAAAGGTTACAAGACCTGGATCGCCGGGCAGCTCGAACCGGCTGGCCGGCTGACCGTCGATGCCGGCGCCATCGGCGCGCTGCTCTCCGGCAAGTCGCTGCTGCCGGCCGGCGTCAAATTGGTCAGCGGCAATTTTGCGCGTGGCGACACGGTGGCGATCCTGTCGCCCGAGGGCCGCGAGATAGCGCGCGGGCTGGTTGCCTATGATGCCGCCGATGCCGTAAGGATCGCTGGGCTGAAGACGACCGAGATCGAAACCGTGCTCGGCTACGAGGCGCGTTCGGCGATGATCCACCGCGACGACCTTGTGGTGAGCCATGCCGGTGGTGAGCAAGTAGTCGGTGACCAGGTTACATAGCGGAGGATGAGCCATGCTGACGCTGCATGAAAAATCCCGGGATGACACCGTCGCGCTGATGGCCGATATCGGCCGCCGCGCGCATGCCGCGGCCCGACCGCTGGCCATCGCAGCGGCCGAGCGCAAGCACAAGGCGCTGGTCGGCATGGCTCAGGCGATCCTTCGGCATGAGCAGGATATCCTCGACGCCAACGCAATCGACATCAGAAATGGCGAGGAGGCTGGCCTATCGGCAGCGTCGATGGATCGGCTGAAGCTCGATCCCGTCCGCATCCGCGCCATGGCAGACGGCATCAGCGAGATCGCCGAGTTGCGCGACCCAATCGGCGAAATCATTGCTGGATGGGACCGGCCGAACGGGTTGCACATCGAACGGGTGCGCACGCCGCTAGGCGTCATCGGCGTCATCTATGAGAGCCGGCCGAACGTGACCGCCGATGCCGGTGCGCTCTGCCTCAAGGCGGGCAATCCGGTGATCCTGCGCGGCGGCTCGGATTCAGCGAATTCTTCCGCCGCGATCCATGCCTGCCTGGTCGAGGGGCTGAAGGCAGCCGGGCTGCCGGAGGATGCCATACAATTGGTGCCGACCACCGATCGCGCCGCCGTCGGCGAAATGCTGAAAGGGCTTTCCGGCAATCTCGAGGTCATCATTCCGCGCGGCGGCCGCAGCCTGGTCGAGCGTGTGCAGAAGGAGGCGCGGGTGCCGGTCTTCGCCCATCTCGAGGGCATCTGCCATCTCTATATCGACCGATCGGCTGATCTCGACATGGCGGTCAAGATCGCGGTCAATGCCAAGATGCGGCGCACCGGGGTGTGCGGCGCTGCCGAGACGCTGCTGGTCGACCGTGCCGTCGCCGTCACGCACCTGGTGCCGATCCTCGAGGCCCTACGGGCGGCAGGATGCGAGATCCATGCCGATGCCGAGGTGCTGAGGCTTTATGCCGATGCCCAGCCCGCGACCGATGCAGACTGGGTGACCGAATATCTCGACGCGATCATCGCTGTGAAGCTGGTCGACGGCATTGGCGGCGCGATCGAGCATATCGAGACGTTCTCCTCGCATCACACCGAGGCGATCGTCGCCGAGGACGCCACAGCGGTCGACCGGTTCTTCAACGAGGTCGATTCGGCGATCCTTCTGCACAACGCCTCGACCCAGTTTGCCGATGGCGGCGAATTCGGCATGGGCGCCGAAATCGGCATCGCCACCGGCAAGATGCATGCCCGCGGACCGGTCGGCGTCGAGCAACTGACGTCGTTCAAATATCGTGTACGCGGGTCGGGACAGGTGAGGCCTTGAAGCTTTGTGTTCAAAGAACCTGAAGCCTTGCGCCCAGCCACCCCCCTCTGTCCTGCCGGACATCTCCCCCTCAAGGGGGGAGATCAGCTCTCGTTCGCGATTTCGCCAATTGCCGGGCGGGCAGAATTCAAGCTGTCATTGAAGCTGACAATCTCCCCCCTTGAGGGGGAGATGCCCGGCAGGGCAGAGGGGGGTGCCTGACGCATGCTTGCCTTGTCCGAACATGCCATATCCTCCCGTTACCTCAAGATGCCGCATGCCGGGAAAGGCGTGGCGGTCGGGCTGTTTGGCGGTTCGTTCAATCCGCCGCACGCCGGGCATGCGCTGGTCGCCGAGATCGCACTCAGACGCCTTGCTCTCGACCAGCTGTGGTGGATGGTGACGCCCGGCAATCCGCTCAAGAACGCTGGTGAACTTGCGCCGCTGGCCGAGCGGCTGCAGCTGTCTGAAAAGATCGCCAAGAACCCGAAGATCAAGGTCACCGCCTTCGAGGCGGCCCACCACGTCCGCTTCACCGCCGACACGCTGGCGTTGGTCAAGGCGCGTAACCCCGGCGTCGATTTCGTCTGGATCATGGGGGCCGATTCGCTTCGCGACTTCCACCGCTGGCAGCGCTGGCGCCGTATCGTGATGACGTTCCCGATCGCGGTGGTCGACCGGCCAGGTGCGACGCTGTCGTTCCTGTCGTCCGTGGTCGCCAAGACTTTCGACTATGCCCGCGTCGACGAAGGCGACGCACCGCGGCTCGCCCGCATGAACGCGCCGGCCTGGACCTTCATCCACGGCCCGCGTTCGTCGCTGTCGTCGAGCGCGATCCGCAATGTGGCAAAGGGCTGAGGGGGCGGAAGGCAAGTCCAGCCATGTCGCATTTGCCGCTGCCTTGACCTGCTTGATGGGCGATCCTCGGTCATGACGATTCTCGAGCGCGACCAGGACAAGAACGGTCTAGGGCAGCCGGCGCCCTCGATCGCCATTGCCAGCATCCTCTTGTCGATGGCGCTGATCGCCGTCGGCAATGGGCTCATGTTCGCCTATATCCCAGTCCGGCTCGGCGCCGAGGGCTTCGATCCGACTTGGGCGGGGCTGATCGTCACCGGCCTTTCGGCTGGCGGCCTCGCTGGCTGCATCCTGACCGGGCCGCTGGTGCGGCGTGTCGGCCATGCCCGCGTGTTCATGGTACTGTCGGCGCTGATCGTGCTGTCCAACGCCGCGGTCGGCGCCGGGCCGCACCCATTGCCATGGATCGCTGCACGGGCGCTCTACGGCTTTGCCATATGCGGCCTGTTCATTGTCGCGCAGAGCTGGCTGAACGATGTCGTCGCAAACGCCATCCGCGGCCGGGTCATGGCTATCTTCTACGTTGCCTATGTCGCCGGACTCGGCGTCGGCTATTCGACGCTGGCGTTGATCGATATCCGCGCGGCCGATGCGCCGCTGATCGGCATTGCCTTCACCGCGCTGTCGATCCTTCCCGTCGGGCTGACGCGGCTCGCGCAGCCACCGGCGCCGCAAGCGGCGTCGGTGGCGCTCGGCCGCGCCTGGCGAATCTCGCCGGTCGGCGTTGCCGGCATGCTTGCCGTCGGCGGCCTGTCGATGACGATTTCGGGTTTTGCGCCAATCCATGCCACCGCCAGAGGCTACAGCCAGGCCGACGTCGCCTTGCTGCTTTCGGCAATGCCGGTCGGCACGCTGATCCTGCAGATTCCCCTCGGCTGGATTTCCGACCGCACCGACCGGCGCTTTGTGCTGATCGCGGCGTCGGCGCTTGCCGCCGCGGCGGGCCTGTTTGCACTGGGTTTCGACGGTGGCGCTCTGGCGACGCTGCTCGTCATCTACGTGGTCTGGGACGGCGCCTCGGAATCGATCTATTCGCTGGCCAGCGCCCATGCTGGCGACCGCGCCGGCAAGGACGACATGGTGGCGCTGTCGAGCTCGCTCTTGTTTGCCTGGTCGCTGTCCGGCTTCGTCGTGCCCGGCATTGTGACCGGGCTTTCCGCCATCTATGGCACGCAGGCCTTCATCTATGTGGCAATCGTCATTGCCGCCGCCTACTGCTTGTTCGTTCTCTGGCGCGTCGGCATGGTGCGGCCCGTGCCCGCCACCGAGACCGGCAGTTTCGCGCCGATGACGGCGCAGGCGCCGTTGCCTGTCGATCTCGCCTTCGCGCCCGAAGATCAGCGCGGGCGCGGAGAGCTTTGAGGGCCATCTGCGGGCTGGCTTCAAATGCTCTATTGCTGCGTGGCTGAGGCCTCCGGCTGCGGCGCTTGCGGCGCCGGCGCCGGAATTGAAAGGCCTTCGGCATCGAACGCCTGCTTGACACTCTTGGTGAGGTCGATCTGGGCGGCGAAGAAATCGGCAGCCGCCGTCCAGTAGCGCAAGGTGATGGCGACAGTGCTGTCCCCGACAGTCGCGACAAAGGCGATCGGCGCCGGCTGCCGCCTGACGCGCCGGTCGGCGGCGGCGACACCGAGCATGGTCTTTTGCGCGAAATCGATGTCGTTCCACGAGCCGATGCTGAGCGTGATGTCGCCGCGGCGCACACCATTGCGGGTGAAATTGCGGACCGGCTGGTTCCACAGGGTCGAGTTAGGTGCAAGCACGTAGACACCTTCGACCGTCCTCAGCGTTGTTGCAAACAGCCCGATCTCCTCGACGGTACCGGATATGGCGCCGACCTCGACATATTCGCCGATGCGGAACGGCCGCAGCGCCAGCAGCATGATGCCAGCGGCAATGTTCTGCAGCGTGCCTTGCAGCGCCAGACCGATGGCCAGGCCGGCGGCACCGATGGCGGCAATGATCGAAGCCGTCTGCACGCCGAACTGGCCGAGAACCATGATCACGACAAGCCCGAGGATGGCGTAGCGGACGACCTGCGAGAAGAAATGGCGGAGCGTTTCGTCGAAGCCGTGAACGTGGCCGAGGCCGGCATAGATCGAACGCTCGGCGAGGCCGGCGACGATGTAGCCGATGACCAGCAGGATGACGGCGCCGACCGCCGAAAGCGAGTAGGAGACGATCAGCGTGCTGAGTTGCGCCAGGCCGGATTGCACGGTGAGGAGGGCGTTCTGAGGATCGATCGGCATGTCGGGATTCCGGTTCGTGGATGAGCTGATAACCGCTGCGGGGCGAGGCGGTTCCGAATTTCTGGCCCGGAAAAGCCGCATATTCGGCCGTTACCGGGCGTCTGCTTGCGAGCGGTGTCTTGAAACTGCAACCTAACTCTGCCTATCTAAGCAGTGTCACCTGATTTGAAAGGTGATTTGGTTGTTCTTGCTGCGAAAGGAAATACACTGAGAACAGCACTGCGGAAGAAGGCCGACATCGTGCCTTCGCCGGCCGGGATCAGCGTAAACGACGCCGTGTCCCGCGCCATCAAGACAGTCCTTGCCAGTCTGGAAGACTCCAAGGCTGAAAACATCGTCTCAATCGACATTCAGGGGAAATCGAGCCTCGGCGACTACATGGTCGTCGCGTCGGGCCGATCGCACCGTCATGTCTCGGCTGTCGCCGATCATCTCCTCAAGGCGCTCAAGGATGCCGGGCTCGGCACGGCGCGCGTCGAGGGGCTGGCTGGCGCCGACTGGGTCCTGATCGATTCGGGCGACATCATCGTCCATGTCTTCCGTCCCGAGGTCCGCGACTTCTACAATCTCGAAAAGATGTGGCAGGCGCCGGATCTTGAGGAAGAGACCCTCCACTGAGCCGTATTCGTCTTGATGCATGTCGTTGTGCGACACGCATCAGCGGCTCTCCGAGGCAGGGATGAAGATTACCGTTCATGCCGTGGGCCGAATGAAAGCCGGCCCCGAGAAGCAGTTGGCCGACCGCTATTTCGAGCGTTTCGCCAAGAGCGGCCCTGCCGTAGGCCTCGAATTCGCCGGGATCGCCGAGATTGCCGAAGGCCGCGCGCAGACGGCCAATGAGCGCCGGCGCGAGGAAGGCCAGAAGCTGCAGACGCACTTGCAACCGGGCACGGCGCTGATGCTGCTGGATGAGCGCGGCAAGAACCTTTCCTCCGAGGATTTCGCCGGCCGCATAAGCTTGCTGCGCGATGGCGGGCGCAAGGCGCTGGTGATCGCCATTGGCGGCGCCGACGGCCATGACCAGTCGCTGCGTGACTTGGCTGATCTGACGGTGTCGCTCGGCGCGCTGACCTGGCCGCATCAGCTGGTCCGCGTCATGCTGGGCGAGCAGCTTTACAGGGCGGCCACGATCCTTTCCGGCCACCCCTACCATCGTTCATGAAGCCGGTTCGATCAGCGAATTGACGCCAGCCGCCCGGATTTCTGCCCCAATGCTCATCGACAGTTTGGGCTCATAGGGGTTTGCGGATGGCGGCCGGGCTCGAACATGGTTGATGGTTCGTTAACGAAGCCGCGCATAGAGTTGGGCTTCAATGTCTGAAGACTGGAAATCACGAACGGGCTCCTGGCGCGTGCGCTACGGCATCGCAGCGGCGGTGATCGTGGTTTCGCTCGGGATCGCGCGGGCTGAGAACACGCTCGACCTGGCGCCGGACCCGGACCAGAGCCGCGCCGAATACGAAAAGGTATCGAAAGAGATCACGCTGTCGTCCGAGCGGCTGGCCAAGCTCGCCGCCGACATAGCGGCGGTCAAGAAGGACCATGCCTCGATCACCGCGGCACTGATCCAGTCGGCGATGACCGAGCAGAAGCTCGGCCAGGACATCGAGGACATTGGCGGCAAGCTGGAAGGGCTGAAGGCGCAGGAGCAGAAGATACGCGCCTCACTGGCCGCCAGACGTGACGTTCTGGCCGAAGTGCTCGGCGCGCTGCAGCGCATGGGGCTCAATCCGCCGCCGGCGATCCTGGTCAAGCCGGAGGACGCATTGTCGTCGGTGCGCAGCGCCATCCTGCTCGGTGCCGTGGTGCCGGAACTGCGCCAGCAGACCGACATGTTGCTGGCCGATCTCAAAGAGCAGTCGCGGGTGACGGCCTCGATCGAGGCCGAGCGGGCGCGGCTGACGGCAGCGGTCGGCGAGCAGGCGGCGGAAAAAAAGCGGCTCGGCATGCTGCTCGAAGCCAAGCAGAAGCTCGCCGCCGATACGCAAACCGCGCTGGCCGCCGAAAAGCAACGGTCCGCGACGCTGGCGGCCAAGGCCGGCAGCCTGAAAGAGCTGATCGCATCGCTCGAGGCCGACAGGGCCCGCAAGGCGGCGGATGCGGTCAAGGCAGCCGAGCAAAAGACGGTGGACGCCGACAAGGGCCCGGCATCGGCCCCGGCGCCAACGGAACTGGCCTCGCTGCCGGTGCCGGAGAGCAACAGGCTCACCGCTGCTGCGCCGTTTTCCGCGCTTCAAGGGCAGATCGCGCTGCCGGTCACCGGCAGGATCAAGCGGCGCTTCGGGGCCAACGACGGTAACGGCGCGGTGATGCTCGGTGACATGGTTGCGACACAATCGGGAGCCATCGTCACAGCGCCGGCGGATGGAAACGTGCTTTATGCGGGGCCTTTCCGCTCTTACGGTCAACTCTTGATCCTGAATGCGGGTGACGGCTATCATGTCGTCCTAGCGGGGATGAGCAGAATCAGCGTCGCGTCTGGCCAGTCGGTGCTCGCAGGTGAGCCGGTCGGCGCGATGGGAGAGGCCCGGGTGGCGAGCACCTCGGCATCGAAGAATGGAAATGCCACGCCGGAGCTCTATGTCGAGTTCCGCAAGGATGGAAAACCCGTCGATCCGGCCCCATGGTGGGCGGACCGTTTTTCTGGAAGGACGTGAATGATGCGGAAACTGTCGCTTCTGTTTGCCGGTGCGCTGATGGGTGCATCGGCGATGAGCCTGGTCTATGGCGCGCCCGGCTCGACGGCGAAGGCTGCGGGCTCCGAGACCTATAAGCAACTGGCGATCTTCGGCGATATCTTCGAGCGGGTGCGGGCGAATTATGTGACGCCGCCCGACGACAAATCGCTGGTCGAAAATGCCATTAACGGCATGCTGTCCTCGCTCGACCCGCACTCCTCCTACATGAATGCCGAAGAAGCGCAGGACATGCGCGTGCAGACCAAGGGCGAGTTCGGCGGCCTCGGCATCGAGGTCACCATGGAGAACGACCTGGTCAAGGTGATCACGCCGATCGACGATACGCCGGCCGCCAAGGCTGGCGTGCTCGCCGGCGACTATATCGCCAAGATCGACGGCGAGGAGGTTCGCGGCCTGACCCTCAACGACGCCGTCGAGAAGATGCGCGGGCTGGTCAACACACCGATCAAGCTCACCATCCTGCGCCAGGGCGCCGACAAGCCGATCGAACTGACGGTCGTGCGCGACATCATCAAGGTAAAGGCGGTGAAGTTCCGGGTCGAAAACGACATCGGCTACATGAAGATCACCTCCTTTACCGAAAAGACCTATGACGACCTCGAGAATGCCATCGACACCATCAAGAAGCAGGTGCCGAACGACAAGCTCAAGGGTTACGTGCTCGACCTGCGCCTCAATCCGGGCGGTTTGCTCGACCAGGCGGTGAGTGTGTCGGATGCCTTCCTCGACCGTGGCGAGATCGTCTCGACGCGCGGCCGCGATCCGAAGGACGTCACCCGCTTCGACGCGCGGGCCGGCGACGACGTCGGCGGCAAGCCGCTGATCGTGCTCGTCAATGGCGGCTCGGCCAGTGCCTCGGAAATCGTCGCCGGCGCGCTGCAGGATCTGCGCCGCGCCACGGTGGTCGGCACGCAGTCCTTCGGCAAGGGTTCGGTGCAGACCATCATTCCGCTTGGCGAGAACGGGGCGCTGCGGCTGACGACGGCGCTCTATTACACGCCGTCCGGCAAGTCGATCCAGGGCAAGGGCATCACGCCCGATATCAAGGTCGACCAGCCGCTGCCGGCGGAACTGCAGGGCAGGGACCTGACGCGCGGCGAATCGGACCTCAAGGGCCATATCAAGGGCGCCGACGAAGGCACGACCGGTTCGGGCTCGGCAGCCTATGTGCCGCCGGAACCGAAGGACGATTTGCAGCTCATCTATGCCGAGCAGCTGCTGCGCGGCCAGAAGACCGATCCGGCGTTCCCACCGAATCCGCAGAAGGCCGTGTTGAACCAATAAGGGCAGGCAAGCCGGGCCAAACAGGTCTGGCTGCCTGAGCGAAGCGATGCGATGCTGCCGGGGCCGCGAGGCTCCGGCAGTTTGATTCGGGGCCGCGGCCGGCATGCTGCGCGTCCAGTGAAGCGAGGGGACGCGCCGACATTTTGGATTTGCGCCTCCGGAGGTTTCACTTCGGAGATGCGCGCCGGGGGTGCGGGCTTGGCTGATATCGGCAAGGACATAGAACGACCTCTCGGACAGGCGATCCGGGCGCCGCGCCCAGGCAGCAGGATCAGCGCCGGTGCAGTCGCGGCCGCGCTCGTCGTGCTGGCCGTGGTCGGCGTTTCCGGCGCGATCGCCTTGCGCGACAAGCCGTTCCGCAAGCCGCAAGAAGTCGCCATTTCGACGCCGAAGATGCCGGCAGCGGCGGATCCCGCCGCGGCGCCGGCCAAGGCGACGCCCGCAACGGAAGCGCCAAGCAACGCAAGCGAACAGAAGACGGGCGAACAAACGACAAGCGGGAAGATGGGCGGTCCGCAGATCATCCATGTCCAGACCGAAGAGGGCGACGGTCCGCCCAAGGCGGCCATTGTCATCCGCGACCCTTCGACGATCGGCCAGAACCTCAGGATCGCGCACATTCCCGACAAGGCGCTGATCGAGGCCAGCGAGACCGGTCCGCTGCCGATCCGCGCCGCCGACGGCCGGCGCCCGTTCGATGTCTATGCGCGGCCGTGGTCCGGCGCACGCGGTGCACGCGTGGCGCTCGTCATCGGCGGGCTTGCCGTGTCGCAGACCGGCACGCAGGCAGCCATCGCCAAGCTGCCGGCGGAAGTGACGCTGGCCTTCGCGCCGCAAGGCAACAGCATCGGCCGCTGGATGCAGGTGGCGCGGCAAGGCGGCCATGAGGTCATCATGCAGGTGCCGCTCGAGCCGTTCGACTATCCGAACGTCAACCCCGGCCGTAACACGCTGACCGTGGCAGCGGCGCCGGACGAGAATTTGAAGAATTTACGCTGGGCGCTGTCGCGAACGACCAACTACACCGGCGTCATGAACTATATGGGCGCCCGCTTTTCGGCCGACGCGACGGCGATGGGGCCGTTGATGGCCGAGCTTGGCAAGCGTGGTCTGGCCTATGTCGACGACGGTTCGTCGGCGCGCAGCCTGGCATCCGAATTGGCGCTGAAGGACGGCGTGCCGTTCGTCGGCGGCGATACGGCGATCGACGCGGTGCAGGACCGCGGCGCCATATTGAAGAAACTGGATGGGCTGGAAGCGACGGCACGGGCGAAAGGCTTTGCCGTCGGCATCGGCTCGGCCTTCGACCTGACAGTCGATACCGTGTCGTCCTGGGTGACCGAGGCCAAGAAGCGCGGCATCGAGATCGTGCCGATTTCGGCGGTGGCCATAGATCCGGAAAAAGGCTGACATGGCAAAGAACAAGCTCGTTGACGCCGAGACACTGCCCTACCGGCCCTGCGTAGGGGTGATGGTCCTCAATGGCGATGGCATGGTCTGGGTCGGCCATCGCATTGCCGAGCCGGACAGCGAATTCGCTGGAACCACGCAGCTCTGGCAGATGCCACAGGGCGGCATAGACGATGGCGAGGAGCCGCTGCCCGCGGCGGAGCGCGAGCTTTACGAAGAGACCGGCATGCGCTCGGTGTCGCTGCTGGCCGAGGCGCCGCACTGGATCAAATACGACCTGCCGGCCCATCTGGTCGGCGTCGCCTTCAAGGGACGATATCGCGGCCAAACGCAGAAATGGTTTGCCTTCCGCTTCCACGGTGACGAAAGCGAGATCGAAATCAATCCGCCGCCGGGTGGCCACAAGGCCGAGTTCGACCGGTGGGCGTGGCGGCCGATGCTGGAACTGCCCGGTCTGATCGTGCCGTTCAAGCGCAAGGTCTACGAAGACGTGGTGGCAGCGTTCCGGCACCTGGTGGCGTAGCCGCCGGCCTTCCGCTAAACCAGGTCGGCATGCCCGACATCTCCAGCAAATCCCTTCCGCAGACCGTCTCTCTACCGCAGGCCGGCGCCCCGAGTGAGCCGATCAGCGAAGCGGCGGCGGGGGCGATCCTGACCGTCGATCTTGGCGCCGTCCGTGAGAATTACCGGCGGCTGAAGGCGCGTCTGGGCGGCGTCAGCTGTGCCGGAGTGGTCAAGGCCGACGGTTACGGGATTGGCGCGGCGCCGGTGGCGGCGGCGCTGATGGCTGAAGGCTGTGATATTTTCTTCGTCGCGCATTTGGCCGGCGGCGTCTTGCTGCGCAAGGCGCTCGGCTCAGACCCGGCCATCTACGTGCTGAACGGCATTCCGCCAGGTGCGGAACGGGAAGCGGTTGCGGCGGGGCTTTGCACTGTCGTCAACAGCGCCAGCCAACTTGCGGCATGGCGCGAGATGGCCGGGCGGGTGGGCCATAAATTGCCTGCCGCCGTCCAGGTCGACAGCGGCATGTCGCGGCTCGGCATGGCGCCCGAGGAGGTGAAAGCCATCGCGCAGGATCCGCAGGCTTTCGATGGTGTCGAACTGACCTTCGTGATGAGCCATCTCGCCTGCGCCGACGAACCCGAGCAACCGGCCAACGAGCAGCAACGGCTGGAATTCGAACGGCTGCGCCGGATGCTGCCGGGAGCGCCGGCGTCGCTTGCCAATTCATCAGGCATTTTTCTCGGGCAGCGCTATCACTACGACCTCGTTCGTCCGGGTGCCGCTCTCTATGGCATCAATCCGACGCGGGCGAAGGACAACCCGATGCTGCCGGTGGTGCGATTGCAAGCCAAGGTCATCCAGACGCGGATGCTGGAGGCCGGCGCCGGTGTCGGCTACGGCCACACTTTCCACACCAAGGCCCCGCTTGCCGCGGCGACGATTTCGCTCGGCTACGGCGATGGCTGGCATCGACGCGCCGCTTCCGCTGCCTGGTTCGAAAATGTGCGGCTGCCCTTCATCGGCCGGGTTTCGATGGATTCGATCATCCTTGACATTTCCGCATTGCCGCCCGGCAAGCTGAAGGCCGGCGACCTCGTCGAACTGATCGAGCCGTCGTCGCAGACCGTGGACCAGGTAGCCGGCCAGGCCGGCACCATCGGCTATGAGGTCTTGACCAGCCTCGGCCACCGCTTCCACCGGCGCTATGTGAATGGCTAGGACGCAAGCTTGTTGTCCTCACGCATGTCGTTTCCCTCAGCATCGGCACTTGGCGGACGCCGCAGAATCCGGCAGACAGAAGGCGGCGATGATCCCGGACCCGAACCCTGACGAGACGCCGTTGCGGAGAACTAAGCGATGAAGATCTTCGTGCTGGGCGGCGGTGTGATCGGGGTCACCACCGCCTATTTTCTTGCCGAGGCCGGCCATCAGGTGACGGTGATCGACCGCCAGAAAGGCCCGGCGCTGGAAACCAGCTTTGCCAATGCCGGCGAGATCTCGCCCGGCTATGCCTCGCCCTGGGCCGGGCCCGGCGTTCCGCTGAAGGCCGTCAAATGGCTGTTGATGAAGCATGGTCCGCTGGTGGTGCGGCCGGCGCTCGATCCGCATATGTGGATATGGCTGGTCAAGATGCTGCGCAATTGCACGGCTGAACGCTACGCGCTGAACAAGGCGCGCATGGTGCCGCTGGCCGAATACAGCCGCGACACGCTGAAGGCGCTGCGCGAGGCGACCGGCATCGCCTATGACGAGCGCGCCAAGGGTACGCTGCAGCTTTTCCGAACGCAAAAGCAGCTCGATGGCGTCGGCGGCGATGTCGAGGTGCTGAAGACCTATGGCGTCCCTTATGAGGTCCTCGACCCCGACGGCTGCATTGCTGCCGAGCCCGCGCTGGCTGGCGTGCGCGAGAAATTCGTCGGTGGCCTGCGGTTGCCCGGCGACGAAACCGGCGACTGCAAGATGTTCACCGACAGGCTTGCGGAGCTTTGCGCGGCACGCGGCGTCACCTTCGAATACGACACGGAGATACGGCGCGTCGTCAAGAAGCGCGATCGCATCACCAACATCAGCACCAGCAAGGGCTGGATGGTCGCTGACGCCTATGTGATGGCGATGGGCAGCTATTCGGCGCGGTTCATGCGCATGCTGAAGCGGCCCATCCCGGTCTACCCGGTCAAGGGCTATTCGATCACCCTGCCGATCAAGGACGCCGCCGCCGCGCCGGTGTCGACGGTGATGGACGAGAGCTACAAGGTGGCGATCACCCGCCTCGGCGACCGTATCCGGGTCGGCGGCACGGCGGAAATCTCCGGCTTCGACATGCGGCTGCACGAATCGCGGCGCCGCACGCTCGAACATTCGGTCGGCGACCTTTTCGCGGGCGGCGGCGACATGCGGTCGGCCACCTTCTGGTGCGGGCTGCGGCCGATGACGCCGGACGGGCCGCCGCTGATCGGGCGCACCGATTTCTCCAATCTCTATCTCAATACCGGCCACGGCACGCTCGGCTGGACCATGGCCTGCGGCTCGGCCAAGGTTCTGGCCGACATCATCTCCAGCCGGGTGCCAGACATCGACGTCGGCGATCTCGGGCCGGGACGATACGCCAAGTAAGACCCCCAGCAGCTAAGACAGCCAGCGGCCGATAGATCTCACGCGAACAATCCCCGATCCCGTTCGACGGCCTTGGTGATGAAGCTCGCGACGATCTGAACGCGGCGCAGCGGCCTGACCGATTCATGATAGACCAGCCAGTAGGCGCGGCGGATGGGTGCGACGATATCGAGAGGCACCAACTCCGGCATCGAGTGGGCAACGAAGGTGTGCAGTATGCCGATGCCGGCGCCGGAACGCACCGCTTCGGCCTGGCCGAGCGCTGAGGAAATGGCGAAGCTGGTGCGCCAGTCGGCGCTGAATTCGGCCGCGTAGTCGAGCGAGGGACTGACGATCAGGTCCGGCACGTAGCCGATCAGCGTGTGCTGGCCCAGCTCGGCGGCGCTTCCGGGCAGGCCATGCGTGTCGGCGTAGGCCCGCGACGCGAACAGGCCGAGCGTGTAGTCGACCAGCTTTCCCGCCACCAGCCGGCCTTCCGTCGGCCGTTCGACGGTGATGGCAATGTCGGCCTCGCGCCGGGATAACGAGAAGGAGCGCGGTACCGGCACCAGCTGGATGGTGAGTTCACGGTGCAGAGCGGTCAGCGCGCCGAGGCGCCTGGCCAGGAAGGCGACGCCAAAACCGTCCGGCGCGCCGATGCGCACGGTGCCCGAAACGTCGTCGCCTTCGCCTGAAACGGTCGAGCGCGCGGCGATCATGTCGCCCTCCATGCGTTCGGCGATTTCGAGGAAACGTTCGCCTGCCGGCGTCAGCTCGCTGCCGGTGGTAAGCCGGCGAAACAGTTTTGTCCTGAATGCATCCTCGAGGGCGGCAATGCGGCGCGAGACGGTCGCGTGATTGAGCTCCAACCGCCTGGCGGCGCCGAGGATCTGGCCGGCGCGCGCCACGGCAAGGAAGATGCGAACGTCATCCCAGTTCATGGGGATGGTCCGTTTCGATAAAGAGCGCCGTGTTCCCGCCCACCCCCCTCTGGCCTGCCGGCCATCTCCCCCGCAAGGGGGGAGATCGGATGTCCGGTCGGCTTTCGCCAATCTCCAACGTCGCAAAAAGGGCGGTAAGGCCGAAGTCGCCAATCTCCCCCCTTGCGGGGGAGATGTCCGGCAGGACACAGGGGGGTGTGAAGAAACTCAACTCAGCAATCCAAGCGATAGGAGTACACTCCCTACCATTTGCGCCATTTGATGCACAATCGCGCGCCGCTATCTATTTTCTGCACAACGGTTGCGTTTTCACTCGCGTTGCCATCGCTCCCGCAAAGGCGGACAATGCCTCATCACGAACCAGGGAGAGAGACCATGATCGAATACGGTCATTTCATCGGCGGCAAGCGTGTCGCCGGAACCAGCGGCCGCAAGCAGGACGTCATGCAGCCGATGGACGGCACGGTGCGTGGCACGGTGGCGTTGGCTTCGCAGGCGGAATTGCGCGCAGCGGTCGAAAACGCCAAGGCGGCACAGCCCGGCTGGGCGGCAACCAACCCGCAGCGGCGCGTGCGCGTCTTGATGCGGTTCCTCGAGCTGGTCGCCAAGGAGTATGATGCGCTGGCCGAGATATTGGCGCGCGAACACGGCAAGACCGTCGCCGACGCCAAGGGCGACATCCAGCGTGGCCTCGAAGTGGTCGAGGTCTGCATCGGTGCGCCGCATATGATGAAGGGCGAGTTCACCGATGGCGCCGGCCCCGGCATCGACGTCTATTCGATGCGCCAGCCGCTCGGCGTCGTCGCCGGCATCACGCCGTTCAATTTTCCAGCGATGATCCCGTTATGGAAGATCGCGCCGGCCATCGCCTGCGGCAATGCCTACATCCTCAAGCCGTCGGAGCGCGATCCGGGCGTGCCGATGCGGATTGCCGAACTGTTCATCGAGGCCGGCCTGCCGGCGGGCATCCTCAATGTCGTCAACGGCGACAAGGAAGTGGTCGACGCCATCCTCGACGATCCCGACATCAAGGCTATCGGTTTCGTCGGCTCGACACCGATCGCCCAGTACATCTATTCGCGCGGCTGCGCGGCCGGCAAGCGCGTGCAGTGCTTCGGCGGCGCCAAGAACCACATGATCATCATGCCCGATGCCGACATGGACCAGACCGTCGACGCGCTGATCGGCGCCGGCTACGGCTCGGCCGGCGAGCGCTGCATGGCGATCTCGGTGGCCGTCCCGGTCGGCAACGACACCGCCAACCGCCTAATGGAAAAACTGGTGCCGCGCGTCGAGAGCCTGAAGGTCGGTCCGTCGACGGATTCTTCCGCCGATTTCGGCCCTCTGGTCACGGCGCAGGCGCTGGAGCGGGTCAAATCCTATGTCGACACCGGCGTCAAGGAAGGCGCCAAGCTGGTGGTCGATGGCCGCGGCTTTTCCATGCAGGGCTACGAGAACGGCTACTATATGGGCGGCTGCCTGTTCGACAACGTGACTGCCGACATGCGCATTTACAAGGAAGAGATCTTTGGGCCGGTGCTGTCGGTGGTGCGCGCGCCGACTTACGAAAACGCCATCAAGCTCGCCAACGAGCACGAGATGGGCAATGGCGTCGCCATCTTCACCCGCGACGGCGATGCGGCGCGGGATTTCGCCTCGCGAGTCCAGGTCGGCATGGTCGGCATCAACGTGCCGATCCCGGTGCCGATCGCCTACTATACGTTTGGCGGCTGGAAGGCGTCCTCGTTCGGCGACCTCAACCAGCACGGGCCGGACGCGTTCCGCTTCTACACCAAGACCAAAACGGTGACGTCGCGCTGGCCGTCCGGCGTGAAGGACGGCGCCGAGTTCGTCATCCCGACGATGAATTAGCCGGACGGTTTCCTGTCTGCGCGTCCTCGCTTCGGCTGCGGGCGCGCGGGCCGGCGTGAAGGACGGCGCCGAGTTCGTCATCCCGACGATGAACTGATCCAAATCGCAGAAAGCAAGAAAAGGCCCGGGCTTGGAGCCCGGGCCTTTTTTGTCGCCGTCCTCATCGGCATGAACACGAATGTGATGGAACCAAGAAGGCAGCAATCCTCTTAGGTTGCAGTCCTGCCGCGAAGGAGGAGTTGGCAGATCAACCAACGGCGCTGGTGACGGCTCCGGGGGATATCGTCCGGCGCAAAGGAGATGTCAGATGACACGTCTCATGGCGATCATAGCTTGCGCGGCAACGGCGGCGCTTTCCGCCATCCCGGCAATGGCTGCCGAGCAATGCGCGGCACGCGCCGATATGGTCAAGGCGCTCGGCGAGAAGTTTCATGAAAACCCGAGCGCGGTTGGCGTCGTCAATCCGAATGTGGTGCTTGAAGTCTTCGTTTCCGACAAGGGCACCTGGACCATCCTCGCCAGCGATACAAAAGGTCAAAGCTGCGTGATTTCAGTCGGCGAAGGCTGGGAGAGCGCGATGACGATAGCGGCGCTGCCCGGTACCTGAAGTAGGCCTTCCTATTCACCTGGCCGCAGCCTCGGCACGACAGCCGGGCTGCGGCCCTGTTCTCGGCGACCTTGAAACGGATCTCCCCGCGCCCACTTGAGGCGCGCACGGCTTGCTATTTTTCGTTAGCGATACCATATATGGAACATAGCGAGAACATCCAGAATCGTTCCCGCTGGCGGCAGACCGGAACACGGAAAGGAGCGACGCGATGATGACGTCGGAACCGGCCTGGATCGCTCCGGCAAAATGAGGCCGTCAATCACCTCCCTTTGCCGGATCGTGATGGCAAAGGAGGTGCCCTATGGCACGCAAATCGCTGTTAGGATGGGTGAAGACCGTAGCTTTTGCTGGCTTATTCGCGGTGGGTACGAATGCCGCAAGCGCCCAATATCAATACTGCGTTGAACATGGCGACCTCGTCGCCCACCTGGCCGAGAATTTCCAGGAAAGACAGTTTGCTCTCGGACTGATCGGTCAGGAGGCGGTCATGGAAGTTTTTGTCGCCGATAGCGGAAGCTGGACGGTCATCGTGACCGACGTCGCCGGCAGAAGCTGCATTGTCGCAGCCGGCGAAAATTGGGAAAGCGTGGACGCCCTGCCCGGCCAAAACTCATGAGGGAGCGGGCGGCGTCAGCGCGTAGCAGCTGCCTCAGCGTGGCCGCGCAGCAACGCCATCAGCCGCTTGGCGTCCTTGGCCGCGGCCTCTTCGTCGCCGGCGAGGATCGAGCGGATCAATGCGACATGGTGCTCGGCGGATTCGGCCAAGCCGGTATCGGCCTTGTAGCGGAACCAGAAGCGGCGGCTGTGGGTTTGCAAGGGCGCCGCCAGGCGCGCCGCGAACGGGTTGTCTGCAGCCAGCGCCAGCGCCTCATCAAGCGCCTTGTCGGCTTGGATGAAGCAAAGAACATTTTCCGAAATCACGGCCTTTTGCATGGCCAGCGCTGCGTCATGAAACAGGTCGGCGGCCTCGCGGGTGACGAAGCGGGCGGCCGAGCGGGCAAGCACGACCTCGACGCCGCGGCGGGCGTCGAGGACGCGCAGCCAGTCGCCAGGGTGAAGCGGGGCAATGGCAATGCCGGCACGCGGCCGGACCTCGAGCAGCCCCTCCCAGGCCAGCCGCTGGATCGCTTCGCGCACCGGGGTGCGGCCAAGGCCGAGCCTGTCGATCAGCGCCCCCTCGGTGATGAAGCTCGCGGGCGCCAGTTCGAGCGTTACGATCATATGCTCGAGCCTGCGGTAGGCCTTCGCAGTCGCCGGCTCGGAGCCTCGGTTGTCATATACCAATGCGGCATCTCCTGATATATTTTTGATATATCATATCAGATTCAACGTTGACAGCCGGCTTCTTAAGAAATATACGACTGATATATCAGATGGAGCAACCGACATGTGGGCCGGAGTTTTCCCCGCCGTTACGACCAAATTCACCGAGGATGATCGCCTCGACCATGCCGAGATGGAGCGCTGCTTTGCGCTGCAGATGGAGGCCGGCTGCGACGGCATCATCGTCTGTGGCTCGCTTGGCGAAGGACCGATGCTGTCGCATGACGAAAAGATCGAGGTGCTGAAGACCGCGCAGAAGATCGCCGGCAACAAACCGGTGCTGTTGACGGTCAACGAAGCCGGCACACGCGAGGCGGCGACGATCGCGCGCCGCGCCGCAAAAGAAGGCGCCAACGGTTTGATGGTGGTGCCGAGCCCGATCTACCATACCAATGCCGAGGAGACAGTCGCGGCACTCAGCGCCGTCGCCGCGGCCGGCGACCTGCCGGTGATGATCTACTCCAACCGGTTTGCCTACCGCGTCGACGTCACTGTCGACCAGATGGAGGAACTGGCGAAGGACCAGCGCTTCGTTGCCATCAAGGAGTCCTCCGACGACATCCGCCGCTCGACCGAGATCATCAACCGCCTCGGCGACCGCTATGACCTGTTCACCGGCGTCGACAATCTTGCCTTCGAGGCGCTGTCGGTCGGCGCCATTGGCTGGGTGGCGGGCCTGGTCACCGCGTTCCCGCGCGAGACAGTCGCCATCTATCAATTGATGAGACAGGGCCGCCGCGAGGAGGCGTTGAAAATCTACCGCTGGTTCCGGCCGCTGCTCGACCTCGACGTCTCGACCTATCTGGTGCAGAACATCAAGCTCGCGGAGGTCTTCGCCATCGATACCAATGACCGGGTGCGCATGCCGCGTCAGCCGTTGGCGGGCGAGCGGCGCAAGGCTGTCGAAAAGACCGTCAGGGACGCGCTGGCGGTGCGGCCAGAGCTGCCGGCATTCTGATCCAGTCCCTTCGAGGGTATTTGCAGATGTGCAGCGCGGCGCATGGCAATGAATGATGATGCTACGCTCGATGTTGCCATCATTGGTGGCGGCATCATCGGCATCTGCGCCGCCGCCTTTCTGGCCGAGGCGGGGCGAAACGTCACGATCTTCGATCGGACGGGGATCTGCGAGGAAACCAGCTCCGGCAATGCCGCTGCCTTTGCCTTCTCCGATGTGCTGCCGCTCGCCCACAAGGGCATGATCAGGCAGCTGCCGAAATGGCTCGCCGACCCGCTCGGCCCGCTCAGTATTCCGCCCGCCTATTTGCCGAAGCTGTTGCCTTGGCTGGTCCGCTTCTGGCGGGCCGGCCGAAGCGACCGCTATGAAGCCGGCCTTGCCGCGCAGGCCGGGATGATGAAGCTCGCCGAGGCGGAATGGATGGGCTTGCTCGACCGTTCCGGCACACGGCCGATGCTGCACGAGGACGGCTCGCTCGAACTCTACGAAAGCGAGGCCGAGTTCAAGGCGTCGCTGCCCGGCTGGGCGGCAAGGCAGCGCTTCGGCATCGGCTTCAACCATGTCGAAGGCAGCGCTCTCGCCGCCTTGCAGCCCGGCCTGTCGCCGCGCTTCGCCAGGGGCACGTTCGTGCCGGGGTGGAAGACCGTCGCCGACCCCAAGCTGCTTGGAAAGGCCTTATGGGCCTATGCCGAGAGGTTGGGCGCGGGGTTCGAAAAGGCCCGGATCGAGCGTATCGAGGCGGGACAGGGCGACGCGATCCTGACCATGGCCGACGGTACGACGCGTCGGGCAAAGCATGTCGTCATCGCTGCCGGGGCCTGGTCGCATCTGCTGGCAAGACATCTCGGCGACGGCATCCCGCTGGAGACCGAGCGTGGCTACAACACGACGCTGCCGAAGACTGCGTTCGACGTAAAGCGGCAATTGATCTTCTCCGGGCATGGCTTTGTCATCACGCCGCTCGAGACCGGCCTGCGCGTCGGTGGCGCGGTCGAGCTCGGCGGCCTCGAAAGGCCGCCCAATTATGCGCGCTCGAAAGCACTGCTCGAAAAGGCGCAAAAATTCCTGCCAGGGCTGGATCCGGCCAATGGCCGCGAATGGATGGGGTTCCGGCCGTCGCTGCCGGATTCGTTGTCGGTGATCGGGCGGTCGCAAAAAACGCCGTCGGTGGTGTATGGCTTCGGCCATGGTCATCTCGGCCTGACCCAGGCCGCGGCGACCGGACGCTTGATCCGTGAGCTCGTTCTCGGGCAGAGTCCATCGCTCGATCTCGGTCCGTTCAGTCCGCAACGGTTTTGAGATCGAAGACATTCAGTTGGGAGCCGGCATGGCCAAGAATTCCTTCTTCTGCATAGACGGCCACACCTGCGGCAATCCGGTGCGGCTGGTCGCCGGCGGCGGACCGCTGCTCAACGGCTCGACGATGATGGAGCGGCGAGCGCATTTCCTGGCCGAATATGACTGGATCCGCACCGGGCTGATGTTCGAGCCGCGCGGCCATGACGTGATGTCCGGCTCGATCCTCTATCCGCCGACGCGCGAGGATTGCGACATCGCCATCCTGTTCATCGAAACCTCCGGCTGTCTGCCGATGTGCGGCCACGGCACAATCGGCACTGTGACCTTTGCCGTCGAACATGGGCTGATCAAGCCGAAGACGCCGGGCGTGCTCAGGCTGGATACGCCGGCGGGCCTGGTCGTCGCCGAGTACAAGCAGGTCGGCGACTATGTCGAGGAGGTGCGCATCACCAATGTGCCGTCCTTCCTCCATGCCGAGGGACTGACGGTCGAATGCCCCGGGCTCGGCGAGATCAGCGTCGATGTCGCCTATGGCGGCAATTTCTACGCCATCGTCGAACCGCAAACGAACTATCGCGACATGGCCGACCATTCGGCGGGCGAGCTGATCGCCTGGAGCCCGGTGGTGCGGCAGCGGCTCAACGAGAAATATTCCTTCGTCCACCCGGAGAATCCCGGCATCGACAAGCTGTCGCACATATTGTGGACCGGTGCGCCGACCAACCCGCAAGCCGATGCCCGCAACGCCGTCTTCTACGGCGACAAGGCGATCGACCGCTCGCCCTGCGGCACCGGCACCTCGGCGCGGATGGCGCAGCTTCACGCCAAGGGCAAGCTTGGGGTTGGCGACGACTTCGTCCATGAATCGATCATCGGCTCGCTGTTCAAGGGCAGGGTGGAAAAAGAGGTCACCGTCGCCGGCAAGCCGGCGATCATTCCGTCGATCGGCGGCTGGGCACGGATGACCGGATTGAACACGATCTTCATCGACGACCGCGACCCGTTCGCGCACGGCTTCGTCGTCAAATAGAAAAAACGCTGACGCAGGGGAAGAAAGAGAGCGTAAACGGATTGCGATCAACGACGCAACGATCCCGCTCATCAACTTATTTTGACGGCGATTTCTTCGAAACGAGGCGCATGGTGCGGTTGAATCGTCAAAGACATTGCGTTAGGCCAATGGTAGGGTCCGCGATGGTCCAGGGGCCGGACGGGAATAAAACGGGCAATCGGACGGCGTGCGGCGAAAACACGCATAGCCATCGAAAAATCACGTTGCAATCCGGGCTCGAAACTTTACGACTAGGGGAAATACGAAAAGGAATGCGTCTGCATGGGCGACATTCCAGGGGAGCCACGACAGCATGCAGTATTTTGTCCAGCAGCTTATCAATGGGCTGACGCTGGGATCGATCTATGGGCTGATAGCGATCGGCTATACGATGGTCTACGGCATCATCGGCATGATCAATTTTGCCCATGGCGACATCTTCATGGTCGGGGCATTCACCGCCCTCATCGTTTTCCTCATTCTCGGCGCATTGTTCTATTCCTTGCCGGTGGTGATCGCGCTGCTGATCATGATGATCGTCGCGATGCTGCTGACCAGCCTGTATAATTGGACGATCGAGAAGGTGGCCTACCGGCCTTTGCGCGGTTCGTTTCGGCTGGCCCCGCTGATCACCGCGATCGGCATGTCGATCGCCCTGTCGAACTTCGTCCAGGTGACGCAAGGGCCGCGCAACAAGCCGATCCCGCCGATGGTGTCCACGGTCTACAACATCGAGGGCATCAGCGTATCGCTGAAGCAGATCATCATCGTCATCGTCACCGCGCTGCTGCTGGCGCTGTTCTGGTATTTGGTCAACAAGACCTCACTGGGCCGGGCGCAAAGGGCATGCGAGCAGGACCGCAAGATGGCGGCGTTGCTTGGCATCGACGTCGACCGCACCATCTCGATCACCTTCGTCATGGGTGCGGCCCTTGCTGCCGTCGCCGGCACGCTGTTCCTGATGTATTACGGCGTCATCGCCTTCTCCGACGGTTTCACGCCCGGCGTGAAGGCGTTCACCGCGGCGGTGCTCGGCGGCATCGGCTCGCTGCCCGGCGCCGTGCTCGGCGGGCTGATGATCGGCTTCATCGAAAGCATGTGGTCGGCTTATTTCTCGATCGACTACAAGGACGTCGCCGCCTTCTCCATCCTGGCGATCGTCCTGATCTTCCTGCCTTCCGGCATATTGGGCCGGCCAGAAGTCGAAAAGGTCTGAGGTCATGGCGGTCACTGTATCTCCGGAGCGCGGCGTCGTCGCCACCCCAGTGCAACGCGCCACGCGCGAGGCGCTTTATGCTGGTGCCATCGCGCTCGGCCTGTTCGTGCTGTTCATCGGCCTGCGGACCGATCAGAACATCTCCAACGAGCTGATCCTCGTACAGCGCTGGGGCCTGCTCGCCGCCGTGGTGATCGCCACCATGCTCGGCCGCTTTCTCTACGTTGCCTACGGCCAGCCCTTCCTGGCCAACCAGAAGATTGCCGACATCGCCACCGGGCTGTTGCCGGAAAGCGTGGCGACGCGGTTCTTCCGGTTGCCGTATTTCATTGCTGCCGTCGTCGTAGTGGCTGTGCTGGCGCTGCTGGCCGGCTCGCTCGATGGTTTGCTGGGGCCGGGTCTCGCCGGTTATGCGCGCTTCGCGCGGGCGCTGGCGATCATCTATGCGCTGGCCTCGGTGCTGTTCTATTTCCGCACCTTCATCCTCGCCCATTTCTCGGCGTTGGGCATAACCGCACTGGCGCTCTACCCGATCATCGTCGTGGCGGTGCTTGCCGTGTACGCAGGGTCGATGGCCGGCGGGTTCCAGGGTTCACTGAAATGGGTCGACAATTTCGGCATCCAGATCCTGATCTATGTGATGCTGGCCTGGGGGCTGAACATCGTCGTCGGCCTCGCCGGCCTGCTCGATCTCGGCTACGTCGCCTTCTACGCGGTCGGCGCCTATGCCTATGCGCTGCTCGGCACGCATTTTGGCCTGTCGTTCTGGATCCTGCTGCCCGCCGCCGGCGCCATGGCCGCCTTCTGGGGGGTATTGCTCGGGTTTCCGGTGCTGCGTCTGCGCGGCGATTATCTGGCGATCGTGACGCTTGCCTTCGGCGAGATCATTCGTCTCGTGCTGATCAATTGGCGCGAGGTTACGAACGGCTCGGCCGGCATCTCCGGCATCCCCAAGGTCACCTTTTTCGGCCTGATGACGTTCAACGTTTCGGATCCGAATTATATCGCCAAGGTGTTGGATATCGCCACATCGAGCGCCTACTACAAGATATTCCTCTACTATCTGATCCTGGGGCTCTGCCTGCTCACCGCCTTCGTCACGATAAGGCTAAGGCGCATGCCTGTCGGCCGCGCCTGGGAAGCGCTGCGCGAGGATGAGATCGCCTGCCGCTCGCTCGGCATCAACACCACCACCACCAAGCTCACTGCCTTTGCCACCGGCGCCATGTTCGGCGGCTTCGCCGGCTCGTTCTTCGCGGCACGGCAAGGTTTCGTCAGCCCCGAATCCTTCATCTTCCTGGAGTCGGCCATCATTCTGGCTATGGTCGTGCTTGGCGGCATGGGTTCGCTGGTTGGCATCGCCGTCGCCGCCATGGTGATGATCGGCGGCACGGAGGTGCTGCGCGAACTCGATTTCCTGAAGCAGGTCTTCGGCCCCGACTTCACCCCGGAACTCTACCGCATGCTTTTATTCGGCATGGCCATGGTCATCGTCATGCTGTGGAAGCCGCGCGGCTTCGTCGGCAGCCGTGAACCGACAGCCTTCCTCAAGAAGAGCAAGGCCGTATCCGGCTCCTTCACCAAGGAAGGCCACGGCTGATGAGTGATACGAACCCATCTCCCATGAACGATGCCATCCTGCAGGTCGACCATCTGTCGATGAAATTCGGCGGTCTGGTCGCCATCGGCGATCTCTCCTTCCAGGCCAAGCGCGGCGAGATCACCGCGCTGATCGGACCGAACGGCGCCGGCAAGACCACGGTGTTCAATTGCATCACCGGTTTCTACAAACCGTCGGAAGGCATGCTCACGCTCAATAGGCGCGACGGCTCGAGCTATCTGCTCGAACGCCTGCCGAACCATGAAATCCCGGCACGCGCCAAGGTGGCGCGCACCTTTCAGAACATCCGCCTGTTCTCGGGCATGACGCTGCTCGAGAACCTGCTGGTAGCCCAGCACAACAAGCTGATGAAGGCGTCCGGCTACACCGTGCTCGGCCTGTTCGGCTTCAGCGGCTACCGGAAGGCATCGGCCGAGTCGGTCGAACTGGCCAGGCACTGGCTGGAGAAGGCCGATCTCGTCGACCGTGCCGACGACCCGGCCGGCGACCTGCCCTATGGCGCGCAACGACGCCTCGAGATCGCGCGGGCGATGTGCACGGGTCCGGAGTTGCTCTGCCTCGACGAGCCGGCTGCCGGCCTCAATCCGAAAGAATCAATGGCGCTCAACGCGCTGCTGATGGACATCAAAGACAACACCGGCACCTCGATCCTGCTGATCGAGCACGACATGGCGGTGGTCATGCAGATTTCCGACCACGTCGTGGTGCTCGAATACGGGCGCAAGATATCGGACGGCAGCCCGCATTCGGTACGCACGGACCCGCGCGTCATCGCTGCCTATCTCGGCGTCGAAGACGAGGAAGTCGAGACGGTACTGACCGAAGTCGGCGACGAGGACGTCATCGAGCAATTGGACACCGGTCCCGATTCCGCGCACGGCCCAGGCACATCGTCTTCGTATCTCGCCGGACCGGTGACCGATACGATCGGCCACAGCGAGGGCGAGCGCGTGACCGTGTCGAAAGGCGCCTCGAAAGCCGGGCAGTTCGATGCAAAGTCGAGTGCCGCGGCAAGCAAGGCAGCAGCGCAAGCCGCCGCTCCCCCGGCCAAGGCGGAACCCGCTGCAGCTAAGCCGACCGCGAAACCCTCCACGGCTAAGGCGCCGGCCAAGTCGAAGGTCGCGGGCGTTTCGAACCGGCTCACAGCGCCACGTGGCGGCGAGGCCGACAATCTGACCCGCATCAAGGGCATCGGCACGGTCAACGAGAAGAAGCTTAACCAGCACGGCATCTTCCATTTCGACCAGATCGCGGCATGGAAGAAAGCCGACGTCGCGGCCGTCGAGGCCTATCTCGCCTTCGACGGACGCATCGCCCGTGAGGACTGGGTTGGTCAGGCCAAGCTTCTCGCCGCCGGCAAGGAGACGGAATTTTCGCGCCGCGTCGACGCCGGGAAAGTGGAAACGAGCCACGCTTCCGGGAAAACTGCGAAAACAGTTGCCGGCAAGACTGCTGCCGCACCTGCGGGCAAGCGCGGAGGGCGCAAGTGATGGCCGGCACAACGCTGCTCGATATCAAAGGCGTCCAGACCTACTACGGCAACATCAGGGCGCTGAACGGTGTCGACGTCACCGTCAGGCAGGGCGAGATCGTGGCGCTGATCGGCGCCAACGGCGCCGGCAAGTCGACGCTGATGATGACCATTTTTGGTGCTCCGCGGGCCCGGGCGGGCACGATCACCTTCGCCGGCACCGATATTACCCAGATGCCAACGCATGAGATCGCGCGCATGCGGATCGCCCAGTCGCCGGAGGGCCGGCGCATCTTCCCGCGCATGACGGTGATGGAAAACCTGCAGATGGGCGCCAGCCTCGACGGCCTCAAGCATTACGACGAGGACGTCGAGAAGGTGTTCACGCTGTTTCCGCGCCTGAAGGAACGCATCGCCCAGCGCGGCGGCACCCTGTCGGGCGGCGAACAGCAGATGCTGTCGATCGGGCGTGCGCTGATGGCACGGCCGAAGCTGCTCCTGCTCGACGAGCCGTCGCTCGGCCTGGCGCCGCTGATCGTGAAGCAGATCTTCGACGCCATCCGCGAGTTGAACCGGACCCAAGGGCTGACAGTGTTCCTGGTCGAGCAGAACGCCTTCGGCGCGCTGAAGCTCGCGACGCGCGGCTATGTCATGGTCAACGGCAATGTGACGATGAGCGGCACCGGCAAGGAGCTGCTCGCCAATCCGGAAGTGCGCGCCGCCTATCTCGAAGGCGGCCACCACTGAGTTCAGGAGACTTCATCATGCAGGGCATTCTCTACGAGGAACCCTCGATCTGGCAGTTCTTCTTCGTCACCTGCCTGCTCGGCGGCTGGGCGGCATGGATGACCGGCAAGGCCAGCGCCCAGACATGGCGCAGCTTCCTCCAATTGTTCGCCTACATGCTCGGCCTTGGCATTGGCGTAAGGTTCATTCATCACGCGCTGTTCGGCGGCACGATGTTCTCGCTGCATTACTATATCGTGGATACGATCGTACTGATGATATTGGGCTTCATCGGCTATCAATACACGCGCACAAACCAGATGGTGACACAGTATAATTGGCTCTATGAAAGAGCATCGGTTTTGAGCTGGAAGCCGAAAGGTTGACGTTCATGATTAACGCCGTTTCGGGGATGAATCGGCGTGACAAGTGCCTGAAAATCGGCAAAGTACGTTTTCTGCGAGTAAAAGTGGGCATCGCATGAAAGCATCATCCAACGCCCACTCCGTAAATGGGAGCGTTTTACATGAAAAAATCACTTTTGTCCGCCGTCGCCCTGACCGCGCTGATCGCGTTCAGCGGCAGCGCGTGGGCTGACGTCCTGGTTGGCGTCGCCGGTCCGATCACCGGTCCGAATGCCGCCTTCGGCGCGCAGCTGCAGAAGGGTGCCGAACAGGCCGTCGCCGACATCAATGCGGCCGGTGGCATCAATGGCGAGCAGATCAAGCTCTCGGTCGGCGACGACGTCTCCGATCCGAAGCAGGGCATCTCGGTCGCCAACAAGTTCGTCGGCGACGGCGTCAAGTTCGTGGTTGGCCACTTCAACTCGGGCGTCTCGATCCCGGCGTCGGAAGTCTACGCGGAAAACGGCATCCTCGAGATCACGCCGGCCGCGACCAATCCGAAGTTCACCGAACGCGGCATGTGGAACACGTTCCGCACCTGCGGACGTGACGACCAGCAGGGCAGCATCGCCGGCGCCTATCTCGCGGCGAACTTCAAGGATGCCAAGATCGCGGTCATCCACGACAAGACGACCTACGGCCAGGGCCTTGCCGATGAGACCAAGAAGGCGATGAACGCAGCCGGCCTGACGGAAGTCATGTACGAAGGCGTCAATGTCGGCGACAAGGACTTCTCGGCGCTGATCGCCAAGATGAAGGAAGCCGGCGTTTCCATCATCTATTGGGGTGGCCTGCACACCGAAGCCGGCCTGATCATCCGCCAGGCGGCTGACCAGGGCCTCAAGGCGACGCTGGTTTCCGGCGACGGCATCGTGTCGAACGAGCTGGCCTCGATCGCTGGCGACGCAGTTGCGGGCACGCTGAACACGTTCGGCCCGGATCCGCGTCTGATCCCGACGAACAAGGAACTCGTCGAGAAGTTCCGCGCGCAGGGCTTCGAACCGGAGGCCTACACGCTTTACTCCTACGCCGCCATGCAGGCGATCGCCGAAGCAGCCACCGTTGCCAAGTCGAACGACCCGCAGGAAGTTGCCAAGGCGCTGCATGAGAAGGGTCCGTTCAAGACCGTTCTGGGCGACCTCTCCTATGACGCGAAGGGCGATCCGACGTTGCCCGGCTACGTCATGTACGAGTGGAAGAAGGGCGACGACGGCAAGTACACCTACATCCAGAAGATGTAAGCCTGTCGACGACGATAATTTTGGAGATGCCCGGCGCTTGCGCCGGGCATTTCCGTTTTGACGACATCGAGTTGATTTAAATCGGTTTAGCCGCTGCCCGATTTTGTTTGCACTGCAGCATTTTCGCGCTAATCATGTCCGGCAGTTCCCTTCCCCGTGTCCGGAGCCCTGTCCTTGGCAATCTCGAAGATCCTTGTCGCCAACCGCTCCGAAATTGCCATCCGCGTCTTCCGCGCGGCTAATGAACTCGGCCTCAAAACCGTGGCGATCTGGGCGGAGGAAGACAAATACTCCCTGCATCGCTTCAAGGCCGACGAAAGCTACCAGGTCGGGCGCGGGCCGCACCTGACCAGGGATATGGGGCCGATCGAAAGCTATCTGTCGATCGAGGAGGTTATCCGCGTCGCCAGGCTTTCGGGCGCCGATGCCATCCATCCAGGCTACGGCCTGCTGTCGGAGAGCCCGGAATTCGCCGAGGCCTGCGCCACGGCCGGCATCATCTTCATCGGGCCAAAGCCGGATACGATGCGCAGGCTGGGCAACAAGGTCGCCGCCCGCAATCTCGCAATCGAAGTCGGTGTGCCGGTAATTCCCGCCACCGATCCCTTGCCGGACGACATGGCGGCGGTGAAGGAACTCGCCAGGACGATCGGCTACCCGGTGATGCTCAAGGCATCTTGGGGCGGCGGCGGCCGCGGCATGCGCGCCATCCGCTCCGAGGCCGATCTCGCCCGCGAGGTGATGGAAGGCAAGCGTGAGGCGAAGGCGGCTTTCGGCAAGGACGAGGTCTATCTCGAGAAGCTGATCGAGCGCGCCCGCCATGTCGAGGTGCAGGTGCTGGGCGACACGCATGGCAATGCGGTGCATCTGTTCGAGCGCGATTGTTCGATCCAGCGCCGCAACCAGAAAGTGGTCGAGCGGGCGCCGGCTCCCTATCTCGAAATGTCGCAGCGCGAGGAGCTTTGCGCCTATGCGCTGAGGATCGCGCGCGAAACCAGCTATATCGGCGCCGGCACGGTCGAGTTCCTGCAGGATGCCGATACCGGAAAATTCTATTTCATCGAGGTCAATCCGCGCATCCAGGTCGAGCACACCGTCACCGAACAAGTGACCGGCATCGACATCGTCAAAGCACAGATCCACATACTCGACGGCTTTGCCATCGGCACGGCGGAATCGGGCGTGCCGACGCAGAAGGACATCAGGCTCAACGGGCACGCGCTGCAGTGCCGCATCACCACTGAAGACCCCGAGCATAATTTCATCCCCGACTATGGCCGCATCACCGCCTATCGCGGCGCCACCGGCTTCGGCATCCGCCTTGATGGGGGCACCGCCTATTCGGGCGCGGTCATCACCCGCTTCTACGATCCATTGCTGGAAAAGGTGACGGCGTGGGCGCCGACGCCGGCCGAGACCATCGCCCGCATGAACCGGGCGTTGCGCGAATTCCGAATCCGGGGCGTGGCGACCAATCTCACCTTTCTCGAGGCGATCATCAATCACCGGAGCTTCGCCGACAATTCCTACACCACCAAGTTCATCGACACGACGCCGGAACTGTTCGCCAGCGTGAAGCGGCAGGACCGCGCGACCAAGCTGCTCAACTATCTTGCCGACGTTTCGGTCAATGGCCATCCCGAGACGCGCGGCCGGCCGCAGCCAAAAGCAGATGCGGCGCCACCGGTGGTGCCATATCTCAACGGCAATGTGCCTGACGGCAGCAAGCAGAAGCTCGACGTGCTCGGGCCGGAGAAATTCGCGGCGTGGATGCGCGAGCAAAAAGAGGTGCTGGTCACCGACACGACAATGCGCGACGGGCATCAATCCTTGCTCGCGACGCGTGTGCGCACCTATGACATCGCCGGCATCGCCGGCACCTATGCGCGCGCTCTGCCGCAGCTTTTGTCGCTCGAATGCTGGGGCGGCGCAACATTCGACGTCGCCATGCGCTTCCTCACCGAAGATCCATGGGAGCGGCTGTCGCTGGTGCGCGAGGCAGCCCCCAATCTTCTGCTGCAGATGCTTCTGCGTGGCGCCAACGGCGTTGGCTATACCAACTATCCCGACAACGTCGTCCAGCATTTCGTCCACCAGGCCGCTGCTGGCGGCATCGACCTGTTCCGCGTCTTCGACTGCCTGAACTGGGTCGAGAACATGCGTGTGGCCATGGATGCGGTCGGCGCCGAGGGCAGGCTGATCGAAGCGGCGATCTGCTATACCGGCGACATACTCGATCCGGCGCGGGCGAAATACGATCTGAAATACTATGTCGGCCTGGCCAGCGAATTGCAGGCGGCGGGCGCCCATATCATTGCCGTCAAGGACATGGCGGGGCTTCTAAAGCCGAGTGCTGCCCGCGTGCTGTTCAAGGCACTGCGCGAGGCGACAGACCTGCCGATCCACTTCCACACGCACGACACATCCGGCCTGTCGGCGGCCACCGTGCTGGCAGCGGTGGAGAGCGGTGTCGACGGCATCGACGCGGCGATGGATTCGCTATCTGGCAACACCTCGCAGCCATGCCTGGGTTCGATCGTCGAGGCGCTGAAGGGCACCGAGCGCGATCCGGGCCTCGACCCGCAATGGATCAGGAATATCTCGTTCTACTGGGAGGCGGTGCGCAACCAGTACGCCGCCTTCGAAAGCGACCTGAAGGGGCCAGCATCGGAGGTCTATCTGCACGAAATGCCTGGCGGGCAGTTCACCAACCTCAAGGAACAGGCGCGCTCGCTTGGGCTGGAGACGCGCTGGCACGAAGTGGCGCAGACCTATCACGACGTCAATCTGATGTTCGGCGATATCGTCAAGGTGACGCCGTCGTCCAAGGTCGTCGGCGACATGGCGCTGATGATGGTCAGCCAGGACCTGACCGTCGCCGACGTCGAGAATCCGGCGCGGGACATCGCCTTCCCGGATTCTGTGGTGTCGATGTTGCGCGGCGACCTCGGCCAGTCGCCGGGCGGCTGGCCAAAGCCATTGCAGAAGAAGGTGCTGAAGGGCGAAAAGCCGATCACGGTGCGGCCGGGTTCGCTGCTCAAGGCGGCGGACCTCACGGCCAGCCGCAGGGAGGTCGAGGAAAAGCTCGAGCGCAAGCTCAGTGAGTTCGAGTTCGCGTCGTGGCTGATGTATCCGAAGGTGTTTTCGGATTTCGCCGCCGCGCAGGAGACCTACGGGCCGGTCAGCGTGCTGCCGACGCCGACCTATTTCTACGGCATGAAGCCGGAAGACGAGATTTTCGTCGACATCGAAAAAGGCAAGACGCTGGTGGTGCGCTGCCTTGCCATGGGCGATGTCGACGAAAAGGGCATGGTCACCGTGTTCTTCGAGCTCAACGGCCAGCCGCGCCGGGTGAAGGTGCCGGACCGGGCGCATGGCGCCTCCGCTGCCAAGGCACGGCGCAAGGCGGAGCCGGGCAATGAGGCGCATGTCGGCGCGCCGATGCCTGGCGTCGTCTCGGCGCTTGTGGTCGCTGCCGGCCAGGCGGTGAAGGCCGGCGACGTGCTGCTGTCGATCGAAGCGATGAAGATGGAAACGGCGTTGCATGCCGAACGCGACGGCACCATAGCCGAGGTGCTGGTCAAGGCCGGCGACCAGATCGATGCCAAGGATCTGCTGATCGCGTTCGGGTGAAATAGGCCGGCATCAGAGAGCCTTGTCGGCGCCTGGCAGCAGCCCCTTCATGCCGCATCGATAGCACCTTGACCCGCCGCGCCCGGTCGGGCATCGAACCGCTGCAATTCGCCGCTCGGGTCCCCGTGAGTCGCGGCGAGAAACGACGCGGAGTGAAGAATATGGCCGACGACATCACCGAAACCAGCCAGACTGTTGCCGCCGGCCAGCTGCGCGCCTTCATCGAACGCATCGAGCGGCTCGAGGAAGAGAAGAAGACGATTGCCGACGACATCAAGGAAGTGTTCGCCGAGGCCAAGGGCACCGGCTTCGACACTAAGGCGATGCGGTCGATCATCCGGCTGCGCAAGAAGGACCAGGCCGAGCGGCAGGAAGAGGAGTCCATCCTCGATCTGTACAAGGCCGCGCTTGGAATGGTGTAGGCCGATAACAGCCTTGGGCGCCGGTTGCGGCGCCCCTCGACGGTTCGAACCATGAGCGAATTCGATTTTGGCGCCCGCCGCGCCTCTGAATTCCGCCAACGCAGCTTCTGGACGCTGTTCGCGGAACGGCATCCGGATGAAAGGGCTCTGCTGGCGAGGCGTGGACCGTGGTTCTGGCAGCGTGGGCTGCCCGACTTCGCATTGGTCCTTTCCATGTACGTCGCGCCTGCGCAGAATCATGTCGGCGTCTTCTTCGGCCGCAACGAGAAGTTCGGTGCCACGCAAGCCTGGTCGCGGCTGAAGCCGTTCCAGCCGGCCATCGAAGACAGGCTGAAGCTCAGGCCAGAACAAAGTTGCGACGGCCTCGGCATCAATTCGATGTGGCGGGTGAATTGTTTTGCCGAAGACAATTGGCCGGCGATGACCGACTGGCTGGTGACGGAAGCCTCGCGTTTCGAGCGCGCGATTGCCGAAGTTCTGGGTCAGGAATAAAGCAGGGTTTCCAGACGCAATCCTTGTGGAAGGGTTGCGCTGGTGAGCAGAGCGAGGGAGCCGGTGGATCGATGACGATCATGTCGCGCGTTGCCGCCTTCTTCCGCTCACGCTGGCTCGGCGGCGTGCCGCTCGATCGGCTGTTCTGGCGCGACCTGGTTGTTGTCGGCACAGCGATCAACGTCGCGTCGTCGGTGGTGGCGCTCATTCTGCTCGGGCTGAAGCTGCCGCTTGCGCTGGTTCTGGCGGTGCATTTCGCGCCGGTGCCCTACAACATCTTCCTGACTTTTGCCGTTTGGCGAACTGCCGGAAAATCAAGTGGCGCCAAGGCCTCGCTGATGACGCTTGGCGCCACGTTGTGGCTGATCCTGGTGGTCGTGGCCTGACGATCAGGCGGCCGGCTCGAATTTGAGCGCCACGCCGTTGATGCAATAGCGCAGACCGGTCGGCGGCGGGCCGTCCTCGAAGACGTGGCCGAGATGGCTGCCGCAGCGGGCGCAATGGCATTCGGTGCGGACCATGCCGTAGCTGCGGTCGACAGTAGTCTCGAGCGAACCCGGCACCGGGTCGTTGAAGCTCGGCCAGCCGGTGCCGCTCTCGAATTTCAGCTTGGATTCAAACAAGGGTTGGTCGCAGCCGACGCAGGAGAAGGTGCCGGCGCGCTTCTCGTGCAGCAGGGCGCAGCTTCCCGGCCGCTCGGTGCCGTGGTTGCGCATCACCGCATATTGCTCAGGCGTCAGCAGGGCGCGCCATTCGGCGTCGGTGCGGGTAACGGGGTAGGTGTGGCTGTCCATTTTTTCCTCTTAGCTTAGGTCGCTATTTGGGTTGCCTTCCCAACTTCGCCTGAAATAGGGATTTGTTACCGCGTTTGCCCGTATTTCTATCCTGTCGCGAAGAATTCCTCAGGCGATGGCGGCGAGATAGCGCGCAACCGATGCTGAAAATGCCGCCTTTGCATCTCCGATGACGTTCTGGTTCCACCACGCGCCATAGATATGGTCGAACGCGAAAGGCTCCAGCGCGGCCTTGATGCCGAGCACTTTCGAAGCGTTGAGCGGGATGTAGTTCGGGTAGCTGTACATGAAGCTGAGATGGCGGCGAGTCGGCGTCACCTGCACGATGTCGCCGGCCAGGATGGCATTGCCGCCGTCGCGCTTCCAGTGCAGCACCTGGCCACCGGCAAAGTGGCCGCCGCAGCGGATGAGCGTCAGCGACGGGTTTATGGCGCGCGTCTCGCCTTGCCAGCTGATGATCGCCGGATGCGGCCGCATGATCCACTGACAATCATCGGCGTGCAGATAAATCGGCACGCCGCCAAACGCCTCGCTCCACTCAACCATTGCCGAATAATAATGGCAGTGGGAAATGGCGATGGCGGCGAGGCCGCCCCGGCGGTTGATCTCGGCCACCGCCTCGTCGCTGACCATCGAAATGCAGTCCCACAGCACATTGCCGTGCGGCGTTTGCGCCAGCAATGCCCGCTGGCCGATGGCGAAGCGCGGCTCGATGCCGAAGGCGAGCACGCCGGCGTCGTCTCTCATCGCGAGCCGATGGCCGGCGGCGAGCTCTTCCGGCGTGGTCCAGGCCTGGCCCTCCCAACGCACATATTGCCGCTCGTCCTCGCAGATCGGGCAATGTCGCGGCGGCGTCGCTGTCGCCGCGAACTGGACACCGCATTGCAGGCAAAGGAAACAGGTCGACCTTCCTGTTTTGCGTGGATCCATTCAGTGCTTCCTTGAAAGTTGCTTCCTCGCGGCTTCGAGGCCGGCGAGCGTCAGTGGAAACATGCGGCCGTCAAAAATATCGCGGATCATGGCAATCGAATGGGTAAAACCCCAGTTTTTCTCGGCTTCCGGGTTGAGCCATATGGCATTTGGCCATTGCTGCAGCAACCGCCCAAGCCAGACGGCGCCGGCCTCCTTGTTCCAGTGCTCGACCGAGCCGCCGGGATGGGCGATCTCGTAGGGGCTCATCGAGGCGTCGCCGAC
Organism: Mesorhizobium sp. M0923; assembly: GCF_040319365.1. Classification (NCBI taxonomy): domain Bacteria; kingdom Pseudomonadati; phylum Pseudomonadota; class Alphaproteobacteria; order Hyphomicrobiales; family Phyllobacteriaceae; genus Mesorhizobium; species Mesorhizobium sp. M0923. The sequence continues at coordinate 220,015 of NZ_JAMYNW010000003.1, read as the reverse complement.
GACGATCACCTTGTAGTCGGGGCCATATTTATGCAGGAGATCGAAGGTCGGAATCACCTCGGCATGGCGGCGGCGATTGTCCTTCCACACGCCCTCGTAGAGGCAGTTGTGGAAATAGAAATATTCGAGCTGGCGGAATTCGGCGCGGGCAGCCGAAAATAGCTCCTCGACGCTCCTGATGTGGTCGTCCATCGAGCCGCCGACATCGAAGAACATCAGCAGCTTGACCGCATTGCGACGTTCGGGTTGTGTCTTAACGTCGAGATATCCGTGCTCGGCGGTGGCGTGGATGGTCCCTGGCAGGTCGAATTCCTCTTCGGCACCTTCGCGCACCCAGCGGCGCAGGCGTTTCAGCGCGACCTTGATATTGCGGGTGCCGAGCTCGACGGCATCATCGAAATTCCTGAACTCGCGTTTGTCCCAGACTTTTACCGCGCGGCGGTTGCGGCTTTCGTGCTGGCCGATGCGCACGCCTTCGGGATTGTAGCCATAGGCGCCGAAGGGCGAGGTGCCGCCGGTGCCGATCCATTTCGAACCGCCCTGATGCCGGCCCTTTTGCTCCTCCAGTCGCTTCTTCAGCGTCGCCATCAGCTTTTCGAAGCCGCCCAGCGCCTCGACCAGCTTCTTCTCCTCATCGGTCAGGTGCTTTTCGGCGAGCCTCCGCAGCCATTCCTCCGGGATGTTTGCGACATCGACCGGGTTTTCGCCAGCCCGCGCCTCGACACCTTTGAAGATGTGCGAAAAGACCTGGTCGAAGCGGTCGATGTGGCGCTCGTCCTTCACCAGAGCGGCGCGGGCGAGATAGTAAAAGCCCTCAACATCATAGTCGACCAGCCCGGCCTCCAGCCCCTCCAGCAGCGACAGATATTCGCGGAGCGAGACCGGAACCCGCGCTGCCTTCAGTTCGAGGAAGAAGGGGATGAACATCTCACGGTCTACAGCAGATCATACTCGATGAAGCCGGTCCTGCGCGCCACATGGTCGTAGAGCTTGCGTGCGGTGGTGTTGGTCTCGTGCGTCATCCAGTAGACGTTCTTGACGCCGATCTTGCCGGCTTCCTGCCTGACCGCTTCGATCAGGGCGGCGCCGACGCCCTTGCCGCGCACATCGGGGTCGGCAAACAGGTCCTGCAGATAGCAGTTGTTTATCTCCGACCAGCAGGAGCGATGGTAGAGATAGTGCGTCAGGCCGACGGCCTTGCCGTCGAGGGTGGCGATGAAGCCTTTCGGCTCGAACTCGCCCGCCGTGAACAGCCGCTTCCAGGTGACGGCGTAAACCGCTTCCGGCAACTTGGTTTCGTAGAAGGTGAGATAGGCGGTCCACAGACGCCGCCAATCGGCATGGTCGGATTGCGCCAATGGGCGGACGGTGATCTCGGTCATTTCATTTCCCTCTGAACTCGGCAACCCGAAGCTGCCTCCGTCCCTGACCAAGGGCAACGGTCCAGCGACGGGAAACCGCTGTCCGAGGGCTTTCGTCGGCTTCCGACTGACCAGCCCCTCACCCCTGCCGTCTCGCCATGAAGGCCAGGCGCTCGAACAGATGCACGTCCTGTTCGTTCTTCAGCAACGCGCCATGCAGTTTCGGCAACGCATTCTTCGGGTCGGCGCGCAGGTCCTCGGGCGCGATGTCGTCGGCGACCAGCAGGCGGATCCAGTCGAGTGCCTCGGAGGTCGACGGCTTCTTCTTCAGGCCGGGCACATCGCGGATCTCATAGAACTGGGTCAATGCCGCTCGCACCAGTTTCTGCTTGATGCCGGGATAATGCACGTCGACGATTTTGTGCAAAGTGTCGACGTCGGGGAAGCGGATGTAGTGGAAGAAGCAGCGGCGCAGGAAGGCGTCCGGCAATTCCTTCTCGTTGTTGGAGGTGATGATGACGATCGGCCGGACGGTGGCGCGGATGGTCTCGCCGGTCTCGTAGACGAAGAACTCCATCCTATCCAATTCCTGCAACAGATCGTTGGGGAACTCGATATCGGCCTTGTCGATCTCGTCGATCAGAAGCACGACTTTCTTGCCGGCCGCAAAGGCATTCCATAATTTGCCGCGCTTGATGTAATTGCGAATGTCGTTGAAGCGCTCGTCGCCGAGCTGGCTGTCGCGCAGCCGCGAGACGGCATCGTATTCATAGAGACCCTGCTGCGCCCGCGTGGTCGATTTGACGTGCCATTCGATCAGATCCAGACCGAGCGCTGCCGCCACCTGGCGGGCAAGTTCGGTCTTGCCGGTGCCGGGCTCGCCCTTGACCAGCAACGGCCGCTCCAGCGCGATCGCCGCGTTGACCGCCACCATCAGATCCTTGTCGGCAACATAGGCTGCCGTGCCTTCGAAACGCATTTTTGCTCCCGGGTTCATCGCGCGACCCTAAGGACGCGGCCTTCGCTGTGCAAGGCGCTGCTGGCGAAGCGGGGATCTTGCCGGCGCTGACCTCGTTGAGGGGTTCTGCGTCGATTTAAGACTCGAAGCGTGTCGTCTCTCTGGCGCTGGGCCTGCCGTCTGCCTATATTGGCGGGGACGGTCTGCGCTTCCCGGCAGGAGAACATTTTCCCCGGGGCCTTAATGATCCCTAGGGAGCTGTCCCTGGGAAGACCCGTGGGTTTTCTCATACGGCGCCCACCTACTTTGTAGGTTCCCGGGATCGCTCTCTCCACCGGTTGTGTGGATCGTCACTCACATTTCAGTGGGCCATGCGGTAGGAAACGTCGCTCCCAAAACCCCGTCCAGATCCGACTTTTTCTATCCTGGCTCCATGACCTTCCGAAAAGACCTGAAAAAAAATCTCCGCAACGAAGCCCTCGGGCGCCGCGACGCGCTCGATCCGTTCTGGCGGGTAGAGGCAGCACTCGAAATGGCCGAGACGGCGCGCGACCGGATCACCGTCGAGCCGGGCCAGATCGTCTCAGGCTTCTGGCCGATGCGCTCGGAAGTCGACGTCCGGCCGCTGATGTTTGCCTTGCGCGAGAAGGGCGCGAGGCTCTGCCTGCCGGCCATTCTCGACAAGACCACCATCGTTTTTCGCGAACTGGTGCGCGGCGCGCCAATGATCGACATGGGCTTCGGCACCGTCGGGCCGCATGAGGAAGCCGAGGTACTCGATCCGCAGGTGATGCTGGTGCCGCTTGCCGCCTTCGATGCGCGCGGCCACCGCATCGGTTACGGCGCCGGCTATTACGACCGGGCGATCGCGCGGCTGGCCGACAACGGACAGCAGCCGCGGCTGATCGGCATTGCCTTCGACTGCCAGGAGGTGGCCCTGGTGCCGGACGAGCCGCATGACGTGATCATTCCGGAAATACTCACCGAGAGCGGGTTGCGCCTGTTCGCGCCGAAATTGTAGATAAGTTCCTGGACGCATGGTCTTTTCCGAAAGTCATGCAGCTTTTTGCTTCGCTGACCTTCAGTTCAGGATCACGCTTATATGAGACTTCTCTTTCTCGGCGACATGGTCGGCAAGACAGGACGTACGGCGGTGTGGGAACAACTGCCCGGCCTGATCTCGGATTTCAAACTCGACTTCGTCATCGTCAATGGCGAGAACGCCGCCGGCGGCTTCGGCATCACCGAGGAGATTTTTCGCGAGACGATCTCGGCCGGCGCCGATGTCGTCACCACCGGCAACCATGTCTGGGACCAACGCGATGCGCTGATTTTCGCGCCGCGCGAGGAACGCTTCCTGCGTCCGTCCAACTTCCCGAAAGGCACGCCGGGGCGCGGCTCAGGCGTCTACATCGCCAGGAACGGCGCGCGCGTGCTGGTCGCCAACATCATGGGCCGGGTGTTCATGCATCCCGAGCTCGACGATCCGTTCCAGGCCGGCGAGCGCGAACTTGCCGCTTGTCCGCTTGGCGAGCAGGCCGATGCGATCGTCATCGATTTCCATGCCGAGGCGACCTCGGAAAAAATGTGCTTCGCCCATTTCGTCGACGGCCGTGCCAGCCTTGTTGTCGGCACCCACACGCATCAGCCGACCGGCGATCACCAGATCCTCAATGGCGGCACCGGTTATATTTCCGATGCCGGCATGTGCGGCGATTACGATTCCTCGCTCGGCATGGACAAGGAGGAGCCGCTCAACCGGTTTTTGTCCAAGGTGCCGAAAGGCCGTTTCGAGGCGTCGACCGGACCGGCGACATTGTGCGGCCTCGGCGTCGACATTTCCGACCGTAGCGGCCTGACTGAACGGATCGCGCCGTTTCGCCGCGGCCCGCGGCTGGAGGAAACGGCTCCTTCCTTCTGGTCGTGACATTGATATGGACGCTTGCAATACCCAATTGCCGGCGAAACTGCTCTAGATCGTAGAGGGGACGACCTCCATGCAGCTAGTCGAATTCCTGGCGCCGCATTTCGCCTTTGTCTCCGACCCGACGGCATGGGTCGCGCTGCTGACGCTGATCGTGCTGGAGGTCGTGCTCGGCATCGACAATCTGATCTTCATCTCGATTTTGACCAACAAATTGCCGGTAGCGCAGCGAGCCCGCGCCCGGCGGCTCGGCATCTCCGCCGCGCTGGTGATGCGGCTGATCCTGCTGGCCACCATCTCGATCATCGTCCAGTTGACGATGCCGATATTCACCGCCTTCGGCCACGGCTTTTCATGGCGCGACCTGATCCTGATTGCCGGCGGCCTGTTCCTCGTCTGGAAGGCGACCAAGGAGATCCACCACACGGTCGATCTCGATGATCACCAGGACACGATGATGGGCGAAACGCTGCAGCTTTCGCTGGCCGGCGCCATCTTCCAGATATTGCTGCTCGACCTCGTCTTCTCGATCGACTCAATCATCACCGCGGTCGGCATGACCGACGAAATCGCGATCATGTACATCGCGGTGATCGTGGCGGTGAGCGTGATGATGCTGGCGGCCGGGCCGCTGGCCGATTTCATCGCCAGGAACCCCAGCATCGTCATGCTGGCGCTCGGCTTCCTGCTGATGATCGGCATGACGCTGATCGCCGACGGCATGGGTTACCACGTTCCGAAGGGCTACATCTACGCTGCCATGGGTTTTTCGGCACTGGTCGAAGGGCTCAACATGCTGGCCCGGCGGCGGAAGAAGGCAAAGGGCGGCGGGCACTGAGGATGGCCCACCGCGGTTGACCTAATGCCCCGGCAAACCCTTCGGATGGCGGTCGCCGGTCAGGCCAAGCGTCAGGCCTTGCTCGAGCCACGCCTTGGCGCCGGCGAGCACCAGCGCAAAACCGCCGGTCGAGTCGATCGCCTGCTTGACCTGCTCATCGGGGCTGCCGGCAAAGCCGAAATTGCGGACCTCGAGAAAGGTCGTGCCGCCCGGCATCTCGGTCAAGGTCCACACCACCGTGGTCGGCGGATCGCTCCATTGCATGACGATCTTCTCGTTCGGCACGATCTCGCTGACCGTTACCGTCGTCGAGACGCCATACATGCGCCATTCCCAATGGATTTCCTTGCCGCTGTCCAGCCTGTCGCTGCCGTGGGTGAACCAGAATTTTGTCGTGATCGCCGGATCAACGATAGCTTCGAACACGTCGGCGACCGGCCGCCTTATCAGCATGCCGGCTTCGGCGGTCGGTGTTTCATGGATTTCCATAGCGTCCTCCTTTCCACGGCGCCGCCCCGGTTCACCAAGCATCGGGTTCGCGCACGAGGTGAATGATGTTGGCCGGGTTGGTGATCCAGCCGCCGCGAAAGCCTTCACCCAGTGCCTCGATGGCGTCGCAGCGCACGACGCCGGCCCTGGCGAGATGGTCCGCCGCGCCTGGAAAATCATCGGTGAACAGTTCCAGCCAGACCTCGGCCTGACTAAGCATCGGCGCCTCGTCGATCCACAGGCGATTGGGACCGAGTTCAAAGCCGATAGCGGGCGCCTTGGCCGTGAATGGCTTCAGGCCGATGACGTCGCGATAGAAGGCGATCGTTGCCTGGTATTGATGTGGCGGCACTTTCATGGCGATGTTGATGCCGCCGCTGATCTTCGCGGTCATTTGCTGGCTCCATTCCCGTGTTCAGGTTCGATTGGCCGGTTCGGTCCAGAACCCGCTATGCCAAATTGATTTGCCAGGAGACTCCGAACCTGTCGTTGAGCCATGCAAACCGGCGGCTGAAACCATAATTGTCCAGCGGCATCAGAAATTTGCCGTGCTTGGCCAGGGCCTCGACAATGCCGTTCAGCTCTGCCTCCGTGGAGCAATCCACATACAGCGAGACCGACGGCGTGAATGTGAAGGCATGGTGCACGGGGCTGTTGTAGACCATCACTTCCAGACCGCTTATGGACACGCGCGCCAGCTTGACCGCCCCTTCCGGGCCGTCTTCGCCGGAGCCGTAACGTGTGACGTCAAGGACGCTGCTGTCGGGGATCGTCTCGCAATAGAAGGTCATTGCCTCTTCGGCCTTGCCCTCGAACATCAGAAATGGCGTCACTTGCTTCATCGCAGGCCTCCGTCATCTTGGTGGTTTTTCAGATGTTGTTCTCGTTGGCCGGCTCGCCCTTCATCTCGCTGCGGTAATAGCCGTCGCGCAGATTGATGCCGTATTCGACATAGGCCTTCATGCAGGCCAGCATCTGCGACCAGCCCTCGCAATTGAGATAGGACTTCTTCAGGCCGACCGCGTCCTCGCGCCAGCCGGTCTCGGCGATGGTGACAAAGGTGCCGCCATCATCGAGCGGTTCGAAATTCATCTCGATGCGGGTCTTGTAGGCTGGCTTGCCGTCGGCATCGGAGGCGTCCCAGTGCAGCACGATGCGGCTGTCCTTGATCACTTCGTCGACCTCGACGGGGACCTTGCCCCACCAGACAACACCGGCACCAGCCACCAGCGGCGCGCTGGCGCCGCCGATCGTAGTGAAATAGCCGCTAAGCTTCTTCGGATTGACGACCGCGTCGAAGACTTCGGCGACCGGCTTGCCAATGCGGCCGGAAACCCTGAATCCAAGAGACATATCCACAGCTCCTTCCTTGAAGGGTTCAACGATATGTTATAGAAACATAACATGTCAAGCCATTCGCAGGACGACAATGTTTTCAAGGCGCTGGCGCATCCGCGCCGGCGTGAGTTGCTGGACCGGCTGAAGGATGCGCCGCAGACCACCGGCATGTTGTGCGATGCCTTCCCCGACATGGACCGCTGCACGATCATGCTGCATCTGAAAGTGCTGGAGGAGGCAGACATGGTCGTGGCGCGGCGCGAGGGCCGCGAGCGTTGGAACCATCTCAACGCGCTGCCGATCAAGCACATCCACGACCGCTGGATCAGCCAGTATGCCACGCACGCGATCAGCATTCTCGACCGGCTGAAGTCCGATCTGGAGGGGTGAACGGCCGCCGAAGCCTGCCTTTTTCGGGTCTCAAGCCCTTGCGTGTCGTCTGCCACGGCGCGGCTGGACGAATTGAGCCGATTTATCTATAAGCCGGCCATTCCGACATAGAGCGCCGTACGTCCGTCCGGACGCAGCAGGACGTTCTGAGATTTTGAATTCGAGCATTTTGCAAGGCGCCGGGTGGTTCACCAGGCCGCGGATGCTCTAGCCGAGAAGACGACAGGAGTGCCATGGCTGGCCATTCACAGTTCAAGAACATCATGCACCGCAAGGGCCGTCAGGATGCGGTGCGATCGAAAATGTTTTCCAAGCTGGCGCGCGAAATCACCGTCGCCGCCAAGAGCGGCACGCCCGATCCATCGATGAACCCTCGCCTGCGCCTTGCGGTGCAGAACGCCAAGGCGGTGTCGATGCCGAAGGACAACATCCAGCGCGCCATCAACAAGGCGTCGATGGGCGATGCCGAGACCTACGAGGCCGTGCGCTACGAGGGTTATGGGCCGGGCGGCGTCGCGCTGATCGTCGAGGCGCTGACCGATAACCGCAACCGCTCGGCGTCGAATGTGCGCGCTGCCTTCACCAAGGCCGGCGGGGCGATGGGCGAGACCGGCTCGGTGTCGTTCATGTGGGACCGCGTCGGCGAGATCTACTATCCGGCATCGGCCGGCAGCGCCGAAAAGGTGATGGACGCGGCGATCGAGGCCGGCGCCGACGACGTCCAGTCGGACGAGGAAGGCCACACGATCTACTGCGCCTTCGAGAATCTCGGCGAGGTGTCGAAGGCGCTGGAAGGCGCGCTCGGCGAGGCTGAATCGGTGAAGCCGATCTGGAAGCCGCAGACCAATATCGCGGTCGACGAGGAGCGGGCACAATCGCTGATGAAGCTGGTCGCGACGCTTGAAGATGACGACGACGTGCAGAGCGTCTACGCCAATTTCGAGGTCGACGAGGAGACCTTGGCGAAGCTCAGCGCGGCATGACCCAACACGCGCTGCCTACAGTCCGCATCACCTATTGCACGCAGTGCCTGTGGCTGCTCAGGGCCGGCTGGATGGCGCAGGAGCTGCTGTCCACCTTCGGCACCGATCTCGGCGAAGTGGCGCTGGTGCCCGGCACCGGCGGCATCTTCACCATTTCCTGCAATGACACGCTGGTCTGGGACCGCAAACGTGACGGCGGTTTTCCCGACGCCGCAAAACTCAAGCAACTGGTTCGCGACGTCATCGATCCGGATCGCGATCTCGGCCATGCCGATCGCAAGGGTCATAAGTCGAAGGACCCTGCCTGAGGGTCTTCTTGCCCCGGCATTCACCGCCACGCGAAGATAAAACAGCCCAGCGCCACGATGGCGGTGATGGTGCGGACATGGTTCCACATCACCCAGTCCTTGAGATAAGTGGCCCATACCGCGGCGCCGTTGGCGCTTGCCGGATCGACGGCGGCCAGGGCGTTGTTGAGCGGCACGTTGAACATCATCGTCACGATCGGGTTGCCGACGAGATAGATCAGGGCGCCGGCGAGAAGCCAGAACGCGCCCGGCTGGCTCCAGCCGATAAGAGCGCCGGCGGCAAGCACAAGACAGACCAGCCCGGTGCCGAATAGCGCGGTCATGAATGCCGGCGTAATCACGGTGATGTTGATCGAATTCATGGCGGCGATGCCGCCTCCGGCAGGCAAGCGGGCGAGCGCCGGCATGATAAAGTTGGAGAAGGCGAAGAAAACGCCGCCGACAACGCCTGAGCCAATGGCAGCGACGAAGGTGAGGGTGGGAAGCAGTTTCATGATCATGTCAGTCACTCCAGATGCCCGTGGCGGCGGTTTCGGTTGCGTAGGTGGAAAAGTCTTTTGGGGCGCGGCCGAGCACGCGCTGGACGCCGTCGGTCAGCGTTTCGTTGCGGCCGTCGAGCACTTCGGTGAACAGCTCGTTGAGCAGCCAGGCGAACTCTGCCGGCAACTCGTGCTCGGCGATGGCGGTGGTGAACTCGGCATAGGAAACCCGCTTGAAACGAATGTCGCGGCCGGCGGCCCTGCCGATCTCGGCGACCGCGTCGGCAAAGCTCAGCAGCCGCGGCCCGGTCAGCTCATAGAGCTCTCCGACATGTCCTTGCTGGGTTAGCACGGTAAAGGCGGCCTCCGCGATATCGTCGGCATCCACAAATGGTTCGCCCACACTACCGACAGGCAACGCCACCTCGCCCTCCTGCAAAGATTCGACGAGGAAGCCTTCACTGAAGTTCTGGGAAAACCAGGCGCAGCGCAGGATCGTCCAATCGGCGCCTGAAGCTTTGAGCATCTCTTCGGCGCGCTGTGCTTCCGTTTCGCCGCGCCCCGACAGCAGTACCAGCCGACGCACACCACACTCCACGGCAAGACGAGAGAAGGCGCCGACGGTGTCGGCCGCGCCGGGCACCGCAAGATCAGGATAGTAGCTGATGTAGACGGCGCCGACACCATCAAGTGCGGGCTCCCAGGTCGTGCTATTTTCCCAGTCGAAGGGCGGCGTACCCGAGCGCGAGCCGATCTGCACCGGCAGGCCCCGCGCCGTCAGCCGCTCGGTGAGACGGCGGCCGGTCTTGCCGGTGCCGCCGAGGATCAAAGTTGGTTTCGTTACAGTAGGGTTCATGTCGATTTTCCTCAGTTTGCAAATGTGAGCAATCCTCACATTTGCCAAACGTGATAAACCCTCGTATTTTGCGAGTCAAGCCAATTTGTTGATTGTTCGCCTGGAGACAGTGATGGAAGGCTCTGCCGTATCGGATTCACAGGATGGCCAGATCGCATCGCCGCGCCGAACGCCGAGCCAGCAGCGTAGCCGCGAGCGGGTCGAGCGCATGCTGGCCGCAGCGTCGGCGCTGATCGCCGAGCAAGGCAGCGATGCGATGCGCATGGGCGAGGTGGCCGAGAGGGCTGGCGTGTCGATCGGCTCGCTCTACCAGTTCTTCCCGGACAAGCGGGCAATCATTTGGGCGCTGGCCGAACGCTACACCGCCGAAAGCCAGGCCTGCATCGCGGCGGCACTCGCCGACGTCAGTGACGCCGACGGCTTGCGCCAGGCGTTTTCGGAGCTGGTGGATATCTACTACCGGTTATTCCTGGCCGAGCCGGTGATGCGCGACATCTGGTCGGGGACACAGGCCGACAAAGCATTGCGCGAGCTTGAGCTTGCCGACAGCCGGGCCAACGCCGAATTCCTCACCACGGTGCTGAAGCGGTTGCGGCCGTCCGCCGATCCGGAAGCGCTGGAAACCACGGCATTTCTCATCTGGCAGATGGGCGAGGCCGCAATGCGGCTTGCGATTTCGGTCGACCGGCAAGAGGGTGACAGGCTGGTTGCGGCCTACAAGCGGATGGCTCTGCGAGAGTTGCTCGGCGCTTGACCGGCGCCGCGCGCATTCATTTTCCCTTGCCTGGCAAGGAGATGGCCGGCATCGTGCCCTTCGGCGGCCGATACTTCCGCCGCCACGCCTTCGGGCTCAGGCCGGTGATGCGCAGGAACTCACGGTTGAAGTTCGATTTGCTGAGGAAACCGGCGTCGAGCATGATGCGGGTGATCGGTTCGTCGGTCGCCGCGAGCAAGCGGCGGGCCTCATCGATCCTCCTGCCGTTGACGTATTGGGATACGCTCGATCCGTGGACGCGATTGACCGCCGATGACACTTGCCGTGCGGGGAGGCCGAGCCGCCTGGCGATGCGCCCGAGGTTGAGATCGACATCCTTGTAGAGATATTTCGATGTCATCAGCGCGTCGACCGCCGCCGCGACCGCGGAATCTTCGCTGGTCACCCGTGGCGTGGTTTGGGCGTGCGACACATCCTCTTCCTCTTCGTCGGAAGCAGCGGTTTCGCTGGCAACAGCGGCCGCGCTGCCGAGCAGCATCAGCGCTAGGACGTTGGCGGCGGCAATCACCGCGCCGGAATGAGTGCCACCTGTCCATTCGAGGTCGAAGCTGATGATGATGTCGGTGACCGGCGATGCAAGGATCGCCAGCGCCGTCACCAACAGCGATCGGTAGGACCGCAGGACGCCGTCGAGACGCGATTCGACAAGAACATCCGGACCGGCCAGCGCTAGCCAAAGAAGGGCGGCGCCATAGGACAGGAAAACGAGGATGATCACCGGCCCGACCGGCTCGCGCCAGAAGATCAGGAGCAGGACAACCAGGCAGGCCGGCAGCAAATGCGGCCAGAGTGATGCCAGGCGATGCGCGGACGGTTCCTTTGTCAAACCGCTGAAGGCTATCCAGGCAAGGGGTGCGATCAGTGTCGCCAGGACCGACTGGAACGGCATGATTGCCCTGACATCATAACCCCAGCGAATGCCGATCAGCACCGACTGCAAGGCATAGGCGGCGATCAGCAGCATGAAGGCGATGTTTTCACGCAGATCGGCCTCGTTTCGGCGGACCATCTGCACGAGCAGGATGACCAGCAACAGGGCAACGACGAATGGCAGGGGAATGAAGATCATGATCGCAAGCGTGGTTCCAAAGCGGGCAGCGGCCGACAATGACCCGGATTGCGTTCGCGGTCGTCCCGGATCGCGATCAAGGTCGCGGAAATCGACGTTTCAGATCATCTCGACAACGCCACGGTCCAGTCGCGACCGCCCAACATGATCGGAGACAATGATGAAATCCGCAATTCTCGTCTTGCTGCCTTTTGCCGGCGTTGCCCTGGCATCGCCGGCGACCGGTGAGGCCTCCAAGACGCTCGATCTCGTCGGGGTGAGCGCCGTCGTCATCACCGGCGAAGCCAGTTCCGTCAAGCTCACCACTTCGTCCGCGGCACCCTACCACGCGACGATCAGCGGCCGCCGTGAAGGCTGGTTTGCGAGCTGGTATTCGAGTTGGTTCGCCAGTGACTGCCGTTCCGCCAGCGACATGAAGCTGGTGGCCTCGACGCTACGCATCGATGTTGCTCCCTCCTCGTGGCTGGATCCTTCGGACTGCGTGGTCGAGATCAACGCCAACATCCAACCCGAGAGTTCCGTGTCGATCGACCAGGCGGCGCTGCAAGCCAACACGGCGGGGAATTTCTCTACTATCGCCATCGCCGGCAAGGCCGCCGATGTTTCACTCGACGGGCATGCTTCGAGCATCGATCTCAAGGGCGAGGCGCTGAAGGTCAATCTCTTCTATGGCAGCATCCGGCAGGACGAAAACATCGCGATTGCCGGCAAGGCGCTGGATGCCACGCTGTCCTTCGGCCAGCAGGTTCCGATCAGCTATTCGGTGACAGCATTGGCGTCCTTCGTCGACAGTTCGCTTCCCAACACCGCCGGCGCCAAACCCTCGATCGTCATCAAGGGCGATTTCGTTCGCGCGACGATCCGCTGAATAAAAAACCCGCCACAAGGGCGGGTTTTTTATCTGCAGGCAGCCAATACGGCTTGAGCGTTCTTCGACCTTACAGGCCAAAACCTTCGAAGCGCTTCTTGAACTTCGACAGGCGGCCGCCGCGGTCGAGCAGGGTCTGCTGGCCGCCGGTCCAGGCCGGATGGGTCGTCGGGTCGATATCGAGGTTCATCGTATCGCCTTCCTTGCCCCAGGTCGAACGGGTCATGTATTCGGTGCCGTCGGTCATGACGACCTTGATGGTGTGGTAGTCGGGATGGATGTCGGTCTTCATGGTTCTGTTCCTGGCTTGCCGGGTGCTGCCGACGGGCTGAAGCCTGCGTCGATGCGCCCCTTTTTAAAACTCGAAGCCGCAGCTATTGAGGAGCCACGGCTTCTAAAACGGTCGGCGAGCCTATACATCAGCCGGAATTGAATCACAAGGCCGCGGCAAGCGCATATTGATGGCGCAAACCTCAAAAGGCCAAAGGACACGGTCATGGCGAACATCAGCGGCGATGCAGACGAGCGCAGGCGCTCGCTGAGGCCGCTGCAGCGCCTGTTTCCCTACATCACCCATTACCGCAAAATGGTCATCGGCGCGATCATCTCGCTGGCCGTCGCGGCGGCGACGACGCTGGCGCTGCCACTGGCCGTGCGGCGGATGATCGATCACGGCTTTTCCGCTTCCGATTCCAGCTTCATTGCCGAATATTTCGCCATGCTGGTGGTGATGGCCGCCGTGCTGGCGGCGGCGTCTGCCAGCCGCTACTATTTCGTCATCACGCTGGGCGAGCGCGTCGTTGCCGATATCCGCCGCGATGTCTTTGCCCACGTCACGACGCTGTCGCCCTCCTTCTTCGACACGGCCCAGTCGGGCGAGATCGTCTCGCGGCTCGCCGCCGACACGACACAGGTCAAATCGGCCGTGGGTGCTACCGCCTCGGTGGCTTTGCGCAACGTCATCCTCGGCCTTGGCGCCGTGGCGATGATGGTCTTCACCAGCCCAAAACTGTCCGGCCTGGTCATCGCGGCCATTCCGTTAATCGTGCTGCCGCTGGTCGCCTTCGGCCGCTCGGTGCGGCGCAAGTCACGGCTGGCGCAGGATACTCTGGCCAATGCCACCGCCTATGCCAGCGAGCAGATCGGCGCGGTCCGCACCCTGCAGGCCTTCACCAACGAGAAGCTTGTCACCGGGTATTTTTCATCCGCCGTGGAAGCAGCGTTCGAAGCGGCGCGGGCCTCGATCTTTGCCCGCTCCTTTCTCACCTTCTTCGCCATCTTCATGATCTTTTCCTCGGTGGTGGCGGTGCTGTGGTTCGGTTCGCGCGACGTGCTCGACGGCACGCTGTCGCCAGGTACGCTTGGCCAATTCCTGCTCTATTCGGTGTTCGCTGCTGGCGCGCTCGGCGCCTTGTCGGAGGTCTGGGGCGAACTGTCCCAGGCAGCAGGCGCTGCCGAACGGCTGACCGAGATCCTGGCCGAGAAACCCGCGATCCAGGCGCCCGCCGATCCGAAGCCGCTGCCGGCAAAGGCGAGAGGCGCGATCAGCTTCGACGATGTCTCCTTCTCCTATCCGGCCCGGCCCGACCACGCCGCCGTCCATGGCCTCAGCTTTCAGGTCAAACCCGGCGAGACGGTGGCGATCGTCGGACCATCCGGCGCCGGCAAGAGCACCGTGTTTTCGCTGCTTCTGCGCTTCTACGATCCGGAAGCCGGCAGGATCGTCATCGACGGAGTCGATCTGCGCGAGGCCGATCCGGCCGCGATCCGCGCGCGCATAGCCATCGTGCCGCAGGATGTCACCATCTTTGCCGCAAGCGCGCGCGACAATATCGGCTTTGGCCGGCCTGGCGCCAGCCAGGCCGAGATCGAGGCGGCGGCGAAAGACGCGCTTGCCGACGAGTTCATCCTGAAACTCGAAAAGGGCTATGACAGCCAGGTCGGCGAGCGCGGGGTGACGCTGTCGGGCGGCCAGCGCCAGCGCGTGGCGATCGCCCGCGCCATTTTGCGCGATGCGCCGATCCTTCTGCTCGACGAGGCGACCTCGGCACTCGATGCCGAAAGCGAGACGCTGGTGCAGACGGCGCTCGACCGGCTGATGCATGGGCGTACCACGATCGTCATCGCCCATCGGCTGGCAACCGTGCTGAAGGCCGATCGCATCCTGGTCATGGATGGCGGCCGCATCGTCGAGGAAGGCACGCATCAGAGCCTGGTCGCCAAGGGCGGCATCTATGCGCGGCTGGCCAAGCTGCAGTTCGAAACCGGGGCGAATGCCTTCAGGGGCGCGGCCGAGTAGGTCCCCCAGCGACCGCTGGGATTCTTCAGCTACCGAAAGCTCGGCGTTTGCCGCGTCGATAGGCGATGAACAGGGGAACGCCGACAAGCAACGACAACAAAAGCATGCTGGCGACGGTCTGTCGCTGCTCCTTTGCCGGATCGCTGAGCTGCACATCGGCAGGCGGCTCTTCATAGGTAAAATCGTACTGCCACCGGATTTCGTCCGCGACGTCATCGACGGTTTTCAGATAGTCGGCAATCGCCTTGGCCGGCACTTCAGTTGCCAGGCTCTGAAAGTTCCATTCGACTTGAAATTCGGTGGGCGTGTTGGACCAGGACGCCTTGAGAGACAGATAGGGCGTCACGACGTTTTTCATCGACTCGCCGGAAAACCTCGCCTTGAGGTTGCGCACCGTTATCTTGTGACGCCGGTAGAACTGGGGGCCGATGGAGACTGGCCCGGTTCGGTCGACGATTGTCGGGGTTGGAAGAGAGTTGTTGCCGAGATCGGCCGCGCGGATCGGGAAATTCTTTGCCAGATCGTTGGCCGCCAGCGCCTCTGCCGGCAAGCGATAACTTTCCTTCACGCTCACTATGTTGTCGTCGCGGCGATCCACGATTTCCGGCTTGGCGACGGTTTGGATGCCCGGATATTGCTTGTTGTAGTATTTCAGGTAGGCGTCCGACACCTCGCTCAGCGACCGGCTGGCCAAATTGCCGCGCATCCAATCGGCATCGGCGTCCTGATATGTCGAGAAGACCGTCAGCACGAGGGGATCGCCCGGTTTCCGCGGAAAATCGAAGTCCTCGGCGATCTGGATCGATGGGCTGGTAAGCACAGGACTCGGCATCTTCTCCAATCCGCCGGTGCTGGAAAGCGGCAGCGCGAAGCCGTAGTCCGACTGTGCGAGATTGGGCGCCTTGCCGCCCTGAAGATAGTCGGTAGCATCCAGCCAATATGTCTTTGTTCCGATCCTCGCCTTGACGATGGCATGGTCGAAATCGCGAAGCGCCGGCAGATGCTGGTCCAGGGCCCGCCCTTCGTCGAGATCGGCCAGGGCAACCTCGGCAGCAATGCCAAGCCGCACAAGCGAAGAAACCAGCAGCAGTGCCTTGTCCTTGCAGTCACCAAACCCGCTCAGGATGACGGTCGCGGGATCACGCGGAATGTAGGAACCGGCACCCATCGACAGGCTTACATAGCGGATCTGGTCCTGCACCAACCGCATTGCCTCGACCATCCGGTCTTCGGGCACTGGATGCCGCAGTGCGATGTCGTCGAGCTTTGCGGCAAAAGCCGAGGGAAAAACGGTCGCTGGCTTGTAATAGGGCGCAACAGCATCGACCACACTTTGCCAATTCGCGGTCGATGCGACATCGATAGAGCCCCAGCCTGGATATGTCACGGGCAGGTTGTCCTCGACATTGACCGGTTTCGGGTTTGGAATTTCCCACAGATAGGTCGTGTCCGGCCCTGTCGACGAGATCGAAGGCTTGAGTTGGGTCCCCCTTGTCTTGGTCTCGAGCGGCTGGCCCGAAGGCCAAATGATGCTCGTGCGGATAAGCGCTACCGGCTCTTCCCATTCGGTGGAGAAATTCTTGAAGAAGAGATCCTTGCCAACGAGCGGCGTTATCTCATAGGTCGATCCGTAATCAACGATGTCGCCGGCGCGCACGTCATCGATGTTGACATGTGCTGTCAGCCAGCCGTCGAAGACGCCTTTCTCGGCATCTCTTTCCCTGCGGAAGATGTCGAATTCGACGTCTTCCAGCCGGTCCAAAACGGCGCCGTCGCGGATGATGTGAAGATAGTTGAGCGTGACCTTGTGCCGGGACGGATCGAATTGCAGATCGATACTCGCGCCCCGATCCAGCCCGGGACGGTCAACGATTTTATAGACTGTGCGCGAGTACTCGACATAGCCGCCGGCGCGATGCTTGATCTGGTCGTCCGAGAGCAGCCATGAAACGCCATTCTTGATTTGATCCGATCGGGTGGGATCGGCAGCCGGAATATCAACCTGCATTACCCAGCTTTCCGCGGGGCCCTTGAGAACCATGTCGTCGGACATGGCCGGAGAACTCAGGCCGATCAACAAGATGAAAAATACCAAGCGGGGCCAGAAAGACTTCATCCTACGAAAACTGTAACAGGCAGACATCTACGCTCGCCCAACTTGGAAGAACTCCTTTTTCAGAGGCTTTCCTGCCAAAGTAAAGGCCAGTTTCGCGGATTTCTGCAGTCACCGCAGCAAGAACCAGGAACAGACGAAGCGACTCAGTTACCGTACCGCTTCTTCAGATGATCGGTGAAATGCACGGCATTGAGCTTTTCGCCCGTGGCGCGTTCGAGCAGTTCCGGCGTCGACCAGCGCGAGCCTTGCGACCAGATCCTTTTGCGGCGCCAGTCGTTGATCGCGGCGAAATCTCCCTTGGCGAGGTCTTCGTCGGCTGAAGGATGATCTCTGGTCAGTGCCGCCCATTGCTGCGCCGCCATCATGGCGCCCAGCGTATAGGAAGGGAAATAGCCAAAGGCGGCGCCCGGCCAGTGGACGTCCTGCATCGGACCATCAGCCGGATTGTCTGATGTCGACAGGCCGAGATAATCGCGCATCTTGGCATCCCAGGCCTCGGGCAGGTCGGCTGCCTCAAGCCGCCCCGAGACAAGCTCCTGCTCCAGCTCGTAGCGCAGGATGATGTGCAGCGGATAGGTGACCTCGTCGGCATCGACGCGGATCAGGCCGCGCTCGACCCGGTGCACATGCGGCAGGATGTCGTCGATCGTCCAGCTCTCGCCGAGGTGCCTTTCGACCACCGGCAGCGCCCAGCGCCAGAATTCTGGATTGCGGCCGATCTGCTTTTCGACGAACAGGCTCTGGCTTTCATGCACCGCCATGCCGCGCGCTCTGCCGAGCGGCCAGTGTGCCCACGCCTTCGGCAGGTTCTGCTCGTACAGCGCATGGCCGGTCTCGTGCAGCACGCCCATCAACGCCGACAGGAAATCCGAGGTCTTGTAGCGGGTGGTGATGCGCACGTCGCTCGGCACGCCGCCGCAGAAGGGATGGTGCGAAACCGACAGCGAGCCGTGGGTGAGGTCGAAGCCGACTGCCGCCATCATGGCGAGGCCAAGCTCGCGCTGCTTGTCCAAGGGGTAGCTGCCGGAAAGCGGCTTTAGCGGATGTTTCGCCAGCCGCTCTTCCTGCACGGCCAGTGCCTCCGGTACGAAGCCTTTCAGGAAGGCCTTCAACTCGGCAAACACCGGCGTGATGTCGGCGGTGCGATTGCCCGGGTCATATTGCTCCATCAGCGCGTCGTAAGGCTCGAGCCCGAGCACCTCGGCGCGAAGTGTCGCCTCCTCGCGGACCAGCGCCACGACGCCTTCGAGTGCCGGCAGGAAGCCGGCCCAGTCGTTCTTGGCGCGCAGGTCGCGCCAGAGCTGCTCGGAGCGCATGCGTACAGTCGTCTGGCGCTCGACGAACTCGACCGGCAGGCAGGTCAGGTTGGTGTATTGCCGGCGGAATTCCCTGACCGCGGCCTGCTGCTCTTCGTTCAACGCCTCCTGCTCGGCCGCCGCGATCCAGTCGGCAATCTCCGGCGCAGTCGCCTGGGTGTGGTGCATGCCGGCAAGCGCCGACATCGCCTCGGCGCGCTTCTCGCCGCCGCCGACCGCCATATGGGTCGCCTCGTCGGCGCCGAGAATGGCGAGGGCATGTTCCAGCGCTTCGAGCTTGTGGCCGAGGTCGTCGAGTTTTTGAAAGGACATGGTGGGTTCCGCTGATTTGACGGCGGGAAAAGATACCAACGCAAAAGTGTTGGCAACCCCTGAAGACCGTCTGCGACCGATGCATTGACTGCCGGCCGCAACGGCCGAACGGCATCTTGCGGAAGCGTGGCGTGCGTGATCAATGTCGTCGGCGGCGGCAGACCGCAATGGGGGAGACGAGATATGATCGCCAATGTGCTGGTCGGGCTGGTGGCCGTGATCCACCTCTGCATCGTCTATCTGGAGACGGTGCTGTGGGACACGCCGCGCGGCCACATGGTATTCAAGCTGACGCCGGAATTCGCCAGTGCCTCGAAAGTGCTTGCGGCCAATCAGGGACTTTACAACGGTTTTCTCGCAGCCGGGCTGATCTGGGGGCTTTACCTCGGCGAAGCCGGTTTCCAGTTCAAAGTCTTCTTCCTGCTCTGCGTCGCCGTCGCCGGTCTCTACGGCGCGGCGACGGTGGGCCGTAAAATCCTGTTCATCCAGACAGTGCCGGCAATGCTGGCGCTGATTGCGCTGGCGTTGGGCTAGCGCATGATCCCTGAACCGAAAACTGGAAAAGGATCATACGCAAAATCAATTGCCACAGCGCCGGGCGCTGCGGCCGATCTCAGCCGCCTGGATAGTTTGGGCCGTAGCCGTTAGGATAGTATCCGCCATCGCCGCCGTTGCCGATGAGGAAGGCACTGCCGGTATCAGCGCGTAGCTTTTGGCTGACATCGTCGAGCTGCGCCAGCAACTGCTGATATTGCGTGCTCGGCATCGTTCCATCGCGCGCGGCCCTCTGGGCGGCCCGATCGAGTTGAGCGACCTGCGTGCGCAAGTCACGCGCCTCGCCCGGCTCGAGCTTGTTCGCCCGGATGGCGCCCTGGATACCCGTCTCCACGCTCTGGATCTGATTGATCAAGGCCGTCACACGCGGGCCGGCGTAAGCGCCAGCAAACGGAACGGCGAGGAGAAGTGTGGCGAGCGTAGCAGTCCTGAGGTTCCTGGGAGCGAAGAAGCGCATGGTTGCGTCTCCTTTACTGGGGAAGGCGGTGGTTGGGAGGGGCCCGCCTTCCGGCCGCGGGCCGTCAGGTTCCGTCGCGTCGCGATGAGCGGTTCCACCGCCGGCGGTTCTCGGCCCATGACCAAGGCTAAAAGGTGGTGGTGGCAAAGTGTAATTAAAAAAAGGTAATTTTTTCAGCTCTTGCCGCTGCCGCACCAGTGCCCTAGATGCCGCCGACTTGAGCCGGCTCGATCCGGTGCATGTAACGAGCCAAAGGCTTGCAGATCACCGCTCGGTCAGCTTCAGCTCGATGCGGCGGTTCTTGTTGCGCGCCTCTTCGGTATCGGCGGGGTCGAGCGGCTGGAATTCGCCGAAGCCGGCGGCGACCAGCCGGTTGGCCGGGACGCCGTTCTCGATCAGGAACTTGACCACCGACGTCGAGCGCGCCGTCGACAATTCCCAATTGTCGCGGTAGCGGCCGGTGCCGGAGAGCGGCTTGTTGTCGGTGTGGCCGTCGACGCGCAGCACCCAGTTGATCTCCGGCGGGATCTCCTTCTGCAATTCGATGATGGCATCGGCGAGCTTCTTCATTTCGACCTTGCCGGCATCGTTGATCACTTCGGAGCCGGTCGGGAAAAGCACTTCCGACTGGAAGACGAAGCGGTCGCCGACGATGCGGATGTTCTCGCGGTCGGCGAGAATTTCACGTAAGCGGCCGAAGAAATCGGAGCGGTAGCGGTTCAGTTCCTGCACGCGTTGCGCCAGCGCGACGTTGAGGCGGCGGCCGAGATCGGCAATCTTGGTGTTGGACTCGCGATCGCGCGTTTCGGACACGTTGAGCGCTTCTTCGAGCGCTCCGATTTGCCTGCGTAGCGCCGCGATCTGCTGGTTGAGGATTTCAACCTGGCTCAGTGCCTGTTGACTGATCTGGCGCTGGCTGTCGAGCTCGCCGGAAAGTGCCGTTGCGCGCTGGTTGGCGGCGTCGCCGGCGCCAGCGCCTTGCGCCAGCAATTGTTCGAGCCGGCTCTTTTCCGCCTCCGATGCAGACAGCGAGGCCTGCAAATTGGCAAGGGTGTCCTCCTTGTCCTGCGTCGTCGAGCGCTCCAGCGCCAGAAGCTGGGTCAACTCATTGATCTGGGAGTTGAGGCGGTTGAGCACCGTGTCCTTGCCGGAGATCTCGCGGCCGAGCAGGAACTGCGCCAGCACGAAAACCGTGAGCAGGAACATGATCGCCAACAGCAGCGTCGACAGCGCATCGACGAAGCCAGGCCAGTAATCGATGCGGCGGTCGGAGCGCCGGCCTCGTGCCAACGCCACGTCAATGCACTCCAGGTTTCTTCAAGGCGTCGGCGATCTTCTCCAGGGTGTTGCGCATCGCCTTCTGCTCGTCGGACTGGGCCTCGACCCAGTCGCGCATGATCTGCTGTTCCGAGCGCATGTTCTTGACCAGGCCAGAAATGCCGTCGGCGAGATTGGCCATGGCGGTGGCGACGCGCGGATTGGAGCCGCCGCCATTCTCCTGCAGGGTGCGCAGCTTTTCCGACAACAGACGGATTTCATCGGAGGGTTCGCTCTTGGCCGCGTCGGCAACGACGATGTCGGAGGACAGGTCGGTGACCGAGGACAGCCAGTTCTCGAGCTCGGTATAGAAGCGCGTCTGGGCGCGGCCGGCCTGCAGGTCGAGGAAGCCGAGCACCAGCGAGCCGGACAGGCCGAACAGAGACGACGAGAAAGCGGTGCCCATGCCGGCCAAAGGGGCGGAAAGCCCCTGCTTCAGGGATTCGAGCACGGCCGCTGCGTCGCCGGTGCCGGGATCGAGCGACTCGATGGTTTCGCGGATCGAGCCGATCGTGTTGAGCAGGCCCCAGAAGGTGCCGAGCAGGCCGAGGAACACCAGCAGCCCGACAAGGTAGCGCGAGGTGTCGCGGCTTTCGTCGAGGCGGGTGGCGATCGAATCCAGCATGGTGCGCATCGAACTGGTCGAGAAGGCAATCGTCGAGGAGCGGCCGATCATCGCCTTCATCGGCGCCAGCAGCACGGGTTCGGTGGTTTCGGAACCGGCGCGGAACGAATTGACCCAGCGCACCTCGCGGAACAACCGGCCGACCTGGACGAAGGCCAGCAGGATGCCGACCGCCAGCACGCCGATGATCAGGCCGTTGAGGCCGGGATTGGTGACGAAGGCGGTCGAGATCTGGCGGGTCAGGATGGCGGCGATAAAGGCCACGATGAACAGAAAGATCACCATGGTCAGCAGAAAGACCTGCGGGCTCGACAATTTGTGCGGGTCGTAGATCAGAACGTCGGAGCGCCTGCCCATGCCGAAGGATCTGAGTAAAGTCATCCGTGCCCCGTTTCCGATGCCATCGCCGCCGATCACATTGTGTTTGCGACTCTAAACGGAATTGTGACGAAATTGAATGGCGCTTGGCAATATTGCCACTGTCCGCGACCGGAGGTCAAAGCCGGTTGATGACCAGGCAGTCGACCATGGCGGCCAGATGCAGGCCGGCGCCGGTGACGACAAAGCCGTGCCACAGCGCATTGTGGAAGCGCAGGCCTTTCCAGGCGAAGAAGATCACGCCACAGGAATAGACGATGCCGCCGGCAACGATGAGGGCGATCGATGTCGCCGGCAGCGTCCGTAGGAGCGGCTCCACCAGAACGATGCCGCTCCAGCCGATGGCGAGATAGAACACGATTGCCAGCCGGTCGAAACGGCCGGGGAGAAAGACCTTGATGGCGATGCCGACCGTCGCGGCGATCCAGACCAGGACGATCATCGAAACAGCCAGCGGCGAGCCGCCGAGCTGGGCAAGGAACGGCGTGTAGGTCGCAGCGATCAGCAGGTAGATCGCCGCATGGTCGAAGCGCCGCAATATCCATTTCGCCGGCGACGATACCGGCCACAGATTATAGGCCAGCGAAACCGACAGCACGGTGAGCAGCGAGACCACATAGAAGGCGGCGGCGACATATTCGCCGGGGCCGGTTCGATAGGCGGCCAGTGCCAGCAACGTCGAGCCGGCAGCGATCGCCAGCACGATGCCCACGGCGTGGACGATACCGTCGGCGATGATCTCGGCGCGCGAGTAATGCCAGCGCCCCATGAAGGGGATGTCGAGCTGGGATAATTCGCTCTGGGATGTGGGCCGGCTGTTCGTCATCGATGATCCTGCGTCGCCTTATCTGGGCGGCCGCGGGACAGTATTTCAAGCTTTGGTTGCGGTTTTGCGACTGCGGCGCTTCAGCGCGGCGCGACTACATCAGCGCGCTGGGAGCGGCTTCTTCACCGTCTTCAACAGCGCGCGTTGCATGAGTTCGTTGCCGGCAACGACCGAACCGGCGGTCAGCATGTCCTGGCCGCCGGCAAAATCGGAGACGAAGCCGCCCGCCTCGCGGATCAGCAACATGCCGGCGGCAATATCCCAGGCCGACAGGCCGATTTCCCAAAAACCGTCCATGCGGCCGGCGGCGACGTAGGCGAGATCGAGCGAGGCGGAGCCGAGGCTGCGCACGCCCGAGACCTCGGCCATGACATTGCGCAACTCGACAAGGAAATTGCCGTGCTGGCCACGCCCGAGATGCGGCACGCCGCAGCCGATCACCGCATCGACCAGCTTGGTGCGGCCGGCGACGCGCAACCGTCGATCGTTCATGAAGGCGCCGCCGCCACGCTCGGCGGTGTAGAGCTCGTCCATCGCCGGATTGTAGATGACGCCGGCGACGATCTGGCCTTGGCGCTCCAGCGCGATCGAGATCGCGAACAGCGGGATGCCGTGCAGGAAATTGGTGGTGCCGTCGAGCGGATCGACGATCCAGCGGTGCTGGCCGTCGTCGCCCTCGATCACGCCGCGTTCCTCCATCAGGAAGGCGTAGCCGGGCCGCGCCTTGGACAGTTCGGCAAAGACGATGTCTTCGGCCTTGCGGTCGGCCTGGCTGACATAGTCGCCCGGCCCCTTCATCGAGACCTGCAGGTTCTGCACTTCGCCGAAGTCGCGCGACAGCGAGCGGCCGGCCTTCATTGCGGCCTGGACCATGACATTGAGGATCGCGGAACGCGCCATTGCTCTTCTTCCTGTCGCTGCGCCTATCTGCTTTGACGCGTGATCCTATCCAAAAAGTCTGCCACTTTTCGGGATCACGCCTTAGTCGGCGCGGCGTACGTAAGTGATTTCGTTGGTATCGACGATGATACGCTCGCCCGAGCCGATGAACGGCGGCACCAGCACACGGATGCCGTTTTCGAGTATCGCCGGCTTGTAGGACGAGGCTGCCGTCTGGCCCCTCACCACCGGGTCGGCCTCGGTGATGGTCAGCGTCACCTGGTCGGGCAGCGAAATGCCGATCGGCCTTTCGTCATAGAGCTGGACCGTCACCATCATGCCGTCCTGCAGGAAGGCGGCGCGATCGCCGACGAACTCCTTTTGCAATTCGAGCTGCTCGTAGCTTTCGGTGTCCATGAACACCAGCGCGTCGCCCTGCTCGTAGAGGAAGGAAAAATCCTTCAGATCGAGCCGGATCTGCTCGACCGTCTCGGCCGAACGGAAGCGCTCGTTGAGCTTGGTGCCGTTGATCAGGTTCTTGAGTTCGACCTGGTTGTAGGCGCCGCCCTTGCCGGGCTTGACGGTGTTGGTCCTGACCGCCACCCAAAGGCCGCCATCATGCTCGATGACGTTGCCGGGACGGATTTCGTTGCCATTGATCTTGGCCATGGTGAGGTGATCCGGAAATGAGATGATCGCCGCAAAGGGCAATTTGGCGCCTCCAAGACCACAAATCGCTAGCAGAGGCAAGGAGCGCCTTCCGATGAAGCGGGAACGAAGCTCGCCCGGCAGCGCGGCGCGGCAGCCTCAGTCCGTCCTGACGATGGCGGTTACGGCCGCGCTCATGGCGTCGGCTACCTCTGTTAAAAGATGCAGGTGCGGCGAACGCAAGACGACAATTCGCAGCGACAGCTCGAGGCCGGGAGCGTCGACCAGGGCAATGCCCTCCGGCAGCTTTTCCTGCAGCAGCCGCTTGGGCAGCAGGCCAAGGCCTTGGCCTCGACGAACCCAGTCGATCTGCAGCGCGCTGTCCTGAATCTCGGCGCCGACCATCAACCTGTGGCCGCCCTCGGCAAGGGCAGCCGCCAGCCGCCGGCGCGCGTCGCACGGTTCAGGACTGAGAACCCAGGGCATGGTCTTGACGTCGGCTTGCCGGCCGGTGTTTTCGGCGGCGATGATGGCGAGGGGCTCGGTTCCGACAACGCCGTCGCCAGTTTTGGAATTGCCGCCGTCCAGGATGAAGGCGAGGTCGAGCTGTCCGCGCTTGTGCTGGTCGGCCAGCTCAAGGCTCCAACCGCTCTTCAGACGCAGCGAAACCTTCGGAAACCGCGCCACGGCATCAGCAATGGCGGCGGCCACGGCTTTGTCGCAAAGTCCATGGGCGAGGCCGAGCCGCAGCAGACCCTCCGGCTCGTTGCCCCTGGCGAATGATCGCAGCGCGTCGACGGCGGCGAGAATGTCCTTGCCGCGTGCCAGCACCTCTACGCCGGCCGGGGTCAGTCGCGACGGCTTTAGCCGGCGGTCGAGCAATTCCGTGCCGAGCATCTCCTCCAGCCGCTGGATCTGGCGGGTGACGGCCGGCTGCGTCAACGGCAGGCGTCGAGCCACCTTCTGAATCGAACCCTCCTCGGCAAAGAGGGCCAGTGTTTTCAGTTCTTCGAGCACGAGACACCTGAACATGTCAGAGAGGCATAATTATGCTGAACATTATGAATTTGAAATCCGATGGATGGCAAGCGATTTTCCTCCGGCAGGGCCAGCAGAGAAGGAACACGATGAAAGCGATCGAATTGCAGAGCCCGGGCGGCCTCGAGAATCTCAGAATGGTCGAGCGGCCGATGCCTGAACCAGGGCGCCAAGAGATGATTGTGAAGGTGAAGGCGACGGCGCTGAACTACCGCGATGCCGAGATCGTCCGCGGCAGCTATCACACGAAGTTTGCATTGCCGCTGGTGCCGCTGTCGGACGGCGTCGGCGAAGTCGTAGCCGTCGGCGCCGAGGTCAGCAGGTTCCAGATCGGCGACCGGGTCTGCGGCACGTTCTGGCAGCGCTGGGTCGGCGGCAGTTTCGCGATGGCCGAGCCCTCCTATCAACGTGGCGGCCCGATCGACGGGCTGCTCAGCGAATTTGCTCGGCTCGATGAACAGGCGGCGGTGCTGGCGCCGGCCAATCTGAGCGACTTCGAGGCGGCGACGCTGCCCTGCGCCGGCGTGACGGCATGGCACGCGCTGTTTACAGAGGGCAGCGTCAAGCCCGGCGACACCGTACTTTGTCTCGGCACCGGCGGCGTTTCCTTGTTTGCGATGCAATTCGCCGCCGCTGCCGGGGCGCGCGTCATCGTGACGTCGAGCAGCGACGAGAAACTTGCACGGGCAAAGCAACTGGGCGCGCATGATGGCGTGAACTATCGCAGCGTCCCCGACTGGGCATCGGCCGTGTTGGGATTGACGGATGGGCGCGGCGCCGACCATATCATCGAGGTTGGCGGACCGCAGAGTTTTACACAATCGCTGAGGGCAGCGGCGCGCGCCGCCCAGATCAACGTCATCGGCTATCTCGGCGGCAGTGACGGCGCCATCAACCCGCTCGACATCTTCCGCCGGCAGGTCAGGGCGCGAGGCATACCGGTGGGCTCACGCGAATCCTTCGAGGCGATGAACCGCGCCATTGTCGTCAACCGATTGAGACCGGTGATCGACCGGGTCGTACCGTGCACCCAGGCCGCCGAAGCCTTTCGGTACCTTGAACACGGCTCGCCCTTCGGCAAGGTCGTGCTCGATCATACGCAATGAGCCTCGCGCTTGCGAGTCCGGGTGCAATGAGTCGCGAGATCACAGTCAGGGCAGGCGATTGGCCCGTTGCAGCGCCTGCTGCGTCTGCTCGTCGGTCAGGCCCTGCAGGAAATCGTCCATCTCTTGGTCGATGAGCCCAGCGCGGCGGGCGACAACATACCAGGCGCCGGCGAGGATCAGATCCGGATCGGTGCCGATGCCGTTCATGTAGAGCTTGGCGAGACGGTTCTGGGCGGCGACGTTGCCGCCTTCTGCGGCCTGCTTCATCCAGTTAAAGCCCGATTTCAGGTCGCGGGCGCCGCCGCGCCCCTCGATCATCCAGGTGGCGAGATCGATCTGCGCCGTGTCGTAGTTCTGCCGCGCAGCCTGTGCCAGCAGGCCGCGGGCGCGGACATCGTCGCGCGGCTTGCCGCCGGCGCCATTGGCGTAGACCTGTGCCATCGCATATTGTGCGTCGGCAAGCCCGGTCGCGGCGGCGCGCTCGTAATAGGATACGGCTTTGGCAATACCGGCATCGCCGGGCTCCTGTTCGACCATCAGCTGGGCAAAATTAAACTGCGCCAGGCGGTTGCCGGCTTCGGCGGCGGCCTGCATCAGCGCATAGGCCTCCTTCTCGTCCTTTTTGACGTAGCGGCCATCGAGCAGCATCAGCGCATACTGGAATTGCGATTCCGGGATGCCCTGCTCGGCGGCAAGCGCATACCACTTCGCCGCCCCTGCCGCGTCGACCGGCACGCCGAGGCCGCGCGACAATATCTCGGCCACCAGCGTCTGTGCCGCCGGATCGCCGTTTTGAGCACGGGAAATCGCAAGGTTGTAGGCCGTCTTGTAGAGGCCGCGCTGAAAGGCGCCGTAGGCGGCGTCGGACGGTTTTGCGCCGAAGCGGTCGGGGTTGATGGTATCGGCCGACGGCAAAGGGGCCGTGGTGGCGGGCTGCGGCAATGGTGGGAGAAACGGCTTGTCGGCAGGCTCGCTGGAATCCGGCCTCGGCTGCGGCAGCGGAACGGGTTCCGCCGCTATCGCCTGGGTTACGGCCGTTGCGAGAAAAGCGCTGAAAAGGATCGTCCGAGAGAGCACGTCAGTCCTCGAAGCGCGGTGCGGTTTCGTCGAGCAGCGCGTTGGCGGTGGCAACCGCCGTCTTCGGATCGACGTCGCCGGCGAAAACCGCGCTGGAAAGCGCCACGAATTCGGCACCGGTGCCGGCGACAGCTTCCACCGAGGCAAGATCGGATCCGGCCATGACGATGCAAGGGATCTGGATCACGTCCGCCCACCATTGCCCGAGCGACAGGTTGCGGGGATGCGGCTCCGGCTTGTTGTCGTAGCCGAAGCGACCGAAGAAAATATAATCGGGCCTGACCTCGCCAAGTTCCAGCGCGTCGTCGCGGGTCTTGGCGCCGCCGGTGCCGACCATCATCCTGGCCTGGAAGTGTTCGATCGTTTCGGCGAGCTCGTCCTTGCCGACCTCGACATGGATGCCGTCGGCCTGGACGCGGCCGGCGATGCGGGTGTCGCCAGCAATGATGACGGCAATGCCGGCCGCTTGCGCCACCGGCACGATCTGCTCGGCAAAGGCCTGGAAGGCGGCCTCGTCCATGCCGTTTTCCGGCAGGATCAGCGAGGCGACGTCACCGCCGTCGAAGGCTGCGGCGATGCGCTCGGCCGGCACGTTCGGCGGCGCGATCAACACGATACGGCAGCGGTTGGGGGGCGTTGCGTCATTCATTGGTGTTCGGTCCCGGTTATCGCCTATGCCGGGCGAAGATGGTTGCATTGCGGCATAGAGCAAAGTGCGGGGATTGAACAGGCGGCAGGGGGATCACGATTGCCGGCTAGATCTATCGGGGCTCGGCGCATGACTACCGTTGGCCGAAATTCTCCTCGCCTGGTCGCTTGCGGGCTCTACGCAGGCACTTTCGATTTCCAAAGCGACCAGCCGAGGTTCATGCCGGCGGCGGCGACCAGGATGGCGGCGGCGCCGGCGATCTGCGCCGGATGCAGCCGGTGGCCGAAGGCGACGACGTCGACGAGGATGGCGACGACTGGATAGATGAAGGACAGCGACCCCTGCAGATGCGTCGGCAGTTTCTGGATGGCGCCGTACATGAGGATGTACATCAGGCCGGTATGGACGATGCCGAGCGTCGCCAGCATGACCCAGCTCCGCGCATCGGCGGGAAGGTGGGTGAGATTGGCGAAAGGTGCCAGCATGAGAACGCCGACGCAGACCTGGATCAGGGCGATCAGGTGCGGCGGCGTGCCTTTGAGCTTCTTGGTGACGACAGCCGCAACGGCCCAGAAGAAAGCCGCGGCCAGCGCCATCGCAATGCCGGTAAAGTAATCCGTACCATGATCGCCTGCATCGGGCGCGGCATGCACGATCAGCAGCATGCCGGCGAAGGCGATGCCGAGCCAGGTCAGCTTGGTCACCGTCAGCCGTTCGGAGAAGAAGAGCGCGCCAAAACCGACCAGCATGAAGGGTTGCGTATTGTAGACAGCCGTGGCGATCGAGATCGACGCGCGGGAAAACGCGCTGAACAGCAGCAGCCAGTTGATAACGATGGCAGCACCGCCGAGAGCCGCGATCGCGACAATGCGAAGCGACAGCCTGCCGCGCAGCAGTCCCAGCGCCGTGCAGATAACCAGCAGCGTTACCGCACCGAAGGCGCAGCGCCAGAACACCACGTCCATGATGGGTTGGCCGGACAGGACGACGAACCAGCCGATCGTGCCGAGGATCGCCATCGCCGCAGTCATTTCGATCGTGCCGCGTACCGTGTTGTCCATGGATGCTCCCGAAACCCGTTGAGATTCTATAATCCCACGGCAGATATGGGCCTTTCCATGACTTGTAGCTGGTGATATGCAGAACGAACCTAATTTAATTAGGTAAACATCGGCTTTTTCTTGGAATTGTAAAATGCTGGACGAGCTCGATAGAAAGCTCCTCGATATCCTGGTCAGGGATTCACGGACCTCGCTGAAGGAACTGGCGCTGCAGGTCGGGTTGTCGTCGCCAAGCGTTTCGGAGCGGCTTCGGCGGCTTGAGGATCGCGGCGTCATTCGCGCATTCACCATCGACATCGATCCGCAGGCGCTCGGCTACGCCTTGCAGGCGATCGTTCGCATCCGGCCGTTGCCCGGTAAGCTGCACATCGTCCAGAAGCTGATCGAGGAAATCCCGGAATTCGGCGAATGCGACAAGGTGACGGGCGATGACTGCTTCGTCGCCCGGCTGTTCGTCCGCTCGATCGGCGAGCTCGACGGGATTCTCGACCGCATCGCCGACAAGGCCGAAACCAGCACCGCCATCATCAAGGCGCAGCCGATCCGGAGACGCCCGCCGCCGCTCGACATGCCAAATATGTGACGGGCTCCGGTGGCGTGGCCCACGTATTTGCGGTCGCGGTCTGGCCATTTCTGGTCTATTCCAGAGTTCAACTTTCCCTCCAGCCTCCTTTCCCCATGTCAGGCCTGCTCATCGATCCCTGGTTCTATGCCGCGGCCATGCCGGCCGTCATCCTCGTCGGCCTGTCGAAAGGCGGCTTCGGCGGCGCCGTCGGCTTTGTCGGCGTGCCATTGATGGCGCTGACCATGTCGCCGGTTCAGGCTGCCGCAATTCTTCTGCCAATTCTGTGCCTGATGGACATTGTCTCGGTGTGGACATGGTGGGGTATCTTCGACCGCAAGATGCTGGCCGACATGATGCCGGGTGCCGTGATCGGCATTGCCCTTGGCTGGCTGACG
Source organism: Mesorhizobium sp. M0923 (assembly GCF_040319365.1). Classification (NCBI taxonomy): domain Bacteria; kingdom Pseudomonadati; phylum Pseudomonadota; class Alphaproteobacteria; order Hyphomicrobiales; family Phyllobacteriaceae; genus Mesorhizobium; species Mesorhizobium sp. M0923. The sequence continues at coordinate 189,760 of NZ_JAMYNW010000003.1, read as the reverse complement.
GCGGCACTTGTAACCGAAGAGATGGTCCGGCTGATCGTCGGCGCGGTCGCCCTGATCTTCGTGCTGCGCTGGCTCTATTTGCAACTCCGCCACGGTGCCGGCCACGCGGCGGAGCCCAACCGCGTTGCCGCCGGCTTCTGGGGTACCGTTGCCGGGTTCACCAGCTTCGTCGCCCATGTCGGCGGCCCGCCTTTTCAGGTCTATGCGTTGCCGATCAGGCTGGATCCGAAGGTGCTGTCCGGCACCGCGGCGATCTTCTTCGCCGTCACCAATGCACTGAAGCTCATCCCCTATTTCGCGCTCGGCCAGTTCGACACCACCAATTTGACCGCGTCGGCGGTGCTGATGCCGCTGGCGCCGCTGTCGACAATCGCCGGCGCCTGGCTGGTGCGGCGGATGCGGCCGGAGCTGTTCTATCCCTTCACCTATGCGACCGTGGCGGTCGTCGCGGTCAAGCTTCTGTGGGACGGCATCGCCGGCCTTCTGTAAGACGGCGGCCCCAGGCGGCCGCCGCCGGATTCCTTAAACCTCAGGCGGCACTCGGCAGCAGCGGCCGCGTCCTGCCAAGCGCGAGAGCAGCGCCGGTTGCCAGCACGAACGCCAGGCAGCCAAGAATGGTGATGTCGTGCAGTGTCGGCTTCAGCACCATGTCCGCGATGATCATCAGCATCACCGAATAGTCGAAGCGCGCGGCATTGAGGACGCGCTGGCCCTGGGCAAGCACCGCCGGCGTCACGCCATCCTTGGCGATCATGCCTGCCATGCGGTCGGCAGTCGGCTTGAAGACGAACATGCCGATGCAGAAGGTCGTCGCATAACCGGCAAGGCCGATCAGCACCCACAAATCGGAAAAGCCGACCCAGAAGCCGCACATGATGAGGCCGAAGAGCAATGTCAGCATCGACATCGGCGCGAAGAACCGGTTACCGAGCTCGCCAGTGGCGCGCATCGCCTGCAACATGCCTTCGACGTTTCCAGCGCGGTCGGCGCGTACCGCAAGCAGCATCAGGGTGAAGCCGCCGCCGACCCAGAGGATCGCCGAGACGATGTGCAGAAATTTAACGGCCGAGTACCAGTCCATTGTTCGCTCCTTGAGAAATTTTGATGATTGCCGGAGCGCAATTTTGCTCCGCCTCGTTGCGAGGAGCGGGCGTTTAGCGCGGCGCCTGTTTCGGAACGATGTCGCGCGGCGAGCGGATCTGTTTCGGTATGTCGGTCACGATCTGGAGGAACCGTGGCGCAAGCGCGTCGCCCCCACTTTCCAGCCGGTGGTGAGAGCGGCGGCTTAGCCGGCCATCTGTGCTGTTACGGCACAGATGCTGGGCGCTTGATCGAAAAATATGCCCTGCGTTAAGGCTTTGTTAAGCTTTACAGGCGTTTACTATGTCCATCCAGTGATCTGGATTCTTACCGAGTGGTTGGAGCCACTTTGTTTGACGCCTCCCTGTTAAACTCCTGAGAGCCGCCTTATCCGCGGCTCTTTTTTTGTTCGCCGGCATGGAGCCCCTTGGGCCAAATGCGGCCGTTAACCGTTTGTTAAACATGTGCTTGCCTTCGCCGGCAGCGAAGCGCATTTTCAAGCTTCAGTCGTTTAGGCTGCCGGATATGGCGGCCAAGAGCCGAATCGGCCGGCTGTCAGGCAAGTGCAGGGGCGCAGCGATGAACGAGCCTTCGAAGGCGAGCGCGAACACCATCAAGCTGGCGGAGCGCCGGGTTTTCTCCCAATCCTTCAAGCCGCTCTATCAGGAAGGCATGGGCTTGGTCGAGCAGGCGGCCGAATATCTCGACGGCAAGGGCCGCGCCGAGGCCAAGAAGCTGTCGAGGCTGGCGGCGACGCTTTATGCGGCCGAGTCGATGCGGCTGACCACCAGGCTGATGCAGGTCGCCTCGTGGCTGCTTTTGCAGCGGGCGGCGAATTCCGGCGAGATGACCCGCGATCAGGTGGCTTCCGAAAAATCCAAGGTGCGTCTCGACACCGCCTCCGCGCATGACGAGGCGCCCGGCTGGGCCGAGCTGCCGACGGATTTCGTCGACCTCGTCAACCGCTCGCTGCGCCTGCAGGCGCTGGTGCGCCGCATGGACGAGGAGATCTATGGCGGCCTCGCCGAGGTGCCTCAGTCGAGCCGTCGCCTCAATCCGGTCTCCGACCAGATCACGTTGCTCAACACGGCTTTCGCCCGCGGCTGAGAGACCGTTTGGAAACTCTACTCCAGCGGCCATCTGGCGGCGTTTTCTCCGCTTACCTGCAGCGCCGCGTCCTTTTGGACGCGCAAAGGACGCTGCAGCACTTTGATTGCGCATGATCCCCTCGGGATCACGCGTGGGCTCACGGACCCAAATGTCCGCTGCGCTCCGGTTCTCGAAACCACCACCATATGACTCGCCGGAGCGACCTTTCGAAACGGTCTCAGAGGCTTTGTGGACATCACGAGCCCCGTTTCTGGTTTGTTCACATTTCGCTGGCATCGCTGCCCGCCGAAGGTAGACTTGGCGGATGGGGGAAGCGATTCGCATCATCGGCATCGATCCGGGGCTTAGGCGCACCGGCTGGGGCATCGTCGAAAGCCTTGGCAATTCGCTGCGCTTCGTCGCTTCCGGCACAGTACGGTCCGACGACAAGGCGGCGCTGGCGGTGCGTCTTTGCCAATTGCATGACGGGCTTGCCGAGATCCTGCATGCCACGATGCCGCACGAGGCGGCGGTGGAGCAGACCTTCGTCAACAAGGATGCCGCGGCGACGCTGAAACTCGGCCAGGCACGCGGCATCGCCATGCTGGTGCCGGCGCGCGCCGGCCTTGCCGTTGCCGAATATGCGCCCAACGCCGTCAAGAAGGCGGTGATCGGTGTCGGCCATGGCGACAAGAAGCAGATCCATATGATGGTCAAGGTGCTGATGCCGAAGGCGACTTTCGACACCGACGACGCCGCCGATGCGCTGGCCATCGCCATCTGTCACGCGCATCACAGGCAGAGCATCGCCTACAGGATGGCGATGCTGGCCGAATAAGTTTGTTCTTGACTTGTTCTCCAGTGAACAATAAGTAATACCAACGAGGTATTACCATGCGCGTTACCACCAAGGGCCAAGTGACCATCCCGAAGGAAATACGGGATCATCTGGGTATCGGCCCGGGCTCGGAGGTGGAGTTCGTCCCCACCGAGGACGGTGCTCGTGTCATTGCGGTCGACGAAAACATGTCGAAGGAGGAAGCCTCGCGCAGATTCAGCCAGATGCTCGGCCGTATGGCTGGTACGCTGGATCTGGGGGGCATGACGGCGGACGAATATGTGGAATGGCTGAGGGGCCCGCGTGAAGACCTCGACATTGATTGACACAAACGTCCTGATCGACGTTTGGGGTCCTGCCGGACGGGAGACGAAATGGTCGGCATCAGCAATTACCGCATGCCGGCGCGACGGCGCACTCGTAATCAATGCAATCGTCTGGTCCGAACTCGCGCCGTTGATCGCGACCGAACAGGCCCTTCGCCAAGCAGTCGACATGCTCAAGATGGATCGCGAATTCCTGCCGTGGGAAGCGGCCTTCCTTGCTGGTGTCACGCACTCCCGCTATCGCCGCGCCGGCGGCCTCCGCGAACGAACGCTGCCGGATTTCTTTATTGGAGCCCATGCGGTTGTCGCTGGGCATCGCCTGCTGACGCGCGATGCCGCGCGCTATCGCAGCTATTTCCCGGACCTCGATATCATCTCTCCGGAAACCCACCCGGCATGATCGGCAAGCTCAAATGATCGGCAAGCTAAAAGGCACGCTGGACGAGATCGACGAGGATTTCTGCATCGTCGACGTGCATGGCGTCGGCTATGTCGCCTATTGCTCGGCGCGCACGCTTGCCGCATTGCCGCCGCCCGGCGAGGCGGTGATATTGTTCATCGAGACCTATGTGCGCGAGGATATGCTGCGGCTCTATGGGTTCCAGTCGGTGCTGGAGCGCGAATGGTTCCGGTTGTTGATGAACAATGTGCAGGGCGTCGGCGCCAAGGTGGCGCTGGCAATCCTGTCGACGCTGGCGCCGGCCGACCTCGCCAATGCGATTGCGTTGCGCGATATCGCCATGGTCAGCCGCGCGCCGGGCGTCGGCAAGAAGGTGGCGGAGCGCATCGTCACCGAGTTGAAGAACAAGGCGCCGGCCTATGCAGGTGCTGCCTCCGGCACCATCGGCCTGAAGCAGGAGCTCGGCGAAGGCGTTGCTTCGGCGCCGATCACCGACGCAGTCTCGGCGCTGGTCAATCTCGGCTATTCTCGCGACACTGCCGCCAACGCAGTGGCGGCGGCGTTGAAGACGGCCGGCGAGGAAGCGGACGCGTCGAAGCTGATCCGCTTCGGGCTGAAGGAGCTGGCACGGTGAGATGTTGCCCGACAAATAAATTCCGACTAGGAACAAGAGCATGGTCGGATATGCGGGCTTGACCTCCAGGGGGCAGCTTACGATTCCAAAGAAAGTCCGGAACGAGTTGTCGCTCAAGTCAGGCGATACTGTTGCCTGGACGGTCGTGGATGGTCTCCTGATAGGAACGCCGCGCAATCTCGAATTTGCCGACCTCGCTGGATTTCTGGGTGATCCACCTAACGGGCCCGCTACGCTGGAACAGATCGACGCGGTGGTAAGGGATGCAGTGGGCCGCCAGGTTGTTGGCGAGCAGCAAGACGCCGAACGAGAGGGTGCCGGGTGACGTTAATCCGTGTCGATACGAACTTTTTCCTTCGAGCGGTATGCGCATGAGCCTTTCGCCACGCCTCATTGCTCCCGACAGACGCGGCGAGGACGCCGAGCAGACCTTGCGGCCGCAGACGCTCGGCGACTTCGTCGGCCAGGCGGCGGTGCGAGCCAATCTCAAAGTGTTCATCGAGGCCGCCAAGGGCCGCAGCGAAGCGCTCGACCATGTGCTGTTCGTCGGCCCGCCCGGCCTCGGCAAAACGACGCTGGCGCAGATCATGGCGCGCGAGCTCGGCGTCAATTTCCGCTCGACCTCGGGTCCGGTTATCGCCAAGGCCGGCGATCTCGCGGCGCTGCTCACCAACCTCGAAGACCGCGACGTGCTGTTCATCGACGAGATCCACCGGCTCAACCCGGCGGTCGAGGAAATCCTCTATCCGGCGATGGAGGATTTCCAGCTCGACCTGATCATCGGCGAGGGGCCGGCGGCGCGCTCGATCAAGATCGACCTGGCCCGCTTCACGCTTGTCGCCGCCACCACCCGGCTCGGCCTGTTGACCAACCCGCTGCGCGACCGCTTCGGCATTCCGGTGCGGCTCAATTTCTACTCGGTCGAGGAACTCGAGCAGATCGTGCGGCGTGGCGCCCGCATCCTTGCCATGCCGCTCGGCGACGACGGTGCCTTGGAGATCGCCCGGAGGGCGCGCGGCACGCCGCGCATCGCCGGCCGGCTGTTGCGCCGGGTGCGCGACTTCGCCAGCGTTGCCGGCGACGGCCATGTCGACCGCAAGATCGCCGACGAGGCGCTGACGCGGCTGGAGGTCGACGGGCTCGGCCTCGACGCGCTCGACCGCCGTTATCTGTCGATGATCGCCCGGAATTTCGGCGGCGGGCCGGTCGGCATCGAGACCATCGCGGCCGGGCTTTCCGAGCCACGCGATGCCATCGAGGACATCATCGAACCCTTTCTGATCCAGCAAGGCTTCATCATGCGTACCCCGCGCGGCCGCGTGCTGGCGGCCAATGCCTGGCGGCATCTCGGCCTCGACGCGCCAAAGGACCTGGCGCAGCAGCAGATCAGCCTGTTCCAGGAAGAACCCTAAGTTCCGCTGCTTATGGCTTCGGTGCTGGCAGTTCCCCGGCCCAGCCCTCCAGGTCTTGATCATCGCCGGTCTATGCGCAAAACAGGTGTTGCTTGAAACAGGGCCTGTCGGGCCAAAAGGACAGCGCAATGGACGATCACGGTGAATCGGCATTGTCCGCCGGGCTTTCCGGCGCGCTGACGGAATTCGGCCATCGACTGATGGCGCGGGTCTATTATGCAGACACCGATTTTTCCGGCGTCGTCTACCACGCGCGCTATCTCGAATTCTTCGAGCGCGGCCGTTCCGACTATCTGCGGCTGGCCGGCGTCCACCACACCGAGCTTGCCGACGGCAAGCATGGCGAGAAAATAGTCTGGGTGGTGCGGCGCATGGAGATCGATTTCCGCGGTTCGGCCCGCATGGATGACATCCTGACCATCGATACGCGCACCGACGAGATTTCCGGCGCCCGCATCGTCATGGCGCAGCAATTGAAGCGCGGCAGCGAAGTGCTGGTCGAGGCGCGTGTCGAAGCGGCGATCGTCGGCGAGAACGGGCGGCCGCGGCGCTTTCCCAAGGACTGGATCGCAGCCTTCATGCCCAGAACGCGCAAATAAAGGTTCAGAGGCGGACGATCCCGGAGCTCCCGGTCCAGGCCAGAATCGCGAGGCGGCCTATCAGGGCGCGGCAATGCGCCGCGCTGTACGTCCTAACCCATCCTTAACCATAACGGTCCATGAAGGGATTGGTTAAGATTGGGAGAATCCAAGCGCCTTCCTTTCACCAATATTTGCCCCGAAAAGGCCGCCAACGGTGCATTTGGGGTTATTCCGCAAGCCTAACGCGAACGGACCACAAGGGATGCCCATGGGCCAGCCGCCAGCCACGCCCGGAAAATCTTTAAGGACGTAACATGGAAAACATCGCTCTCGCCGAACCGGGCGCGCATTTATCGATTTGGGCCTTGTTCATGCAGGCCGGTTGGGTGGTCAAGCTGGTCATGATCGGGCTGCTTGGTGCCTCGATCTGGACCTGGGCGATCATCGTCGACAAGCTCGTCGCCTATGCCCGCATGCGGCTGGCGCTCAACCGCTTCGAACAGGTGTTCTGGTCGGGGCAGTCGCTGGAAGAGCTTTACCGCACGCTCGCCGACCGCAAGACGACCGGCATGAGCGCGATCTTCGTCGCCGCCATGCGCGAATGGAAGAAGAGCTTCGAGAAAGGCGCGAAATCGCCACTCGGCCTGCAGACCCGCATCGACAAAGCGATGGATCTGGCGCTGACCCGCGAGATGGAAAAGCTTGAAGGGCGGCTCGGCTTTCTCGCCACCACCGGCTCGGCGGCGCCCTTCATCGGCCTGTTTGGCACGGTTATCGGCATCATGACCTCGTTCCAGGCGATCGCCGCCTCGAAGAACACCAGCCTATCGGTGGTCGCGCCCGGCATCGCCGAAGCGCTGCTGGCGACGGCCATCGGCCTGCTCGCCGCAATCCCGGCCGTCATCGCCTACAACAAGCTGTCGTCCGACGCGAGCAAGATCGCGGTGCGCATGGAAGGGTTCGCGGATGAGTTCTCCGCCATACTCTCGCGCCAAATCGATGAAAAAGTCGCGCAGAAGGCTTGAGGAACGATCATGGGAATGTCTGTAGGCGCGGGTGGCGGAGGGCGCGGTGGTCGAGGCCACAGGCGGCGCGGCCGCCATCACGCGATGATATCGGAAATCAATGTCACGCCGATGGTCGACGTGATGCTGGTGCTGCTGATCATCTTCATGGTCGCCGCACCCATGTTGACGGTCGGCGTGCCGGTCACCCTGCCGGAGACGAAGGCCAAGGCGATGAACGCCGATACCCAGCCGATTACGATTACGATCGACGGCACAGGCAAGATCTTCGTGCAGGAGACCGAAATCCCGCAGGAGGAGCTGATCGCCAAGCTGAAGGCGATTTCTAAGACCGGCTACGAAGAGCGCATTTACGTCAAGGGCGACAAGACCACCAATTATGGCGACGCGATGGTGGTGATGGGTCTCATCCAGGACGCAGGCTACAAGAACCTCGGCCTGATTACACTGCCGAAACAGGATCAATAAACGCGAGATGAGGACCGGCCTCACCACATCGGTGATTTTGCATACGGTGGCGATCGCCTTTGGGCTGTTCACCCTGTCGGCGCCGGCTGCGCTTCCGTCGTCCGATGTCGAGTCGGTCGCAGTGGACATTGTGCCGATGGAGGCCGTCTCGCAGGTTTTGCAGGGCGACAAGAAAGCCGTGATGCACGAAAAGCCGGCGCCGCTGCCGACACAGCGTCCCGACATCGTTCCCGACGCCCAGAAAGTCGGCGATAACAGCGTCGACACCGACAAGCCCCCGACACCTGAGCCCAAGCCCCAGCCAGTCGACATGACGGCGGCTCCGCCACCCGCGCCGACGCCAGTCGAAAAGCCCAAGCCCGAGGACGTGCCGAAGCCGAAGGAAGAGCCGAAGCCAATTCCCGCTACGGAGGTGGCGCCGGTGCCGCAGCCGAAGGAAGAGGTCAAGCCCGAACCTGTCAAGCAGACCGAGCCCAAGCCGACGCCGGCCAAGGAGCCGACGCCCACACCGCCGCAGGACAAGACTGCCGCGATCGATCCGCAGCCCGAGGTCAAGCCGGATGCCGTCGCCGAGGCGATTGCCAAGCAACCGCCAACCGAGGAGGCGCAGCTTCCGGACTCGGCGCCAGCACCCGAGGCTCGGCCGAAGCCGCAGCCGGCCCAGGCCGAAAGCGCCAAGGCGCCCGAGCGCAAGGATGCCGACAAGCCGGTCCAGGAAGCCTCGTCCAGGCCGAAATCTGAAGACAAGCAGTTCAACGCCGACGAGATTTCGGCTCTGCTCGACAAGCGGAAGCCGTCCGGCGGCGGCGCCAAGCGCTCGACCCAGCAAGCATCGCTCGGCGGCGACAAGGATCAGGGCCAGAAGCTTTCGAAATCGGAGCAGGGGGCATTGGAGGCCCAGCTTAGTAATTGCTGGACCCTGCCGGTAGGGCTCGAGGGTTCGGAGAATTTCGTGGCTGTGATCCAGTTCAACCTGGACGCCTCCGGCAAGCTGGATGGCCGGCCTACTGTCGAAAAATCGAGCGGAAACCGCCCGTTTGACGAAAGTGCAGTGCGCGCGGTTCAGAAATGCGACATGGCCGGCCTGCAGGTTCCGGCGGGCAAGCAAGACATCTGGTCCGACGTTCGGGTCACTTTCGACCCCAGGGAGATGCTCGGCCTTTAGGCCCGGCTCCCACAGAATCAGCGAAGAGAAGCGAGAAGACATGAAATCCATCCTCAAGCCGCTCCTGATGATCGTAGCGATGGCGCTGGGCATGACTGCCGCCGCCACCTTGCCGGCGCGGGCGCTCGTTGAGCTCAACGTCAACAAGGGTAATGTCGAGCCGTTGCCGATCGCCATCACCGATTTCCAGGGTGGCGATGCACTCGGCGCCGAGATTTCCGGCATCGTCAGTGCCGACCTGAAACGCTCCGGCCTGTTCGCGCCGATCGACAAAAGCGCTTTCATCGAAAAGATCTCGAACCCGGATGCCACGCCGCGCTTCGAGGACTGGAAGGTGATCAATGCGCAGGCGCTGGTCACCGGCAGTGTCGGCAAGGAGGCTGACGGCCGTGTCCGCGCCCAGTACCGGCTGTGGGACACCTTTGCCGGCCAGCAGATGTCGGGCGAACAGTTCTTCGCCAACGACGCCAATACCAGGCGCGTCGCCCACATCATCGCCGACGCCATCTACGAACGGCTGACCGGCGAGAAGGGCTATTTCGACACCCGCGTCGTCTTCATCGACGAGTCCGGCGCCAAGAATGCGCGTAAGAAGCGGCTTGCCATCATGGACCAGGACGGCGCCAACGTCCGCTATCTCTCGAACGGCAAGTCGATCGTGCTGACGCCGCGCTTCTCGCCGAACCGGCAGGAAATCACCTATATGTCCTACGAGAGCGGTCAGCCGCGGGTGTACCTGCTGCAGATCGAGACGGGGCAGCGCGAGCTGGTCGGCAATTTCCCCGGCATGACGTTTGCGCCGCGCTTTTCGCCGGATGGCCAGAAGGTAATAATGAGCCTTCTGCGCGACGACGGAAATTCCAACATCTTCGCCATGGACCTGAGAAGCCGCTCGACGACCAGGCTCACCAATTCGACCGCCATCGATACCTCGCCATCCTACTCGCCTGACGGCAGCAAGGTGGTGTTCACGTCGGACCGCGGCGGCCGCGCGCAGATCTATGTGATGGGCGCCGACGGCTCGGGCCAGACCCGCATCTCGTTCGGCGACGGCGTCTATTCGACGCCGGTGTGGTCGCCGCGCGGCGATCTCATCGCCTTCACCAAGCAGACCGGCGGCGAATTCCAGATCGGCGTCATGCGCACCGACGGTTCGGGTGAGCGCATCCTGTCCACCGGCTTTCAGCAGGAAGGGCCGACCTGGGCGCCCAACGGCCGGGTGCTGATGTTCTTCCGCGATTCCAATGGTGGACCAAAACTTGTTTCGGTCGATCTCACCGGCCGCAACGAACAGTCGATCCCGACGGCGAACTTCGCCTCGGATCCGGCTTGGTCGCCGCTGCTCGAATAGAGGAACTGAGGAATTGACGAACTGACGAGTTGAAGAACTGAAGAATGGAGAAGCCAGGGGCCTACATCGAGCACGCGAGGGATTTGGAAGTCTATAAGCGCGCCTATGCGGTTTCCCTTGGGGTACACAGAGCCACGCTTGCTTTTCCGAAAATGGAGCAATACGCGCTCGCCGATCAACTACGTCGTTCCAGCAAGGCGATCTGCGCCAATTTGGCTGAGGGTTTTGCCAAACAGACCCGCTCCAAGCCCGAATTCGCACGCTTCATTTCGATGGCCATAGGGTCATGCAGTGAAGTGGAGACGTGGATTTCGTATGCGTTCGACCTCGAGTATATCACACAGGTGCAACGCGACGACTGGTTGCAATCCTATGCCCGCATCTACGGAATGCTGGTCAATCTCAGAGAGAAGCTGAGGTGATCTCTTTCCTCAATTCCTCAACTCTTCAATTCTTCAATTCCCTCTTTTTCATGTTTTGGCCGCATTTCCGCCTACGGTCCGCGCTCATTGTCGCCCTTGAGTAGCCCTCGGCAGAACGGTTGTGGACGGCAGCCGAAACCAAATTTTAACCGTGTTTCTTGAGCGCCGGTTAACCCAAACGTGGTTACTGGACGATCAATGAAATCACTCGAATTGCGAAGGAGAGGCGGCATGGGCCGTATCGCAGCACTTACCACAAACCCGGTCATGATCGCGCTGGTCGCGATGCTCGCGATCACCGGTTGCGCCTCGAAGAAGACGCCAAACAGCGCCGCCGATCTCGGCCTCAACGGCGCTGGTGCGGCAACGCCCGGGTCAGCCCAGGACTTTACCGTCAACATCGGCGACCGCATCTTCTTCGACACCGATTCGTCGTCGATCCGCGCCGATGCGCAGACGACGCTGGCGCGCCAGGCACAGTGGCTGAACCAGTACAAGCAGTATGCCATCGTCATCGAAGGCCATGCCGACGAGCGCGGCACGCGCGAATACAATCTGGCGCTCGGCGCCCGCCGTGCTGCCGCCACCCGCGACTTCCTGGTCGCGAAGGGCGTTTCGGCGCAGCGCCTGAAGACCATTTCCTATGGCAAGGAGCGTCCGGTCGCGGTTTGCGACGACATCTCCTGCTGGTCGCAGAACCGCCGCGCCGTAACCACCCTGGGCGGCGCCGGCTCCTGATCGGCATAAATGCAACACTTGGTGCGAAAGGCGGCCAAAGGGCCGCCTTTTTCATATCTGCCCGCTCCAAACAAAATTTGGCCGAAGTCTCACGTCCTGTTAAGAGCCGAGAGCGTCTGGCTAGTCCCAGTTGGCTGGTCTACTTCGAGTGAGAGGCGCGCAACAACGGTTTCACGGCGAGAGGCACATGCATTTCAGATCGGTCTTGAGCGGCACGCTTGCGCTGCTGCTCGTATCAAGTATCGCGGCACTTGCTGACGGGGCAAGCGGCACCGAGCAGTCATCGGAAAGCGGCTTTTCCTTCCATCTGCCGACGATCAAACTGCCCGGCATTTTCGGTGAAAAGAAAAAGCCGGATCAGGTTCAACTCGCGCAACAGGATGGCACCGGCACTCCGGCGCTGGAGGAACAGCTCCGGCAGATGAACGGCAAGATCGAGGAACTCAACTTCCAGGTCCTGCAGATGCAGGAGCAGATCCGCAAGCAGCAGGAAGACAACGAATTCCGCTTCCAGCAGTTGGAAGGCGGTCCGCAAGGCGCGCAGCAGCCGGCCGAGCAGAAGAAGTCCGAGGCGGCGCCCAACAGCGACAACCCCAACGGCGACAGTAACGTGGCGGAGGCGCCTGCAACGCAGGCTCCGGCCGCTGCCGACACGCCGCCAGCCGGCGACAAGAGCGTCGAGGACGTCATCGTCGAATCGCCCAACGGCGATCCCGGCAAGCTGATCCCCGGCGCGCCGCCCAAGACGTTCGGCACCATCACCGTCGACAAAAACGGCAATGTCGTCGAAGCCGATGGCAATGCGCAGGCGAACGCGCCGGAGCAGAATACGGCCCCAGCCAACGGCGCCAACGCAGCCGGCAACAAGGCCGGCAAATCCGACGATACGGTGGTCGCGGCACTCCCCTCGACCAACGACCCGGAGGAGCTTTACCGCAACTCTTACCAGTTCATCCTGTCGGGCGACTACAGCACCGCCGAACAGGGCTTCCGCGACCATATCGCTCGGTTTCCCCGGGACGCCAAAGCGGCGGACGCGCATTACTGGCTCGGTGAATCGCTGCTCGGCCAGCAGAAATACCGCGATGCGGCCGAGACTTTCCTCGCAGCCAGCAAGGACTATCCCAAGGCCAAGAAAGCGCCAGACATGCTGCTGAAGCTCGGCGTCTCACTGGTCGGGCTGAAGCAGCGCGACGTGGCCTGTGCCACCTTCAGCGAGATCGGCAAGCGCTACCCCGATATTTCCGGCGCGCTCAAGGAGCGGGTCAAGCAGGAAAGGGCACTCGCGGCGTGCTAGTTTTTCTGTTGCACGTCGTTGCCCCAAAACCGGGCCCACTTTTGGGCGACATGCATGACGCTCGACACCGAGCCTGATCTTTCGGATTTTTCGCGGATCGACTTTTCCAACGGCGCTGTTGTGGCCGTGTCCGGCGGCAGCGACTCGACCGCCCTTCTCCTCCTCCTCAAAGCCCATCTCGACCGTACCGCACCGGCAACGAAATTGCTGGCGGTGACGATCGATCACCAATTGCGGCCGCAAGCGGCAGCGGAAGCGCAAGCCGTGGCCAGGCTGTGCGCGGCGCGCGGCATTGCCCATCGCATCGTCGTCTGGTCGGGGCACAAACCAGCGACCGGCCTGCCCGCCGCCGCGCGCGAAGCCCGATACCGGCTGCTCGCCGAGGCCGCCGAAGCGGCAGGCGTCGGGCTGATCCTGACCGGCCACACCGCCGACGACCAGGCCGAGACCGTGCTGATGCGGCAAGCGCGTGACGAGGTGCCAAGTGAGGAGAGGCCGCGGGGCCTTGCCGGCATGGCGCCGGCAACCCTCTACGACTGGCGGTACTGGATCGTGCGGCCGCTGCTCGGCGTGCGGCGTGCGGCGCTGCGCGAATTCCTCCGGCGCGAACAGGTCGCTTGGGTCGAGGACCCGACCAATGCCGACACTGCTTTCGAGCGCCCGCGCGTCCGCGCAGCACTTGTTGAAGGCGACGATGCGCTTCGCATGGCTGAAACGATGGCGCTGGCCAGAAAGGCGGCGGTCGAGCGTGAGCAGTTAGGACAGCGCGCGGCCATGCTGATCCGCGGCTTGGCCTCCAGGCCGGCCGCCGGCCTCGTCCGCCTCGATCAGGATTTTGCGACGGTCGCCGACCGCCGGGCGGCTATTTATGCGCTGCGCATCCTGCTGGCGGCGACCGGCGGTACCGCCTTCCTTCCCGACCAGGCCCGCGGCGAAGCCCTTTTCGGCCGGCTCCGGGCCGGGCCGCTTTGTGCCACATTGTCGCGGAGCGTGGTCGATGCCCGGCGTACCGGCATCTTTCTGCATCGTGAGTTGCGCGATCTGCCGCCCGCTGTTGCGGTTTCCGACAATGCCCTTTGGGACGGCCGCAGACGGATCACATTGAGCGACAGTTCAGGTGCATTGTTGATCGCGCCGCTGTTGGTTGCCCCGCTCGGGGTGGCTCTTGCCGCAAAGCGGGCAATTGCCGGGCATGGCACGCCGGCAAGCCTTGTGCGTGCCGCCTTGGCCGCCGAACCAGCGCTATGGCGGGATGGCGAGTGCCTTGGTCTGCCTGGGCAAGGCCCGGGTTTGCCTGAGGAAAGCCCGATGCCGGCGGCGGTCGCCGCATATCCGGCAGTCGCGCCCTTCGCCCGTTTCCTGCCGTCCTTCGATCTGGCGCCGGCCGATGCCGTCGCCGCGTTGCTTGGCGCGGCGCCGGTTCCAGCCGCGCCATTCGGCGGCCACAGTGCCGGCCTACCACGGGCGAAAGCTTAACCGAGACCTGCTGTTATGCTTGGCAAGGGGAGACGCTCTCCCTATGTTAGGGCCAAGTTTCCTCTCACGACGTGCGTCCGCCCAGCGGGCGCCAACGGGACAATTGATGAATCCAAATTATCGCAACCTCGCGCTCTGGGCGATCATAGCGGTCCTGCTCATCGCTCTCTTCAATCTTTTCCAGACGCCGCAGACGCGTGGAGCCTCGAGCGATGTCCCCTATTCGCAGTTCCTACAGGAGGTCGCGGCGGGACGGATCAAGTCGGTGACCATCGCCGGCGCCCGTATCTCCGGCAACTACACGGACAGCTCCAACGGCTTCCAGACCTATTCGCCTGGGGACCCGTCGCTGGTTTCGCGGTTGCAGGACAAGAACGTCACCATTAATGCGCGTCCTGAATCCGACGGCTCCAATTCGCTGTTCGGCACCCTGATCTCCTGGCTGCCGATGATCCTCATCCTCGGCGTCTGGATATTCTTCATGCGCCAGATGCAGTCCGGTTCCGGCCGCGCCATGGGCTTCGGCAAGTCGAAGGCGAAGCTGTTGACCGAAGCGCATGGCCGCGTCACCTTCCAGGACGTCGCCGGCGTCGACGAAGCCAAGGAAGATCTAGAAGAGATCGTCGAGTTCCTGCGCGACCCGCAGAAATTCCAGCGGCTCGGCGGCAAGATCCCGCGCGGCGTGCTGCTCGTCGGTCCTCCCGGAACCGGCAAGACGCTGCTCGCCCGCTCGGTCGCCGGTGAAGCCAACGTGCCGTTCTTCACCATTTCCGGCTCGGACTTCGTCGAGATGTTCGTCGGCGTCGGCGCAAGCCGCGTCCGCGACATGTTCGACCAGGCCAAGAAGAACGCCCCTTGCATCATCTTCATCGACGAAATCGACGCCGTCGGCCGCCATCGCGGTGCCGGCCTCGGCGGCGGCAATGACGAGCGCGAGCAGACGCTGAACCAGCTGCTGGTCGAGATGGATGGCTTCGAATCCAACGAAAGCATCATCCTGATCGCCGCCACCAACCGGCCCGACGTGCTCGATCCGGCGCTGCTCAGGCCGGGCCGCTTCGATCGCCAGGTGGTGGTGCCGAATCCCGACATCGTCGGCCGCGAGAAGATCCTGAAGGTGCATGTGCGCAACGTGCCGCTGGCGCCCAATGTCGACCTCAAGGTGATCGCACGCGGCACGCCGGGCTTTTCCGGCGCCGACCTGATGAACCTGGTCAACGAGTCCGCCCTGATGGCGGCGCGGCGCAACAAACGCCTCGTCACCATGGCCGAATTCGAGGACGCCAAGGACAAGATCATGATGGGCGCCGAGCGCCGCTCGTCGGCGATGACGCAGGCTGAGAAGGAGCTGACAGCCTATCACGAGGCCGGCCACGCCATCCTGGCGCTCAATGTGCCGTCGGCCGATCCGCTGCACAAGGCGACCATCATCCCGCGCGGCCGGGCACTCGGCATGGTCATGCAGCTGCCGGAAGGCGACCGCTATTCGATGAGCTACAAATACATGATCTCGCGCCTCGCCATCATGATGGGCGGCCGTGTCGCCGAGGAGTTCAAGTTCGGCAAGGAGAACATCACCTCAGGCGCCTCTTCCGATATCGAGCAGGCGACCAAGCTGGCGCGCGCCATGGTGACGCGCTGGGGCTTCTCCGACAAGCTCGGCCATGTCGCCTATGGCGACAACCAGGAGGAGGTGTTCCTCGGCCATTCGGTGGCGCGCACGCAGAATATCTCGGAAGAGACGGCGCAGATCATCGACGCCGAAGTGCGCCGGCTGATCGACGAGGCCTATTCGACGGCAAGGTCCATCCTGACCAAGAAGAAGAAGGAATGGATCGCGCTGGCGCAAGGCCTGCTCGAATACGAGACGCTGTCCGGCGAGGAGATCAAGCAGCTGATCGCCGGCAATAAGCCCGCACGCGACCTCGGCGACGACACACCGCCGAGCCGCGGCTCGGCCGTGCCGAAGTCCGGCCGCCGCAAGAAGGGCCCCGAGCCCGAAGGCGGTATGGAACCCCAGCCGTCAAGCTAGGCTCCGGCCCAGGAGAGATCGACTTCGAAACGCCGCGGCTCTGACCGCGGCGTTTTTCTTTGGGGAATGCGACCCTTCCTGCATCGCTGGAAATTGGCGAAAGTGACGATGACGGCCAATCTCCCCCCTCGCGGGGGAGATGTCCGGCAGGACAGAGAGGGGCGCGAAGGAACGCGGCCTTCTATCGTCCTCGTTGACGACTTCGGGAAGATCGACAAGGCGCGCCGGTGAAGGAAATTCGCAGTTTTTTGCCGACGGCGCCACATTTTGTTCTTGCTTTGTGCCGGCAGCTATGCTACTAATTTGCGTATGGTGCCAATTGGCTCCAACGACCCGCCCGCCGAGGCGGGTTTTTTGTTTCAGGCTCCTTCGACCAAACGTGGCGCGTGCTGCCGACCATCGATGTCGGCGGGACAGCGCCCCTCTCTGTCCTGCCGGGTCCTGCCGGACATCTCCCCCACGAGGGGGGAGATCGCTAGAGCGGCGGCCGACTGCGCGCGGATGCCGCCTCTTCGGAACGCGCGGCAGCATGCAGCAACAAAAAAGCCCGCGAACCTTGCGGCTCGCGGGCTCATGTCGTCGGATGATGGCGCTGGTCAGCTCTTCAGCTTGGCGTTGCAGAGGCTGTAGAAGCCGCCGCCCTTCTGGATCCACCTGAGGCCGCCCAGCGTGTTGGCGTCCTTGTTGGCGTAATACAGGTCGAGGCAGGTGTGCATGCGGCCCTTGGCCGGGGTCTCGGTAGCGTATTTCTTGGAGATCGCCGTCGGGAATTTCACGCCCTGGGGGGCGGTGATGGTCGGCGCTTGCGGATCGCCGGTGTACTTCGCATCGGGAGCCGGCAGGGTGTCGTCGTCGTCGGCTGCGCCGGCGCCGCATTGGCTCTTGCGGAAGTCGTTCCACTTCATGCCGTTCAAAGTATTGCCGGACTTGGCGGCCTGATATTTGGCGCTGCAATCAGCCATGCTGAGGCCTTTGCCGGTATCGGTCGCGGCAGCTGTCGTCGCCTTGGCAGGTGCCGCGGCAGGTTGTGCCGCTGCAGTTGCGCCGGCGGCGCATTCACTCTTGCGGAAATCGTTCCATTTCATGCCGTTGAGCGTGCCGGCAGCCTTGGCGGCCTGGTATTTGGTGCTGCATTCCTTGGCCGTCAGGCCCGGCGCAGCGTCGTCGGCGGTGGCTGCCGCAGCCTTGGTCGTGGCGGCGGGTTGTGCGGCTGCCGTCGCGTCGGCGGCGCACTGGGTCTTGCGGAAATCGTTCCACTTCATGCCGTTCAGCGTGCCGGCGGCTTTTGCCGCCTGGTACTTGGTGCTGCACTCCTTCGCCGTCAGCCCAGGCGCCGCATCGTCGCCGGCGGCTGCCTTGGTGGTGTCGGCGGCCTTGGCCGTGGCTTTGGCTGGGGCGGGATCGGTCGTAGCGGCGGTGGCATCGGTGCCGCATTGGGCCTTGCGGAACTGGTTCCAGTTCTGCCCGCCAAGCGTTCCCGCATCCTTGGCCGCGTTATACTTGGTGCTGCACTCGGCCATGGTCAGCGCATTGGCAGGCGCCGCCAGGAATAAGGTCGCGACGGCAAGGCCCGTCAAAGTGGCAAGTCGATGGATGAGCATGCGTTTTCTCCCTATGGCGGTTCATGATATGTCCCAGTGCAGCAATAGCGCTCAACGGCTGGTTGCGCCAGATGCTAAGTAGCGTAGAGACAATTTAGAAGTGCATTCTTTTCTTTAAGGTGATGAATTCGTTGCCGGGACTGTTTCCCAGCCAAGTTCGTCCGGGTGCATTGCACGGAGAGCGCGCATATGGCTCGTTCCCAGCGAGTACACTGCGTCGCATGACAGCCAGTCAAATCGGCGGGTGCGACGGACCTGAGCCTATCTCTGTCTGAAGCAGCGCGATGCGGATTCGGGTTCAAGGCCACACTGTCACAAACCAAAGGATCCAGATGAGGTTTGAGGTTGACGTTTCTGATGCTGCTGCCGCAACAAGGGCTCGAAACTTGAAAATCAACACATTAGCGTGACGCAAAACACACAAGACAACAATTTTCTAAGGATTGGTCGTCCATAATCATACAATGTGATGACAGAGCTCGGCCGATTTTATGGCATGAGATGCTCGGAAAGAACCATCGGGAAGCTGGCTAGCATGGCAGGACATTATTTCGGTACGGACGGTATTCGTGGGCGCGCCAACAAGTTTCCAATGACGGCGGAGGTCGCCATGAGGGTCGGCATGGCCGCCGGCCTCTCGTTCCAGCGCGGCAGCCACCGCCACCGCGTCGTGCTCGGCAAGGATACCAGGCTTTCCGGCTACATGATCGAGAACGCGATGGTGTCGGGCCTGTGCGCCGCCGGCATGGATGTCTTCCTGCTCGGCCCGATCCCGACGCCAGCGGTTGCAATGCTGGTGCGCTCGCTGCGCGCTGATATAGGGGTGATGATCTCTGCCTCGCACAACCCCTATTACGACAATGGCATCAAGCTGTTCGGCCCCGATGGCTACAAGCTGTCCGATGAGATCGAGGAGCGTATCGAGGGGATGCTCGACAAGGATATCGAACTGGCGCTTGCCGATTCTGATGGGCTCGGCCGCGCCAAACGCGTCGACGGCGTGCATGACCGCTATATTGAATTCGCCAAGCGCACGCTGCCGCGCTCGATGTCGCTGTCGGGCCTGCGCATCGTCGTCGATTGCGCCAATGGCGCCGCCTACAAGGTGGCGCCCGACGCGCTATGGGAACTCGGCGCCGAGGTCGTTGCCATCAATGTCGAGCCCAACGGCTTCAACATCAACAAGGAATGCGGCTCGACCCATCCGGCCGGCCTGCAAAAGAAGGTGCACGAGGTGCGCGCCGATATCGGCATAGCGCTCGACGGCGATGCCGACCGCGTCGTCATTGTCGACGAGAACGGCGCGATCGTCGATGGCGACCAGATCATGGCGCTGATCGCCGAATCCTGGCACCAGAGCGGGCGGCTGGCCGGCGGCGGGGTCGTCTCGACGGTGATGTCCAATCTCGGCCTCGAACGCTTCCTCGGCGACATGAACCTGCAGTTGCATCGCACCAAGGTCGGCGACCGCTATGTCGTCGAGCACATGCGTGCCCATGGGCTCAATGTCGGCGGCGAACAGTCGGGCCACATCGTGCTGTCCGATTTCTCGACCACCGGCGACGGCCTCGTCTCGGCGCTCCAGGTGCTCGCCTGCATCAAGCGGCAGAACCGGCCGGTCAGCGAATTGTCGAAGAAGTTCGAGCCGGTGCCGCAGCTGTTGAAGAACGTGCATATTTCCGGCGGCAAGCCGCTGGAGGAGGCGCCGGTCAAGGCAGCGATCGAAGATGCGCGCCATCGCCTCGGCAAGGCCGGGCGCTTGGTCATCCGGCCATCCGGCACGGAGCCGCTCATCCGTGTCATGGCGGAGGGCGACGACCCGCAGCTTGTCGAGTCCGTGGTCAACGACATCGTCGAGGTCATTTCGGAAACGCGCAGCGCCGCCTGATCTCCCTCCAATATCAGTTCAAAAAGCCCGCCTTGCCGGCGGGCTTTTTGTTGGATCGCCTGTCAGTCCTGCAACAGCAACGGCCGCCAGAATCCTCGGATTTTAGAGATTCGTGGTTAATCGACACGGTTAAACGCCTTTTAACCTTTCCGATTCATTATCCACAACTGAGGTCAATCATATTTCGGGCGCGTTCGCCGTTCGAGGGTTCTCAGGGGTGATAAGCATGTTCAACACAGCAAGAATGGCTCTCCTGGCCGCGCTGTTTGCCGGCGTCGGGCCGGCATTCGCCGCCGATTTCGTCGAGCCGCCGGTGGTCGAGGAGGCGCCGCCACCGATCGCCTACGAGCCGCCGGCCGAGTATGGCGGCTGGTATATCCGCGGCGATATCGACTATCACTGGTCGAAGTTTCGCGGTGGCGACTATATCACCTACGGTGTAGCGCCCCAGAATCCCGGCAAGTTCGATACAGGCAAGCTGGATGGCGCCTTCTCGGCCGGCGCCGGTGTTGGTTACCAGATCGACGAGCATTTCCGTACCGATCTCACCTTGGACTGGATGAGCAAATCCAAATTCCGCGGCTCGACCAACGGCTTCTGCGGCGTATTACAAACCCCTTGCACATCCGTCGACACCTCGTCCTATTCGGCGCTGCTGCTCTTGGCCAACGCCTATGTCGATATCGGCACCTGGCATGGCGTCACACCTTATGTCGGAGCGGGCATCGGCGGCGCCTGGGTCAAGTGGGATGAACTGCACAACGTCGATGACGACGGCGAGTTCGAGCATCATGGCGGTAAGGGCTGGCGTTTTGCATATGCTGCGATGGCGGGCGCATCCTACTGCCTGACCGACCGCGTAAAGCTCGATGTCGGCTACCGCTTCAGCCACATCAACGGCGGCAAGATGTTCGAATATGCTTCGGATAGCAATGTCGGCCCAGGTTATGACCGAGGCATCAACGTGCACGAAGTGCGCGGCGGCCTGCGCTACCAGTTCGGCAGGTCGGACTGTGCTCCGCCCCCGGAGCCCTATGTTCCGGAACCCGAGCCCGTCTACACCAAGTAGTCGCTTCGAAATCGAAGAATTCGTCGACCGCCCGGCTTCTGCCGGGCGGTTTCGTTTGGCTGCCTAAAGATGCTGCGTTGCTCTGTAATACCGTCCAGCTCGAGGAGCGAAAACGGATCAAATCAATTGCTAACGCCTTGTTATCCTTAACCCGCACTTAACCACTATGGTTAACAATGCTCTCTGAAACGGCGCGCGCGATCGCGAATGCGCCAAGTCGGGAGCCGGGGACCATGACATTCAAATCGCCTGTAGTGCTGGCGCTTGCAGCAGTCGTCCTGATGCCGCTCACGCCGGCGCTTGGCGCCGATTACGATCCGCCGGTCTATGTCGACCAGGCGCCCGACTATGTACCGGTCGAGGTTGGCTCGGGATGGTATCTGCGCGGCGATGTCTCCTATCTGGTGCAGAAGAGCTTCAAGGATGAGGATTTCGCCTTCACGCCCGCGAGCTTCGACGAAAAGGAAGATCCCATCTTCGCCAGCATAGGCTTTGGCTACCATTTCAACGACTATCTGCGGGCCGATCTCAATGTCGGCTATCTTCCCGGCAACAAGATCGACGTCGGCTATAACGACGGAACGACGGTGGCATCGGCGACCCTGAAGAACTATGCCTTCTCAGGCATATTCAATGGCTATGTCGACCTTGGCACCTATGTCGGAATCACACCTTATCTCGGCGCTGGTATCGGTGTCGTCCAGAGCAAGCGTCGCCTCTCGGCGAGCTACTTCATCGACAACGCCAACCCCGCCGACGATTTCGTCCTGCGTGACGACAAGACCCAATACTCCTTCGCCTACACGCTGAATGCCGGCCTTGCCTACCAAGTGTCCAAGAACGTCTCAGTCGATCTGGGCTATCAGTATTTTTCCGCGCCAGACGCCGAATATGTGACTGCGGAGAGCCTGACTTCTTTTCCGATCCGCAAAGGAATCAACAATCATCAAGTCAAAGTCGGACTACGCTACGACCTCTGGTAGGCTCGATCGAAGCCGAGGCGTTAACAATGGCGGGTCGTAGGCTCGCCGTTCGCATTTTTGCCCCGGGCGCTGGCAATATCCTGACAGCGACAAAAACTTTCCCCTTGACGCCGAAAGCCTGAACGCATATCGCCGTTCGTGGGCCACCCCTCCCCAACGAGGGGCCACTATCTGGAAGGATAGACCACGATGACGACGCATACGAAGCCCGGATTCCGTCCGGCAAATCCCAATTTTTCCTCAGGTCCCTGTGCAAAACGCCCCGGCTGGTCGGTCGAGGCGCTCAAAAATGCCGCGCTCGGGCGCTCGCACCGTGCCAAGATCGGCAAGACCAAGCTCGAACAAGCGATCGAGCTGACGCGGGAAATCCTCCAGGTTCCGGCAGACTATCGCATCGGCATCGTGCCGGCCTCGGACACCGGCGCGGTCGAAATGGCGCTGTGGTCGCTGCTCGGCGAACGCGGCGTCGACATGGTCGCCTGGGAGAGCTTCGGCTCCGGCTGGGTCACCGATGTGGTCAAGCAGCTGAGGCTTGCCGATGTGCGCAGGTTAGAGGCCGACTACGGGGCACTGCCCGACCTGACCAAAATAGACTTCGACCGCGACGTGGTCTTCACCTGGAACGGCACGACGTCGGGCGTGCGCGTGCCGAACGGCGATTTCATCCCGGCCACCCGCAAGGGCCTGACCATTTGCGACGCCACTTCGGCGGCCTTTGCGCAAAAGCTCGATTTTCAGAAACTCGACGTCGTCACCTTCTCCTGGCAGAAGGTGCTGGGCGGTGAGGGCGCGCATGGCATGCTGATCCTCAGCCCGCGCGCCGTCGAACGCCTGGAAAGCTACAAGCCGGCCTGGCCACTGCCGAAGATCTTCCGCCTCACTTCCGGCGGTAAGCTGATCGAGGGCATCTTCAAGGGCGAGACTATCAACACGCCGTCGATGCTGTGCGTCGAGGACTATCTCGATGCGCTGCATTGGGCGAAGTCGATCGGCGGCCTCGATGCGCTGATCGCCCGTGCCGACGCCAATGCCGCCGTGCTCGATGGCTTTGTCCGGAAATCTTCCTGGCTCGGCCATCTTGCAGCCGACCCGGCGACGCGCTCGAACACATCGGTATGCCTTTCCTTCACCGATCCGGATGTCGCGGCACTCGACGCCGACGGACAGGCCGCGTTCGCCAAGGCAATTGTCTCGGTGCTCGACAAGGAAGGCGTCGCCTATGACATCGGCGCCTATCGCGACGCACCGCCCGGCCTGCGCATCTGGTGCGGCGCGACGGTCGAGGCCTCCGACCTCGAGGCGCTGCTGCCTTGGCTGGACTGGGCCTTTGCCGCGCAAAAGGCGTCGCTCAAAGCGGCGGCCTGATCCCTCCCCCTCGAGGGGAGGGTGGCCCGAAGGGCCGGGTGGGGTCGCCTCCACCCGCTCAACGACACGAGCTCAACGATCCACCATCCAGAAAGATTCGGCCGCATCCGGCCGCACCGACCCCACCCCGGCGCTTCGCGCCGACCCTCCCCTCAAGGAGGGACGCCAATCGCAAAGGACCAAGCCAATGCCTCGCGTTCTCGTCTCGGATAAACTTTCCACCACCGCCGTGCAGATCTTCAGGGATCGCGGCATCGACGTCGACTATTTGCCGGATCTCGGCAAGGATAAGGAAAAACTGCTCGAGGTGATCGACCAGTATGATGGGCTGGCCATCCGCTCGGCGACAAAGGTCACGGAGAAGCTGATCAACGCCGCGACCAGGCTGAAGGTCGTGGGCCGCGCCGGCATCGGCGTCGACAATGTCGACATCCCGGCGGCGAGCCGCAAGGGCATCATCGTGATGAACACGCCCTTCGGCAATTCGATCACCACTGCCGAGCATGCGATCGCCATGATCTTCGCGCTGGCCCGCCAGATACCGGAGGCCAACGCCTCGACCCATGCCGGCAAATGGGAAAAGAACCGCTTCATGGGTGTCGAGATCACCGGCAAGACGCTGGGCATCATCGGCTGCGGCAATATTGGCTCGATCGTCGCTACGCGCGGCGTCGGCCTGAAGATGCATGTCATCGCCTTCGATCCGTTCCTGTCGGACAGCCGCGCCGAGGAGCTCGGCGTCGAAAAGGTCGAGCTCGACGAGCTGTTCGCCCGCGCCGACTTCATCACGCTGCACACACCGCTCACCGACAAGACGCGCAACATCATCGATGCCGCGGCGATCGCCAAAATGAAGACCGGTGTGCGCATCATCAATTGCGCGCGTGGCGGGCTGGTCGTCGAGGCCGACCTGATCGCGGCACTGAAAAGCGGCAAGGTGGCAGGCGCCGGCATCGACGTGTTCGAGGTCGAACCGGCGGAGTATAATGAACTGTTCGGCATGGAGAATGTCGTGGCGACGCCGCATCTCGGCGCGTCGACCACCGAAGCGCAGGAGAATGTCGCCCTTCATGTCGCCGAGCAGATGTCCGACTATCTGATCAAGGGCGCCGTTTCCAACGCCATCAACATGCCGTCGATCACCGCCGAAGAGGCGCCGCGGCTGAAACCTTTCGTCAAGCTTGCCGAAGTGCTCGGCGCCTTTGTCGGCCAGGTCACCGAGGATCCAATCAAGGAGGTCGAGATACTGTTCGACGGCTCGACCGCGACGATGAACACGCGCGCGCTGATCAGCGCCACCCTTGCCGGGCTGATCCGGCCGCAGGTCTCCGACGTCAACATGGTGTCGGCGCCGATCATGGTGAAGGAGCGCGGCATCATCGTCGCCGAGGTCAAGCGCGACAAATCCGGCGTGTTCGACGGCTATATCAAGCTCACGGTCAAGACCGAGCATAGGACACGCTCGATCGCCGGCACCTGCTTCTCGGATGGCAAACCGCGCTTCATCCAGATCAAGGGCATCAATCTCGACGCCGAGGTCGGCCAGCACATGCTCTACACGACGAATGCCGATGCGCCTGGGATCATCGGCCTGCTCGGCACGGTCTGCGGCGAGAACGGCGTCAACATCGCCAATTTCCAGCTCGGCCGCAACCGGCCGGGCGGCGATGCCATCGCATTGCTCTATCTCGATGCGCCGTTCCCGGAAAAGGTGTTGGCGCAGGTGCGCTCGCACAAGTCGATCGACTCCGCCAAGCGGCTGCACTTCGACGTCGGCGTGGCCTGAAATTCGGTCACCCCGTGTGCAGCAGCACGCGGGGCGCTTCCACGGTCGTTGATGGACCGCAGTCAAACGTCGCGGCAAGCGACTTCATTCAGCGGCGGATATCGCCGTCTTCCGTCCGCTGTATTCGGCGAGGCTGATGCCGCTGAGCACCAGCGCGAGTGCCAGCGCCTGATAGAGCTGGAATGTCTCGCCGACGATCAGCACCGACAGCAGCGTACCGAAGATCGGCACCAGATTGATGAACAGGCCGGCCCTGTTGGCGCCGATCAGCTCGTTGCCCCTGATATAGAAGATCTGCGAAATGACCGAGGCACCGATGGCGGTATAGAACGCGACCGCCCAGCCGCGGGCATCGGGGACGATGACCTTGCCGGCGGCAATCTCCCACAGGAAGAAAGGCAGCGATGTGATGAGTGCGGCAACCGACAGCGCCAGCATCAGGCTCTGCCAGCGGATGGCCGGCTTCAGCCGCAACCCGACCGAATAGAAGGAGTAGCAAAGCACGGCGATCAGCATGATGGCGTCGCCGAAGTTGAGATCCAGCCTGAGAAGCTGGCGTGGATCGCCATGGCTCGCCGTCACCGCGACGCCGGCGATGGTCAGCACGACGCCGATGATCTGCACGCCGTTGACGCGCAGGCGAAAGAACACGAAATTGGCGATGATGATGACGATCGGGATCGCCGCCTGCTCGATCGAGACGTTGATTGCCGTGGTGTAGTTAAGCGCCGTGTAGAAGATCGTGTTGAAGAAGGCGAAGCCGCAAGCGCCGAGCCCGCCAAGCAGCAACCAGTGCCTGCGCACCACCGACCAGTCTTGGCGCAGCGTTGCCCAGCCGATCGGCAGCAAGATCAGAACCGCCAGCAGCCAACGCAGGAAGACAAGTGTCATCGGCGAGATATGACCGACCGCCAGCTTCCCCGCCACGGAGTTGCCGCCCCACAGCAAGGTGGTGAACAGCAGGAACAGATAGGCGGCTCGATGCATCGTGAAGTCCCGGCCAGGCGGAGAGAAATGCGCGGTCGATGCGGGCCTATTGCGGCAGCTCGCGCAAGTAAATGATGTCAAAGGCGAAAATTGTTGTGCCTCGGAGCGTTTTGGGCGGCAAAGAATGGTCGCGCTCGCCCGGTCTTGACGCTATAGAGGCCTGTCGTTTCGAACCGTTTCAAGCTGCCTGGCGCGGCATCTCAAGGGAAAAGAAGCATGGCCAATGTGGTGGTCGTCGGCTCGCAATGGGGCGATGAGGGCAAAGGCAAGATCGTCGACTGGTTGTCCGAGCGCGCCGACGTTGTCGTGCGCTTCCAGGGCGGCCACAATGCCGGCCATACGCTGGTCGTCGATGGCAAGGTCTACAAGCTGTCGCTGCTGCCGTCCGGCGTGGTGCGGCAAGGCAAGCTGTCGATCATCGGCAATGGCGTCGTCTTCGATCCGCACGCTTTCGTCGCGGAGGTGGCGAAATTGAAGGCGCAGGGCGTCGAGGTGACGCCGGACCGCCTGAAAATAGCCGAAAACACCGCGCTTATCCTGTCGCTGCACCGGGAGCTGGACGGATTTCGCGAGGACGCCGCTTCCAATTCCGGAACGAAGATTGGCACGACCCGTCGCGGCATCGGTCCGGCCTACGAAGACAAGGTGGGCCGACGCGCGGTCAGGGTGATGGATTTGGCGGATTTGGAAACGCTGCCCTTGAAGGTCGACAGGCTGCTGACGCACCACAATGCGCTGCGCCGTGGGCTCGGCCATGCCGAGGTCACGCATGAGGCGATCATGAGCGAGCTGATCTCGGTCGCCGACGAGATTCTGCCCTATATGGACCGGGTCTGGAAAATCCTCGATGACAAGCGCCGCGCCGGCGAGCGCATCCTGTTCGAAGGCGCGCAAGGCACGCTGCTCGACATCGACCATGGCACCTATCCGTTCGTTACCTCCTCCAATACGGTTGCCGGCCAGGCCGCCGCTGGATCCGGCGTCGGCCCGGGCGCCATCGGCTATGTGCTCGGCATCACCAAGGCCTACACGACGCGCGTTGGCGAAGGCCCGTTTCCAACCGAACAGAAGAACGAGATCGGCGAGTTCCTGGGCACGCGCGGCCATGAATTCGGCGTCGTCACCGGCCGCAAGCGCCGCTGCGGCTGGTTCGATGCCGTGCTGGTCCGCCAGGCTGTCGCCGTCAACGGCATCAAGGGCATTGCGCTGACCAAGCTCGATGTGCTCGATGGGCTGGACGAGATCAAGGTCTGCACCGGCTACCGCCTCGACGGCGAGGCGATCGATTACCTGCCGGCCAGCCAGGGCGCGCAGGCGCGCGTCGAACCGGTCTACGAGACGCTGGAGGGGTGGAAAGGCACCACCGCCGGCGCGCGCAGCTGGAACGACCTGCCGGCCCAGGCGGTGAAGTACGTCCGCTACATCGAAGAGCTGATCGGCGCGCCGGTCGCACTCCTTTCCACCAGCCCTGAACGGGACGACACGATACTTGTGACCGATCCGTTTCAAGACTAGTTTCTCAGCCTTTCCGGGCATTGCGGCTGATTTGCGGGGGCCGGCCCAGAAACAAAATGCAGGTCGACTGAAGCATGGTAGATTTTGTTTCTGTTCTGAAAAAGACGCTCGACAATCTCGGCGAGCCGTCGGCGGAGGTGCGCGCCAGGGTCTACGACAAGGCCCGTTCGACGATTGCAAAGAAGATTGCCGAACGCGATCCACCGCTTGCGCCGTCGGACGTCGCCAGGCAGAAGCGTGCACTCGAAGATGCCATCGCAAGCATTGAGCGAGAGTATGGCAAACCGGCGCCGGCATCCGATCCGCTGGCGGAGCTGGAGGACATCTTCTCCTCCATCGACCGCAACAAGAACCAGCCCAGCCATGTCCGCCAGCCGGCCAAAACCGAGCCGGCCAAGACCGAGCCGGCAAAGACCGGGCCGGCACAGACTGGGCCGGCATGGCAGCCCACGCCCGCCAAGCCGGCGTCGAACTGGCAAAAGCCGCAGCCCGTCGCTCTTTCTCAGGAGCGCGCTGGTCCGCCGCCGTCCGACATGGATCTTCCGACAGCCGATGACCAAGACGGGGTTTTTCGGGGCGATGACTTTTCCAACGACGGCGACCCCGCGGAGGACAGGTTCCAGCGGCTCCATCCTGCCGAGCGCAGGCGCAGCTATGGCGGTGTGATTGCCGCTGCCGTCGCCTTGCTGGTCATTGCCGGTGGCGGTTACGGCATGTGGCTGAACAAGGATGCGTTCGGCAGCATGCTCGGCCTCGACGGGACCAAAACCGTCGCCACCGAACCGCTGGTAAAGCCAGCCCCGGCCAAGCCGGTGGCCGATGCGGCCGTCCCGGCCGCCGCGCCTCCGACGGAGGCCGGCGAAGGCGCGAAGTTCACGCAGCGCCTGACGCCCGAAGGCCACGAGGTCGATCCCGGCCCCGCGGCCGGGCAGGCGGGCATCGGCGAAGGCGAATCCGTCGCCGCGCTGACCACGCCGCCGTCGGCCGCACAAACGCCGACCAGCCCGGTACCCGCCGCGCCGGCACCGGCCGCGCCCGCAGACGCGCAAGCCACGGCCAATGCTCCAGCAGTCGACGGGTCCGCTGCACCAACTCCCGCAACGCCGCCCGCCAACGGGGCGGCAGCGCCGGCCGATGCTGCAGCTGTCCCGCCAGCGCCTGCAGCGGCCGCCACACCGCCCGTGGCGGCAGCGGCACCGACGGTAGTTCCGCCGGAAGCCGCGCTGGCCGTCGGCCAGAAAGCGATCTTCTACGAGGAGCGCACCAGCACCGCTCAAGGCTCGGCCGAGCCCGGCAATATCGTCTGGTCACTGGTGCAGGAATCGCCCGGCGGCGACCTGCCGCCCGAGCCGGCGATCCGCGCCGAGGCGACCATTCCAGGCAAGGATATCCAGTTGCGCATGACGATCCGTCGCAACACCGACCAGACACTGCCGGCCAGCCATATCATCGAGATGATCTTCCTGACGCCTGACGGCTTCGAGGGCGGCGGCGTCGACAACATCCTGCGTGTCGCCATGAAGGGCTCCGAGCAGGATGCCGGCAGCCCGCTGATCGGCATCCCGGCCAAGATCGCCGACGGTTTCTTCCTGGTTGCGCTCAACGATACCAAGGCAGATGAAGACGCCAATCTGACCTTGCTCAGGGGCCAGGACTGGATCGACGTGCCGGTCGTCTACAAGACCGGGCGGCGGGCGCTGCTCACGATGGAAAAGGGCATTCCGGGCGAGAAGGTGTTCGACGAGGCGCTGAAGGCCTGGCAAACCAAGACGGCGGGTTGAGGCCGGCTCACCAGCCCAACCCCTCTTTGGCTCAGAAGCCTTGGAACAACATGTCGATTGCGCTCACGATGTCGTCGTGATGGCGAGAAAGATTTCCTTCGGCAATGGGCAATTCAGATGTCATCAAGGCTGACATGAATTGAGTGACCATGACATGGTCCTTACCGTTGATGGTGAAGATAGGATTTAGCCGGCGGCCCGGCACTGGAGCCTTATTGGCTGGCATCAGCGGGACGACTACCTTGGTGTCGAGCCGTCCCAGAAGGTCGGACTGGAGATCGAGAAGATAACCGTCGCCTTCGGCAGTCTGGTAGAAATCATAACGCGCCATCAAAACAGCCGGTGCTTGGCCAGAGGCAAGCCGTTGCGCCTGACATAGTCATTGGAACTCTCGATCGCTTCCTTGTTTTCCTCCTGCCATCGCCGGGTTTTTTCGGCCGAAATCGCCTTGGCGATACCCTCTTCTGCAGCGCGGGATATATTGATGCCCAACGCCTTGGCGTCCTCGATCAATCCGGAGTCGATCGATGTATTAACCGACTTTCTTTGGGTTTTTGGATTCGATCGAGGCATGGAGCCGCTCCCATTTATGCGCATAATGTAGGCGCATATGAGCGTGCATTCAACCTCTCACCCCTCCATCTCTTCGCGCAGCATCTCGAGTTCCAGCCATTCCTCTTCGAGCGCTTCCAGCGTGGCGCGCTCCTTGTCGAGCGCGGCAATCGTCTTCTGGAACGACGCCGGGTCGCGCTCATAATAGGCCGGATCGGCGATGTTGTTCTCCAGCCGCGAGATCGAGGCCGACACCGCCTCGATCTTCTTGGGTAAGGTTTCCAGCGCGAATTTCTGCTTGAACGACAGTTTCTTGGCCAGGCCCCTGCTAGCGGCCGCTTCGCTCCTGCTTGCCGCCGTCGCCTCGCCGGTCTCTGCCTTCGGCCGCGCCTTGCGGTCGTCCAGCCTGGTGCCGCCGCGCTGCGCCAGCATATCGGAATAGCCGCCGGCATATTCGATCCAGCGGCCGTCGCCATCCGGCGCGATGATGCTGGTCACCGTGCGGTCGAGGAAATCGCGATCGTGGCTGACCAGGATCACCGTGCCGGCAAAGCCGGCGACCAGTTCCTGCAGCAGCTCCAGCGTCTCCATGTCGAGATCGTTGGTCGGCTCGTCGAGCACAAGCAGGTTTGCCGGCCGCGCCAAAACGCGGGCGAGGATCAGCCGTGCCCGCTCGCCGCCCGAAAGCTCGCGCACCGGCGTGCGCGCCTGTTCCGGCTTGAACAGGAAGTCCTTCATGTAGGACACGACGTGGCGCTGCTCGCCATTGATGACAAGGTTCTCGCCGCGTCCGTCGGTGAGATACTGCGCCAGTGTCTCCTGCGGATCGACGGCCTCGCGCTTCTGGTCGAGCGTGGCGATCTCCAGGTTGGTGCCGAGCCGCACCGTGCCTGCGTCCGGCTTCAATTCGCCGGTCAGCATCTTCAATAGCGTCGTCTTGCCGGCGCCGTTCGGCCCGACCAGACCGACGCGATCGCCGCGCTGGATGCGTGTCGAGAATCCCTTGACCAGGGTCAGATCGCCAAAGCTCTTCTCGATGTTCTTGGCCTCAATCACCAGCTTGCCGGATTCGGCGGCGTCGCTGGCTGTCATCGTCGCCGCACCCTCGGCGCCACGATGACCGCGAAAGCGCTGGCGCATGGTCTGCAACTCACCGAGCCGGCGCATGTTGCGCTTGCGCCTTGCCGTCACGCCATAGCGCAGCCAGTGCTCCTCGCGCACGATCTGGCGGCCGAGCTTGTGCTGCTCGCGCTCTTCCTCCTCCAACACCGTGTCGCGCCATTCCTCGAAATAGGCAAAGCCCTTATCGAGACGGCGGGTCTGGCCGCGGTCGAGCCAAATTGTGGCGCGTGACACGCGTTCGAGAAAACGGCGGTCATGCGAGATGACGACCAGGGCCGAGGAGGTGCGGGCAAGCTCCTCCTCCAGCCATTCGATAACCGAAAGGTCAAGATGATTGGTCGGTTCATCGAGGAGAAGAATGTCGGGCTCGGGCGCCATGACGCGGGCGAGTGCCGCGCGCCGCGCCTCGCCCCCGGAGAGGTCGTTCGGCCGTTCCTCGCCGGTCAGGCCGAGATGCTCCATCAGATAGGTGGCGCGGTAGGGATCATCGGCGGGCCCGAGCCCCACCTCGACATAGGCGCGAACGGTCGCAAAACCGTCCATGTCGGGCATTTGCGGCAAATAGCGCACCGTCGCCGAAGGCTGGCGGAAGACTTCGCCGTCCTGCGGTTCGATCAGCCCGGCAGCGATCTTGAGGAGCGTCGACTTGCCAGAGCCGTTGCGCCCGACCAGGGCGATCTTGTCGCCAGCTGACGCCGTCAGGGCGGCACCGTCGAGCAGCGGCGCGCCGCCAAAGGTCAGCTTTATCCCGTCGAGATTGAGAAGCGGCGGCGCCATGTCAGCTTTCAGGTAGGGGAAAAGGATGCGCGAGCAGCAGCGCGCGGCCGCTGGCCAGCGCGATTTCCAGCCGGCCCTTGACCTCGTTGGAAATGGTCAGCGACGAGCCGAAGGCAACCTCGACATGGGCGAGCGGCCATTTGGCGCCGGTGACTGTCAGGCCGGCGAGATCCGAAAAGCCGAGCACCGAAAACAGCGTACCGTCGACATAATCGAAGCCAGTCTTTCCAGGCAGCAAAGGAATGCCTTCCTGTGCGCCGCTGGTCAAAAGCACTTCCGTTCCGCCTTCCGCCAGCCGGACGCTGAGCGCCAGATGCAGGAAGATGTGGTCGGTGCGTTTGCCGCCGAAGGCGCCTGCGAGCACAAGGCTGGTCGCACCGCGTTCGAGCGCGGCGGCGATAGCGAGTTCACCGTCGGTCTTGTCCTTTTCGGCGGGAAACACCTGCCGTGGCACGGCGGCCAGATCCTCCGGCAAATCGGCAGGCACGGAATCGAAATCGCCGACCCAGAGTTCCGGCATCAGGCCCAGCATAAGGGCATGGCCGATACCGGCATCGGCAGCGATGACGCGGGAGCCTTCGACCTGGCGGTCGAGCAGCGGCGTGCGGATGAGATCGCCGCCAAGCAGGATGGTGAATGTGCTCATATCTCGTGGCCCTTACCAGCCCTGCCCCGGAAACGGAAGATGAAACGGCAGATGAAACAGGACGCCGCGCTTTGGATGCCCGGCAAACTTCCGCTTGCGCAGCACTTCGGCCGGGCCTATGTGTCGAAACGCTCTAACGGGGTGCCGGACGCGATCTTCGCGGACCGGCTGAGAGGCAAGACTGCCAACCCGCTGAACCTGATCCGGTTTGTACCGGCGGAGGGATTAGACGTTTCGGACAGCCCGACGCCTCAATTCCTTTCAACGCGAACGAAGGAGGCGCCGATGCGCAGTTTTTTCCACTCTCTTGCCTCGATTATCCTGCTTGCGGCATCCGTGCTTGCCCTACCGGGGCAGGCATCGGCACAGGATAAGCTGACCGTCTATACCTATGAAAGCTTCACCGCCGATTGGGGTCCGGGACCGGCGGTGAAGAAGGCCTTCGAGGCCGAGTGCACCTGCGTCGTCGAATTCGTCTCGGTCGCCGACGGCGTGGCACTGCTCAACCGTGTGAAGCTGGAAGGGGCCGCGACCAAGGCCGATATCGTGCTTGGCCTCGATACCAATTTGACGGCGGACGCCAAGGCAACCGGCCTGTTTTCGCCGCATGGCGCCGTGACGGACGTCAGTGTGCCGGGTGGCTGGAGCGACGATATCTTCGTGCCGTTCGACTATGGCTATTTCGCTATCGTCTACGATAGCGAAAAACTGAAGAGCCCGCCGAAGAGCCTCAGGGAATTGGTCGAGGGCGATGCCGGCGACAAGATCGTCATCCAGGATCCGCGCACCTCGACGCCGGGCCTTGGCCTGCTGTTGTGGGTCAAGTCGGTCTATGGCGACAAGGCTCCGGAAGCCTGGGCCAAACTCAAGGCAAAGGTGCTGACGGTGACGCCGGGCTGGAGCGAGGCCTACGGCCTGTTCACCAAGGGTGAGGCGCCGATGGTGCTGTCCTATACCACTTCGCCAGCCTACCACATGGTTGCCGAAAACACCTCGCGCTACCAGGCGGCGTCCTTCGAGGAAGGCGAATATCTGCAGATCGAGGTCGCTGGGATCACCACCAAGGGCGCGAAGAACCCGCTGGCGGAAAAGTTCATCGCCTTCATGACCGGGCCGAAATTCCAGGATCTCATTCCCGA
This sequence comes from Mesorhizobium sp. M0923, assembly GCF_040319365.1. Lineage (NCBI taxonomy): Bacteria > Pseudomonadati > Pseudomonadota > Alphaproteobacteria > Hyphomicrobiales > Phyllobacteriaceae > Mesorhizobium > Mesorhizobium sp. M0923. The sequence continues at coordinate 156,215 of NZ_JAMYNW010000003.1, read as the reverse complement.
AACCAACTGGATGTTCCCGGCCGGCAAGACCGACAAGCCGCTCAATCCGGCGTTCGACAAGCTCGTCAAACCGACCAAAACCTTGCTGTTCAGCTCGGAAGAGGTCGCCGCAAATCGCAAGGCCTGGGTCGACGAGTGGCTGGCGGTGATGAGCAAGTAGCTCGGATTGAAAGATGATCGCCCTACGGCGCCCCCCTCTGTCCTGCCGGACATCTCCCCTACAAGGAGGGAGATTGGCCGTCATGCCGGCTTTCGCCAATCTCCGACATTGCCGGAATGAGCGGAGCGCTGAACCTGCCAATCTCTCCCCATGTGGGGGAGATGTCCGGCAGGACAGAGGGGCGCGCGAAGGAACGCAATCCTCGCTAAGAATCTCGAATCTGGTGGTCTAGCGTGCAACGCGCGCCATCATCGGATACCCGCGTCGCTGCCGGTATCGTCGCGCTCGCCGCCATCGCGCTGCTGATCGGCGGGGCATTCGCCGGGCTCGTCGTCGAAGCCATGCGCGACCTGTCGGGCGCCGCCTCCGCCTTTGATTCCTATCTCCTCCGTGTTGCCCGCTTCACGCTCTGGCAGGCTCTGTTGTCGACCCTGCTCTCCGTCGCACCGGCGCTGTTCGTCGCGCGCGCGCTGTCGCGGCATCCACAGTTTTTCGGGCGAGGCTTTGTCCTGCAGCTTTTCGCCGTGCCGCTGGCGCTGCCGGCCATTGTTGCCGCACTCGGTGTCTTGGCACTCTATGGCCGCGCCGGGTATTTCGCCGGCTTGCTCGGTGCGATTGGCGGCCAGAACTGGCCCGGCATCTATGGCCTATCGGGTATTCTCGTCGCCCACGTCTTTTTCAACCTGCCGCTGGCAACGCGACTGTTCCTGGAAGCGTTGCAGACGGTGCCGGCTAACCAATGGCGGCTGGCGAGCCAGCTTGGCATGGGTGCTGCGCCGGCCTTCCGGCTGATCGAATGGCCGGCGTTGCGTGCGGCCCTGCCGGGCGTTGCCGGGCTCGTTTTCATGCTGTGCATCACCTCCTTCACCATCGTGCTTACGCTCGGCGGCGGGCCGCGCGCGACGACGCTGGAGGTTGCCATATACCAGGCGCTGCGTTTCGACTTCGACCCGGCGCGGGCGGTGACGCTGACCTTGTTGCAGATTGCCCTGACCTTCGTCGTCGTGCTGGCACTAACGCGGCTTGGCGCCAATATGACCGGCGACGCCAATCTGCCGGTAGCCCCGCGCCGGTATTTTTCAGCCGGTGCGGCCGAGACCGTGCTGAACGCACTGGTGATCGGGCTGGCACTGCTGTTTGTCGCCGGACCGATGGCGGCTACGCTGTCGGCCGGGCTTGGCGCCGATCTCGGCCGCCTGGCCGGCGAGAGCGCGGTGCGGCAAGCGACGGCGACCAGTGCCGTGCTCTCCCTCCTGTCGGCGCTGCTCTCCTTGGCGTTGTCGCTGTCGCTGGTTATGGCGCGCCGGGCGCTGGCGCTCACCCGGCGGACCGGCAGGCGGACGCTGCTCGAACACCTGGCCGACACCGGTGCGGGGTTCGTCCTGGTGGTGCCGCCCATCGTCATCGGTGCCGGCTGGTTCCTGCTCCTGCGCAGCGTCAGCGATGTCTTTGCGATCGCCCCTGTCATGGTGGTTGTGGTCAATGCGGTGATGGCGATGCCGTTCGCCATCCGCGCCATCCGCCCCGCCTATGACGCGGCGAGCGAACGCCACGAACGGCTCTGTGCACAGCTTGGCATCTCGGGCTGGAACCGGTTGCGTCTGGTCGACTGGCCGTCGCTGCGGCGGCCGCTCGCCACCGGCTTCGCCTTCGCCATGGCGCTGTCGCTCGGTGATCTCGGCGTCATTGCGCTGTTCGGCAGCGATTCCGTGCAGACATTGCCCTATCTGTTGCTGGCGCGCATGGGCAGCTACCGCACCGAGGATGCGGCCGGCCTGGCGCTGCTGCTCGGCCTTGTCTGCCTGGCGCTTGTGCTGACCGCGGACTGGCTGGGAAGGAGGGAGAAATCATGATGCCGATCAGCCCGGAACGGTCGATTTCGGTCGAAAAAGGCGCGGCCGTGCGGCTCGATAATGTCTCGTTCAGCTATGGTGAAACGCCGCTTATATTCGATGTCGATTTCCCGGCGTCGGAAATCACCGCCATCATGGGGCCGAGCGGTTCGGGAAAGTCGACGCTGCTCAATCTGGTGGCCGGTTTCGAGGCGCCGCGGTCAGGCCGCGTGCTCATCGGCGGCGCCGACGTCAGCACTGCGCCGCCATCAGCGCGGCCGGTATCGATGGTGTTCCAGGAAAACAACCTGTTTGCCCATCTGTCCCTCGAGCAGAATGTCGGGCTCGGCCGCTCGCCTTCGCTCATGCTGAGCGAGGCTGACCGCGCCGCAATCGCCGCAGCGCTGAAGCGCGTCGGCCTTGCCGGCAAGGAAAGCCGGCTGCCGCGCGAACTCTCCGGCGGTGAGCGGCAGCGCGTCGCGCTCGCTCGGGTCCTGGTGCGCGACCGGCCGGTGTTGTTGCTCGACGAGCCGTTCGCTTCGCTCGGACCGGCACTGCGCGACGACATGCTCGACCTGGTCGCCGACGTCCATTCGGAGCAGCGCATGACGGTGCTATTCGTCACGCACCAGCCGGACGATGCGCGCCGTATCGGGCAAAACATGGTTTTCCTGGATGGTGGCACGGTTGCCGCGACGGGCACTGCGGCCGATTTTTTCGTCGGGGCTGGACCGGAGGCATTCCGACGCTATATCGGCTCGGGTCCGTTTGCGGCTGGATCACGAGATGTTGCCCGGAAGCGGACATAATTTATGGTCAAACCGGCGGAAGGCGAAGCGGCGCTTGCTTGCCATGGTCGAGGTAGTGTGGCTAGGTCCGCCAGGAGCTGGTCCGGCTTAGACCGTGATTTGCCCTTGCTGCCTCGTATCTGTCGGACGCCGTAGCACTTGATTTTGCGCGTGATGCTTTCCGGAAATCGCGCCCGATTTTCGCGGTCACGTGCCAGGACTTGAAAGGAAGCCGATCTGCCGACCGGCATCGACAATCGGAGGGTGAAACCGCTGGCGCGCTTTCTGGCGCTGGCCGGTCTTGCCGTGGCGCTGGCAAGCTGCCAGATGTTCACGCCTCCCGACGTGCAGGAATCAGGCTTTCAGCCCTCAGACAAGCCGATCACGGTCGACAACGTCGCCGCCAACGGCAAGCTCGCCCAACTGGCGAAGGCGCAGCACCCGCGCATCCTCGCCACCTATGGCGGAGAATATTCCGACCCCAAGCTCGAGCGCATGGTGGCCAAGATCGTCGGCAGACTGACCGTAGTGTCGGCCAACCCGACCCAGACCTACCGCATCACCATCCTCAACTCGCCCAACGTCAATGCCTTCGCGCTGCCGGGCGGCTATCTCTACATCACCCGGGGCCTGCTTGCCTTGGCCAACGATTCAGCCGAGCTTGCCGCCGTCATTGCGCATGAAATGGGCCATGTTACGGCCAATCACGGCCTGCAGCGCCAGCAGCTGGAAGCCGAAGAGGGGTTGGCGACCAAGGTCGTTTCGGATGTGCTCGGCGACAACCCGACGGCCAAGGCGGCGCTGATCCGCGGCAAGCTGAGGCTGGCCCAGTTCTCGCGCAATCAGGAGCTGGAGGCCGACGCCATCGGCATCAAATCGATCGGCGAAGCCGGTTTCGATCCCTACGCTGCCGGCCGCTTCTTGCAGTCGATGTCGGCCTATACCGATTTCCGCTCGATCAGCGGCGCCACCGACGCCAGCCTCGACTTCCTGGCGACGCACCCCAACACGCCGCAGCGTATCGACCTCGCGCAGCGCCACGCCCGCCAGTTCGGCGCGCCCGGTGTCGGGTCGCGCGATCGCGATTCATTCCTTTCCGGCGTAGACGGGCTGCTTTACGGCGACACACCGGAGGAAGGCTATGTGCGCGGCGAAACTTTCCTGCATCCTGGCCTCGGCGTGTCGTTCTCGGTGCCCAACGGCTTCATCATCGACAATTCGGCAGCGGCGGTGACGGCGACAGGCCCGGGCGACATCGCGATCCGCTTCGACGGCGTTTCGATCGACAAGGGCCGCTCGCTGACCGACTACATCCGCAGCGGCTGGGTTGCCGGCCTCGACGACAGCAGCGTGCGCCAGGAAACGATCAACGGCAACGAAGCGGCAACCGCGCATGCCGGCGCCGATGGCTGGCAATTCGATATTGCGGTGATCCGCGCCGGCGGCCAGGTCTACCGCTTGCTGACCGCGGCGCCTTCGGCCAGCACCTCGCTGAGCACGGTGGCGCGCTCGGTCAGCGGCTCGTTCCGCATCCTGAGTGCTGCCGAGAAGGCGGCGTTGAAGCCGCTGCGTATCCGCATCGTCACGGTGCAGCCCGGCCAGACAATGGGCTCCCTGGCCGCACAGATGGTCGGCGTCGACCGCAAGCTGGATTTGTTCAGGGTGCTCAACGCGCTGTCGCCGGGCGCCGCCGTTTCGGCCGGCGACAAGGTCAAGATCGTCACCGACAAGTAATCGCGACGCTGCTTGTGTAAGGGCCAGAGCCTGAATACCGTGGCAAGCTGCGCGCCATGCAACGAGGCGGTTTTGTACACTTTCTTCAATTTCATGATGAAAACGCTGGTCGCTAAAGCGGAGCGCAGCAGGTTTCCAAGGTTCTTTGTGGTGGTCTGCTACCTGCTTTCGATTTCACTGGCGGTAGGCCTGACATATGTCAAACAGCATCAACCGGGCAGCGGGCAAGAAATAATCAGCCAGGACGTGGCACGTTAGGCTGCGAGAAATTCCGGGTTCTGCTTCACCAAAGCTGCCTTGAGCTTTTCCATGGCGCGCGCCTCGATCTGCCGGACACGTTCCTTGGAGATGCCGAGCGTCTCGCCGAGCGCTTCGAGCGTCGCGCCCTCGTCGCTCAGCCGGCGCTCCTCGATAATCCTGAGTTCTCGCGCATTGAGCGCGCCGAGCGCCGTCTTCAGCCAGACAGAGCGGCGTTCGACATCGATCGTGTCGCCGACGACCTCGTCGGGCAGCGGGTCATCCGAAACCAGGAACTCCATCCGCTCGGTTGCGCCCGCATCGTCGGCAAGCGGCGTGTTGAGCGAGCTGTCGGGTGCCGAAAGGCGGGAATCCATCATCGCCACATCGGCCTCGGAAACGCCGAGAGCCGCCGACACTTCGCGGTAAAGCGTGGCATTCGACGTCTGCTCGGCGCCGTTTGCCAGGCGGGCGCGCAGGCGCCGCAGGTTGAAGAACAGCGCCTTTTGCGCGGAGCTGGTGCCGCCGCGCACGATCGACCAGTTGCGCAGGATATAATCCTGCATCGAGGCGCGGATCCACCATGTCGCATAGGTCGAGAACCGCACCTCGCGCTCGGGCTCGAAACGGGCCGCGGCCTCCAGCAGCCCGACATGGCCTTCCTGGATCAGGTCGCCCAGGGGAAGGCCGTAGTGGCGGAACCGCGACGCCATGGAAATAACCAGCCGCATATGGGCGACGGTGATGCGGTGCAGCGCGTGCTGGTCATTGTTCTCCTTCCAGCGCAGCGCCAGGAGATGCTCTTCGTCGCGCTCCAGGTAAGGGGCTTTCATCGCCGCGCGAACCATGGTCCGTCCTGCACTGTCTTGCATCATGCCGCGCTCCTGCTTCAGGCGTTGCGGTGCGATCGCTGAATCGTGAGTTGGCGCCGATGGTTGAAATGGCGGCGCCGCGCCCTACAACAGCCAAGAACGTGCGATGCGGGGGAATGTTCCCCCGGACTGTCATGCCGATTGCGCTGTTCCAGGCGATTCGCCATCGGCCTTGACTCAGCCGGGTGCCGCCGGGAGGTGTTGGTTGAGAATGGGATTTCAAGGGCGCGAGATTTTTGAAATTTAGTTTCTTATTTTGGCATCGCGCATCTGTCATTTTCCGGCACTCGCAACGACGCCGGACATCGGCCAAGGACGGGATCACAGAAAAATGAAATGGCTCAAATCGCTCATTATCGCCGGAACGCTGCAGGTTCTGGCAATCGCCGCCGGTCATGCCGGCGCCAATCTCGACCAGATCAAGCAGTCCGGCGTCTTCAAGGTCGGCACGGAAGGAACCTATGCGCCCTTCACCTATCATGATGCTTCCGGCGCGCTGGTCGGCTTCGACGTCGAGATCGCCCGGGCCATCGCCGAGCGCCTCGGCGTCAAAGCCCAGTTCCTCGAAGGCAAATGGGACGGGCTGATCGCCGGTCTCGACGCCAACCGCTACGATGCCGTCATCAACGAGGTCGGCATCACCGAGGCGCGCAAGGCCAAATATGATTTCTCCGATCCTTACATCGCCTCCAAGGCGGTGCTGATCGTGCGCGGCGACAACACCGACATCAAGGGTTTCGCCGATCTCAAGGGCAAGAAGGCGGCGCAGTCGCTGACCTCGAATTTCGGCAAGCTGGCTGAAACCAATGGCGCCGAGCTCGTCGGCACCGACGGCTTCGACCAGTCGATCCAGCTTCTTCTCACCGGCCGCGCCGACGCCACCATCAACGACAGCCTGTCCTTCCTCGACTTCAAGAAGCACAAGCCCGACGCCAATGTGAAGATTGCCGCGCAGGAAGAAAACGCCGACTATTCCGGCGTCATCGTGCGCAAGGGCGATCCGGAACTGGTGGCCGCCATCAATAAGGCGCTGGCCGACATCAAGGCCGACGGTACCTACCAGAAAATCGCCGATACCTATTTCGGCCAGGACGTTTCGAAGTAAACGGCTTTTCTCGCGTGGGCCGAATGCCGGCCCGCGTCGTTCATGTCGCGGCGAGCTGTCTTTGACGGCCCGCCGCTTTCGCGTGATATGAGCGACGGCAATCTGGCAAGGAGGAGGCTTCGTGCCGCACTGGCTGCAATTGATGCTGGAATCCCTGCCTACGCTGCTGTGGGCTGCACTGATCTTCACCGTGCCGTTGACGCTGCTGTCGTTTGCATTCGGTCTTGTCCTCGGTCTGGTCGTGGCGCTTGTCCGGCTGTTCGGTCCCAAACCGCTGGTCGCCGTGGTCCGGTTCTACGTCTGGATCTTCCGCGGCACGCCGCTTCTCGTGCAACTGTTCCTTATCTTCTACGGCCTGCCATCGGTCGGCATCCTGCTCGACGCCTTTCCGGCAGCACTGATCGGCTTTACCTTGAACATCGGCGCATATTCGTCGGAAATCATCCGCGCCGTCATTGGTTCGGTGCCGAAGGGCCAGTGGGAAGCGGCCTATTCGATCGGCATGACCTGGGCCCAGGCAATGCGGCGCACCATTCTTCCACAGGCGGGGCGCGTCGCCGTGCCGCCGCTGTCCAACACCTTCATCTCGCTGGTCAAGGATACATCGCTCGCCGCCGCCATTACCGTGCCCGAGATGTTCCAGGCGGCGCAGCGCATTGTCGCCACCACCTATGAGCCGCTGATCCTCTATGTCGAGGCAGCGGCTCTGTACCTGGTCATGAGCTCCGTGCTGTCGGCCTTGCAGGCCCGATTGGAAACGCGGCTTAACCGCTATGGTGGCTTCCTGGAGGCGCGTGCATGATCGGCCTCACCAACATCGAAAAGCGTTTCGGCGACAATTTGGTGCTGAAGGGTGTGACCGTCACTATCGAGGAAGGCAGTGTCACCGCGCTTGTCGGGCCATCGGGCGGCGGGAAAAGTACGCTTTTGCGCTGCATCAACCTGCTCGAACTGCCGACTTCAGGCACGGTGCGGATCGGCGACGATGCACTCGAATTCCACCCCGGCGGCAGGGTCTCGACCAGGGATATCCAGCGGCTGCGGCTGCAGACCGGCATGGTGTTCCAGAATTTCCAGCTGTTTCCGCATCGCACCGCGATCGAGAACATCATGGAGGGGCTGGTGACGGTGCTTAAATGGCCCAAGGAAAGGGCGCGCGAACGGGCGCTCGCCCTGCTCGAAAAGGTCGGCATGGCGCACAAGGCCGACGCCTGGCCGGCGACGCTGTCAGGCGGCCAGCAGCAGCGCGTGGCGATTGCCCGGGCGCTGGCGCCGTCGCCGAAAGTGCTGCTCTGCGACGAACCGACCTCGGCACTCGATCCGGAACTGGCGCAAGAGGTGGTCGACGTGCTCGGCAAGCTCGCCAGCGAGGGCACGACCATGGTGATGGCGACGCATGATCTGAGGCTCGCCTCCAAGATCGCGCGGGAAGTGGTGTTCCTCGATGCCGGCAACATCGTCGAACAAGGGCCGGCCGCGGTGCTGTTCAGCAACCCGGAGCGCCAGCGGACCAAGCGGTTCATCGCCACGCTGAAGCAGGAGGCGGAAAGGGAGGGCGGTGTCGAAGGTTAGATATGCATTCGCCGATCCCAAAAATAAAAACCCGGCGCGAGGCCGGGCTTTTCTGAATTCGAAGGCGAAAAGGCTCAGGCGGCCTCTTCCTGCTCGGCTTCCTCGTTGTCGGCCTTGGCGCCGCGCTTCGGGCCCTTGTTGAGGTTCACCTCGATAAGGCGCACCGCTTCGGTCTCCGACATGCGGTTGACGGCCGCGATCTCGCGGGCCATGCGGTCGAGGGCCGCCTCGTAGAGCTGGCGCTCGGAATAGGACTGCTCCGGCTGGTTGTCAGCGCGATAGAGGTCGCGCACCACTTCCGAGATCGAGATCAGATCGCCGGAGTTGATCTTGGCATCATATTCCTGGGCGCGGCGCGACCACATGGTGCGCTTGACGCGGGCCCGGCCCTGCACGACCTTCAGCGCGCGCTCGACATAATCCTCTTCCGACAGCTTGCGCATGCCGATCGAGGTCGCCTTGGCGACTGGCACCTTCAGGCGCATCTTGTCCTTCTGGAAGTCGATGACGAACAGTTCCAGCTTGTGGCCCGCGACTTCCTGCTCATCGATCGAGACGATCTGGCCGACACCATGCGCCGGATAGACGATGTACTCGCCGGTCTTGAAACCGTGGCGCGCTGCGGTGGACTTCTTCTGCGGGGTGATCGTTGCCATTACGCCCTGAACTCCTTGTTGTGGTACCGGCATCGTGCCGGCCCGAACTCGTGCGACCGGGGTGACCGGTCCTTAGCCACACAACGATGAACTCACCGGAAGGCCAGGACCGGCAAATCGCAACATTGCGACCGCCTGCCCCAGATCGCTCTGGTCCGGATTGAGAAATTCACCTTTCAGTGATTTGGGGCGTTTGCGCCATAAATCGACGTTGTGTCACCGGCATGTTGGGCTGATATAACACAAAAAGTCGGAAGAATCAAGGTTTTGCTGCACGCGCGAAGGCCATGCGCCATCGCCGCCTGTCAAGGCAGTTAATGTATCACGTCTGTTACGCCGCGTCAGGCTGCCGCAATCAGCGCTCTCGTTAATCGCCTTCGCCGGGCTCCGGGGAGAAATATTTCTCGAATTTGCCAGCTTCCCCGTCGAAGGATTTGGCGTCGGCCGGGGGCTCCTTCTTGGCGGTGATGTTGGGCCATTTATCGGCATATTCGGTGTTGATCTGCAGCCATTTGTCGAGGCCCGACTCGGTGTCGGGCTTGATCGCGTCGGCCGGGCATTCCGGTTCGCAGACGCCGCAGTCGATGCACTCGTCCGGGTGGATGACGAGCATGTTCTCACCTTCGTAGAAACAGTCGACCGGACAGACCTCGATGCAGTCCATGTATTTGCATTTTATGCAATTGTCGGTCACGACATAGGTCATTGGTCGGCTCCGGGACGTCCCATTTTGTTGGGCTTTTTTGGTGAGGTAACGCCTTTGTCCGCCGCTGGCAAGGGCAGCCCTTGCCAGCGGTGCCGGGGTTTCCGGAATGGAATTCCAGAGGCCCGGCAAAGCGGAAGTTCGACCTTGCTCAATCGTCGCCGAGCAGGTGGTCGGTCTGGCGGCGTTCCTTCTTCGTCGGGCGACCGCTGCCGGCCTCGCGCAACGGCGGCACCGCATCCGGAAGCGCCTCGCCCTTGGGCGCGGGGGGCGGCGACATGTCCTCGTAAAGCAGGCGGGCTTCTTCGGCCGGGCCGCGCCGTGCGCCGGTGCCAAGGACTTTCCAGACGAAGATCCGCCGCTCGAGCGTGATGGTCAAAACGTCACCCGGCCGGACCGTATCGGATGCCTGCGCTGCTTTGTCGCGATTGATGCGGACGCGTCCGGTGACGACCAGCTTGGCTGCCAGCGTGCGTGATTTTACCGCGCGCGAGAAGAACAGCCACTTGTCGATGCGCTGGCGGGCATCAGTGACCATCGGACGAACAGCTTACTTCTTCAGCTGGTCGCGCAACGCGGCGAGCTTGGCGAAGGGCGAGTCCGGATCGAAGCGGACCGGGCGTTCCTCACGCGGCTTTGGCTGGAAGGCGGGCTTTGCGCCTTGGGCGCCGCCTTTGCCGTCCTGCCGTCCAGCCTTCCAGTCGGGCCGGTTTTCGCGCCGGTCGAGGCGTTCGCCTTGCGGCTTGCCGGCGCGCTGCTCTGCCGCCTCGCCTTGCGGCTTGGGCTTGAACTTGCTGCGGTCGAAGCGTGGCTTGCCGGCGCCGTCGCGCTGATCGTGGCGCCCTTGACGGGCGGGCCGGTCGCCCGGCGTCGGTTGCCCGCCGGCATCTACCGGCGCATCGCTGCGGCCGTCCGGCGCAGCTTGACCATTGCGCGGGCGACTGTCCCGATGATTGTCCCGGGGGCGGTTGTCATGCTGGCGATGACGCGGGCGCTGGTCGAAACGACCCTGCCGCCACAACAGCACAGGTTTTGGCTCCTCGGCTTCTGGGGCAGCTTCGCCGGCGACGGCTTCCGCCGTTGCTGCAGGTTCGGCCGGCGATGCTTCCATAGTGTCGGAAACCGGCGGCTCTGCCGGTGCCGTAGCCTCAGTTTCCGCCCCAAGTTCCGTCCTTGGCTCAGCCGCTGGTTCTGCAGCCGCTTCGGCGGCGGGCTGGGTCTCTTGCGTGACTTCTGCCGCAGCTTCAGGGGCTGGAGCTTCCGGCTGGTCTTCCGCGACAGGCTCTGCCGCCGCTTCGGTCACGGCTTCGGCCGCCTCCGCAACAGGAGCCGCATCCGACACAGGCTCCGAAGCCTCCGCCGAAACCTCCGCCGGCGGCTCTGCCGCGGCAGCTGCTTCCGCCATCCTCGCCTGCTCGGCTCGCGTTGCCTCTTCCGCCGCCTGCTTTGCAGCGGCCGCTTCACGCGCGGCATTGTCCTGTGCTTCGAGCCGCGCCTTGACCTCGGCCGCCGGCTTGGCATCGGCGCGATAGCCGAGCCCCTTCAGGATTTCTTCCATGTCGTCGGCGGTGGCGCCGAGGATCGACATCATCGGCGGCGTCACCATGAAGGACTGACCGTCATAGGCGCCGTCGGGGCGAGGTCCGAGGCCCGGCTTCCAGTTGGTCGCCGGCCGGATCAGGTCGGCCAGCCGTTCGAGAATATCGACGCGTACAGCACGCCGGCCAAGATTGCGGTAGCCCGCCAGCTTGTAGAAAGTCTTGTCGAAGGTTGGATCGATGACCACCGAGGTGCGGCCGGAGGCCAGTGCGTGAACGACATCGCCGAAGCCGGGCTTGTCCTTGCCGTCGTTTCTCAGCGCCCACAGCAGCGTTATCAACCCGGCCGGCGCCGGCTTGATCAGCGCCGGCACGAAGACATGGTAGGCGCCGAAGCGCACGCCGAGACGGCGAAGCGCCGCGCGGCCCTCCTGGTCGAGCGACTTCATCTCGTCGGCGATGTCGCGACGGTTGATGAGGCCGAAATGCTCGACGAGCTGGAAAGCGATGCCGCGGCCGATGCCGGTGATCTGCTCGGCATTCTTGAGATCGACCAGCGGCTTCAGCAGGGATTCGATCTGGAAATTGACGAAGCGCTCGGCGCGCGCCGCAACCTTGTCGCGGGCCGGGCCGGTGAGTTGCTCGTCGGCGAGCAGAACGAGACGCGGCTTCAAAGCGTCTTCGCCAGCGACCAGCGTGCCGATCGGCGCGCCGATCCAGCGCAGCGTGCCATCCGAACCCAGCGCGATGTCGCCATTGGCCGAGGCGCCGAAGCGTTCGGCCCGCGCCTCGAACTCGGCGGCAAGCGCCTTCTGCGCCGCCGCCCGCACCGCCTTGGCGTCCTCGCCGCCGGCGCTCTGGTCGGCGGTGAAGCGGAAACCCTGCAACTCGCCGACGTGATGGCCTTCGACGAGGACGGTTCCGGTTGGGCTGATTTCGGCTTCAGGCATCGTGTTTTCTCTAAGGCGCCGCATGAGGACGGAAGTCCTGCGGTCTACAAAACGTTTCGTCAACCGCTCATGCAGCGCATCCGACAATCTGTCTTCGATTTCGCGCGTCTTTTCCTGCCAGTGTGCCCGATCGGCCAGCCAGCCGGGCCGGTTGGAAACGAAGGTCCATGTGCGGATCTGGGCAATCCTGTGCGATAGCGTGTCGATATCGCCTTCAGTGGTGTCGGCGCGGCGCACCTGCTCGGCCATGTAGTTCTCGTCGACATGGCCGTGCCTGGCAAGGTCCATGTAGATGGAGGCGATCAAGTCGGCGTGCTGGGCCGGCGCGATCTTCCTGTAGTCGGGCAGCGCGCAGGCTTCCCACAGCAGCGCCACCCGCCTGGCGTCGGTGGTGAGTGCCCGGATGTCCTCGTCGCGCGACAGATGCTCGAGCGCCTGCGCGTCCACGGCCGGCAGTGCGCGCGTCAGGCCTTCGACCGGGGCGTTGGTCTCGATCGAGCGCTTCAGCGCATCGAGGTTGGCGAAATCGAAATGCGCGGTACGCCACTGCAGCACTTTCACCGGATCGAAATCATGCGCCTCGATCTTCTTGACCAATTCCTCATCCAGCGGATCGACCTGGCCGGTGACGCCGAAGGTGCCGTCGCGCAGATGCCGGCCGGCACGGCCGGCAATCTGGCCGAGCTCGGCCGCGGTCAGGTTGCGGTACTGGTAGCCGTCGAATTTGCGATTCTGGGCGAAAGCGACGTGGTCGAGGTCGAGGTTGAGGCCCATGCCGATGGCGTCGGTGGCGACGAGGTAGTCGACATCGCCCGACTGGAACAGCGCCACCTGGGCGTTGCGGGTGCGCGGGCTGAGCGCGCCGAGCACGACGGCGGCACCGCCCTGCTGGCGGCGGATCAGCTCGGCGATGGCATAGACCTCGTCGGCCGAGAAGGCGACGATCGCGGTGCGCCGCGGCAGGCGGGTCGGCTTCTTCGAGCCGGCATAGGCAAGATGCGACAGCCGTGGCCGGGTCACCACCGACACGCCCCGCAGCAGGCGCTGCAGAATGCCGTGCATGGTGGCCGCACCCAGCAGCAGCGTCTCCTGGCGGCCGCGCAGATGCAGGATGCGATCGGTGAAGATGTGGCCGCGTTCGAGATCGCCAGCGAGCTGGACCTCGTCGATGGCAACGAAGGCGGCGTCGGTCTCGCGCGGCATCGCTTCCACCGTGCAGACCGAGTATTTCGCGCCCGCCGGCTGGATCTTTTCCTCGCCGGTGATGAGCGCAACCTTATGGGCGCCGACCTTCTCGCAGACGCGCGTATAGACCTCGCGGGCAAGCAGCCTGAGCGGTAGGCCGATGACGCCGCTCTCATGCGCCACCATGCGTTCGATGGCGAGATGGGTCTTGCCGGTATTGGTCGGGCCGAGCACGGCCGTCACGTCTCGACCCGACAGGATCAGCGGTTCAGTGTGTTTCGGATGGATGTTCATCGGCCTGGAAATAAGGCTCTCTGCCTCGCATTGTCGGGAGCGCGCCGATATTGGCCGCGTATGACAGGCGACACATAGGGATTTCGGGCGCGAAGCGAAAGCGGAATGTGCCGAGGGCAGGCTGATTGGTCGGTTCGAAGCCAGAAATCTGTTCCCGATTAACAGTTGGAACGAGTCTGGAACGAATCAGCGACGAATCACTGACTCGCGCTGATTCAGGTTTTGTTCACGGCTACATCTGGGATTTCTGCCGGCGAGTCTCACCACATGCTGAATCACAGAAACTGGCCCGATTCATGCAGGCGGCATTCAAACGAGCACCACCGTTAACCTTTGCCGGTGAATGATCGTGGCCGGCCAATCTGCTTCGCCCAACATTATGAAATTATTGATGTTTCCTAATGCGCTTTAATCATTTCGAGGGTGTTTTCGGCTCTCGCCGTTAACGTTCCGCTCAAAGCCGGAACGAATCGGCGACGAATCAGCGATAGGCAAAGTTTCTTGGTTTGTTCACCGCAACATGTTGTGTTGTGAACAGCTTTTCCACCGAGAATCCACAGGCTGCCGGGCAGTTTTTGCACAGGCTGCGCAGCGGCCGTTAACCTTTGCGTGCCGGATTGGGGCAGCGTGCTGAATCGAGATCTTGCAACGGGAAGACCGCTATAGAAACGGGCCGTTTTGCAGGCCCGTTCGTCCAAGCGCGTATCTATCTCAACGTAAAGATAAACGGTCAGGCGATGTACTGCCCGCCATTGGCTGATATGGTCGAGCCGGTGATGAACCCGGCATCGTCGGAAGCGAGGAAGACGACGCAGCGCGCGATCTCCTCCGGCTCGCCGAGACGGCCGACCGGGATCTGCGGAAGGACACGCTCGTTGAGCACCTTCTCGTCCATCGCTTTGACCATCTCGGTGGCGATGTAGCCGGGGCAGATGACGTTGACGGTGATGCCGGCGCGCGCGCCTTCCTGGGCCAACGCCTTGGTGAAGCCGATATCGCCGGCCTTCGAGGCCGAATAATTGACCTGGCCGACCTGCCCTTTCTGGCCATTGATCGAGGAGATGGTGATGACGCGGCCGAATTTGCGGTCGCGCATGCCGCCCCACAACGGATGCGTCATGTTGAAGACGCCGGAAAGGTTGGTGTCGAGGACCTCTTTCCATTGCTCGCGCGTCATCTTGTGGAACATCGCGTCGCGCGTGATGCCTGCATTGTTGACCAGCACCGATACGGGACCGAGATCGGCCTCTACCTGTTTGATGCCGGCAGCGCAGGCCTCGTAGTCGGCAACCGACCATTTGTAGACCGGGATGCCGGTCGCTGCCTTGAACTTTGCTGCCGCTTCCTCATTGCCGGCGTAGTTTGCGGCAACCGAATAGCCGGCGCTTTTCAAGGCGACCGATATCGCCGCGCCGATGCCGCGCGACCCGCCTGTGACGATTGCAACCTTTGTCATGTGTCCTCCCGGGAAATGCAGATGACTGAGCGTTGAAGCGGTAGGTTTTGCCCTCTATTCCCTACTCGCTTTGCGCCAGTATCCTATTCGTATCGCTTATCTCATCACAATGCTTCCACGCACATGGCAACGCCCATGCCGCCGCCGATGCACAGCGTGGCAAGACCTTTCTTGGCACTTCTGCGGCGCATTTCGTAGACCAGCGTGTTGAAGATGCGGGCGCCCGAGGCGCCGACCGGATGGCCGATGGCGATGGCGCCGCCATTGACGTTGACGATGGACGGGTCCCAGCCCATGTCCTTGTTGACGGCGCAGGCCTGCGCGGCGAAGGCCTCGTTGGCTTCGACCAGATCGAGGTCGCCGACCGACCAGCCGGCCTTGGCCAGCGCCTTGCGCGAGGAGGGGATCGGTCCCGTCCCCATGATCTGCGGGTCAACGCCGGCGGTCGCCCAGGAAACGATACGCACCAGCGGCGTGATGCCGCGCCTTGCGGCTTCCGCTTCGGTCATCAGCACCACGGCGGCGGCGCCGTCATTGATGCCGGAAGCATTGGCTGCTGTCACCGTGCCGTCTTTGTCGAAGGCGGGCTTGAGCTTGGTCATGGCGTCGATCGTCGCGCCATGGCGGATGTACTCGTCCTGGTCGACTATCGTGTCGCCCTTCCTGCCCTTGACTGTGAAGGCAACGATCTCGTCGTTGAATTTTCCGCCTTTCTGCGCAGCCTCGGCCTTGTTCTGGGAAGCCAGTGCGAACTGGTCCTGGTCGTCGCGGGTGATTTGGAACTGGCGGGCGACGTTCTCCGCCGTGTTGCCCATATGATAACCATAGAAGGCATCGGTCAGGCCGTCCTTGATCATGGTGTCGATCAGCTTGAAATCGCCCATCTTGACGCCACCGCGCAGATGCTGCGCATGCGGAGCCATCGACATCGATTCCTGGCCGCCGGCAACGATGATTTTTGCATCGCCCTGGGCGATCTGCTGCATGCCGAGCGCGATGGCGCGCAGGCCGGAGCCGCAGAGCTGGTTCAGGCCCCAGGAGGTCGCCTCCTGCGGCACGCCGGCGGCCATGGCCGCCTGCCGCGCCGGGTTCTGCCCTTGAGCCGCGGTCAGGATCTGGCCGAGAATGACCTCGTCCACCTCCTTGCCGTCGACGCCGGCGCGGGCAAGCGCTTCCCTGACGGCGACGGCACCCAGTTCATGAGCTGGCGTGTTGGCGAAGGCGCCGTTGAAGGAGCCGACAGGCGTGCGCGCCGCACTGGCGACAACGATGGCGTTGGAAGCGGACATGTTCTTCTCCAGACTTTCGGGGAGCGATTTCGGGTGCCGTCGGGGACTTTTCTTGCCCTTTCCACAACCCGAGTCAAACCCGAAATGGGCATGGCGTTCCTCCGCGGCAAGCAGGCCGCGCGTCGCTGCGATGACGGCCCATCCGTGCTGCGCAGCATAAAATGTTCCCGCACTGCACAAACAGCTTGGATTCATGACGCTTTTGCGCATATCCTTTAACAAGGCGCAATCGTTACCGGCGGCTTACTTAAGCTGGCCGGTGTCCGGGGAGGATGCAGATGGCCGCGAAAGACGAACCTATTGTTATCAAGAAATATGCCAATCGCCGTCTCTACAATACGGGCACCAGCACCTATGTGACGCTCGAGGATCTCGCAGAAATGGTCAAAAAAGGCGAGGACTTTACTGTCCAGGACGCCAAGACCGGCGACGACATCACGCATCCGGTGCTGACCCAGATCATCTTCGAGCTGGAGAACAAGGACGGGCAGAACATGCTGCCGATCCCGTTCCTGCGTCAGCTCATCGCCTACTACGGCGACCAGATGCAGATGATCGTGCCAAGCTTTCTCGAACAGTCGATGCTGGCCTTCTCGAAGGAGCAGGAACGCTTTCGCGAGCAAATGAAAGATGCCCTCGGCAAGTCGCCGATGGACATGATGAAGATCGCGACGCCGATCAAGGTGCTGGAGGAGCAGACTCGGCGTAACATGGAAATGTTCCAGAACGCCATGCGGCTGTTCACGCCGTTCCCGCCTGCGGGGTCTGCGCCGGCAGCAGCACCGGCCGAACAGGCCAGGAAAGAAACACCGGAAAAACCGGACGACCTTCAGGAGCTGAAGGAGCAGATCGCCGCGATGCAGCGCAAGCTCGACACGATGTCGTGACTGCCGGCCGGCGAAGCGCCGGCCCAAAATTTCCCTCAGCAGGCCTGTGTCAGAAAACATCTTCGCCTCGAAGGTGAAGATGTCATCCACGCTCTATTTTGTGGCACGCTCTATTTCGTGGCATGCCCTATTTCGTGGTCACCGTCACCAGAGCGGTAACAGGTTTGCCGTCTACTAGAATGGGCCGGTGATGATCATCGGCAAGAAGCACGCCGATCACGTGTCTGCCGGCGGCATCCGGGCAATGGCCGAAACGGGCCTTGATAAGATCACCGCCAAAGTCGCTGTTCATGCTGTTGTACGGCTTGCCGGGGATGTTGCAGGTGTCTCCGTTGGGATCGATCTTCATATGCACGTGGCCGCATTGCTTGATTTCCCCGCACTCACCCGCAGTGAGCAGCCTGAAGTTGCTCCTGACGACAACGCCTATCGCCTTCTCAGGAGAATTGCCCAGTTCGACAACTGAACCCGCCGTCGGCCAGACGACTTCCAGGGTGGGCCGATCCTCGGCCTCGGCAGATACGAGCGACAATAAGGAGAAAGCGAGGGCAGTCGTTGCGGTGATGCGAAACATGGTAACCTCCGTTGCGATGTAAACATTGATTACATACGCAGCGCTCGAACACAAGGGAAATAATCAGTGATTACATTCCGCTCTCGTGCTATTTGACTGAGATGACCAAGACAACTGATTCCGACGAAGCCGGAGATGCCAAGCGATACCATCACGGCAATCTCGTCGAGGCCTTGATCACGGCAACCGTGGAGATCATCGAGGAGCGGGGAGCCGAGCATGTGTCCGTACGCGAGGCCGCAAAACGTGCCGGCGTTTCGCCCGGCGCGCCATTCCGGCATTTTCGATCGAAAACAGCGCTGCTCACCGCGGTCGCCGAACAGGCCATGGATCGGCTGACAAAGGCCGTTGCCAAGGCGCGGTCGAAAATCGACAGCGCAGATCCCATTGAGGCCTTCGAAGCAATCGGACAAGGCTATCTGGAATGGGCAATTAGCAACCCCACGCATTTCCAGATCATCAGTTCCCGAACCCTGATTGATTTTGAAGGGTCGGACAGCCTTCGTGATCAGAATGAGGCTATTCGGCGGACGATGATCGACTTGCTGACGCAAGCGCAACAACAGGGTCGGCTTGCTCCCGGCACCGACTTTGATCATCTTGTGCTTGCCGCGCGTGCACTCGTTTATGGGTTGGCACGCATGGCGATCGATGGTCATTTCCGGGAATGGCATCCGTCCGAGCCGCCAGCCCTGGCCGCGCAGCGGGCTCTCCGACTTTTCATGAGCCGGATGACCATTCCATCTAAAGCTTAATCCGCCAGCACCCAAAAAAAGGGCCCGCGATTGCGTCGCCAGCTAATGGAACTCCGGCAGCGGTCCCTGGTAGCGGGCGCGTGGTCTGATCAGGCCGCTGCTTGTCACCTGCTCCACGGCATGCGCGGCCCAGCCGATGCTGCGGCCGAGCGCAAACAAGCGAAACGGCGCATCGGACGGCAAACGGAGGCTGCGCGTCAGCGCGGCCAAGGCGAAATCGACGTTCGGGCGCATGCCCGTTGCCGCAAAGGCCGCATCGCAAAGCCGTAACAGCCCATCATCGACATCGATCGCGGCCAGCAACGGTTCCGCACGCGGATCGCCGTCGGGATAAAGCGGATGGCCAAATCCGGGCAGTGGCCTGTCGTGACCGAGCCAGCGTCCGACAGCCGCATCCGGCCCCAATCTCTGCGCATCCTCCGCCAGCATCATGACCGCCTCCGCGGCGCCGCCATGGCGCGGACCGGAGAGCGTGGCGAGGCCAGCAAGCAGGCAGGCCGAAACAGGTGCACCGGTGGACGCGGCGACCCGCGCGGCGAAGGTCGATGCGTTCAGTTCGTGATCGGCCAACAGCACCAGCGAGCGGCGGATCAAGTCTGCGCCGGCTGCATCGAGGGACCAGCCCTGCGCCAGTCGTTCGTGCACGGCACCGATTCCGCGAACCGCGCCGAGCGCCTGGGCCAGAGCGGCGATGGCGCCGGCCGCATCGTGGTTGAGCGAAGCCGCCCTGCGGCCGAGCGAAGGCCGGCCCTTGGCCGCCAACGCGGCCAATTCCGCGAAGGCAGCCGGCCGGCCAGTTGCGCCGTTGCCATGGCGGCTCGCCGACACGAACGACACTGGTGCGTCAGATGCCCAAAGCAGGTTTGCCGTCTGCTCCAGCGTGGCAGTCTCGCAGAGTGCAACCGCATCCTGGCCACGATAGACGAGGCGGCCGTGCAAAACGGTCGAGATCGTGGTGGCGATCGCCGGCTCACCCCAGGCAATTGCACTTTCGGCGATTGCCTGGGGATTTCGGCCGCGCGCCCGGCGGCTCGCCAGCGCCGCGATGTCGTCGGCGCGATACTGGCTGCGGCGTGGGTCGGCCCGATCCGGCCGCATGCCGATGCGTCCGCGGCTGACATAGGCATAGAGCGTCTGGGCGCGCACCTTGAGGCGCTCCAGGGCTTCGTCCCGCGTCAGCCACTCAGTCATGTAAACCTGGCACGTTGATTCGGTTGATCAAGATTGATGGTCCAGCCGCCAACCCTTATCTACGACCCGGAAAGGGTCAAGGAGAAAACCAATGGCGAATGGGCTCGATGATGTGGTGGTGGCAGAAACGGTGCTCTCCGATGTCGACGGTCTTGGCGGCCGCCTGACCATCCGGGGCCATTCGTTGCCGGAACTGGCAGGCCGCTGGAAATACGCCGACGTGGTTCGGCTGCTGTTCGACGGCTCTTTCGACGATCTTCCCGGCGAAAAGGAGCTGGCGAAAGCGATCGGCCGGGCGCGCAGTGAAGTGTTCGAGCGGATCGAACCCTTGCTGCCGTTTCTCGCATCCCTCGATATCTACAGCGCGATGCGCGCCGGCATTGCCCTACTGCCGGACGGCGACAAATTGCCGGACGCGCTCAGGCTGGTTGCGGCACCTGCCGTGCTGACGCCGGCCTTGCTGCGCTTGCAGCGCGGCGAAAGCCCAATTGCGCCTGATCGCAAGGCCGATCATGCCGCCGACATGCTGCGGATGCTGACCGGCATGGCGGCCTCGCCGAAGTTGGCGAAAGCGCTCGATACCTATCTTGTGACGGTTTGCGACCATGGCCTCAACGCATCGACCTTCGCCACGCGCGTGGTCGCCTCGACGCAGGCGGGGCTTACTTCGGCGGTGCTGGCCGGACTCGGAGCGCTCAAGGGGCCGCTGCATGGCGGCGCGCCAGGTCCGGTGATCGAGATGCTGGATGCGATAGAGGCGCATGGCGACGCCGCCATCTGGCTGCGCGACGAGATCGCGCGCGGCCGCCGCATCATGGGCTTCGGGCATCGCATCTACCGTGTGCGCGATCCGCGTGCCGACGTGCTGAAAGCGGTGGTGCGGCAACTCGGCGCCGAGGGCGAAGCCGGCCACCGGCTGGCGTTTGCCGAAAGCGTGGAGCAAGCGGCGCTTGAAGTGCTTCGCATCGCCAAGCCGTCGCGCTCGCTCCAGACCAATGTCGAGTTCTTCACAGCACTTCTGCTGGAGGCCGCGGGCTTTCCGAAAGAGGCGTTCACCAATGTCTTTGCTGCCGGGCGCGTCGCCGGCTGGATCGCCCACGCCCGCGAGCAGCAGACGAGCGGACGGCTGATCCGGCCGCAGTCGCGCTATATCGGGCCGGTGCCGGACCTCGTCGCCTAAGGATTTTCCCCCGCATGCTTTGCGGAAACCGGCCCCGCTACAGCCGGTGCCAGACACTCTCTCGTCAAGGTGAGAGAGGTCCTCATGACAAAAATTTCATGTCATTGCTCCACACATCCGCTGTTCTTGGGTGGCAGAGAGCCTATATGCTGCAGTGCAGCATGGTTCCGCGGGAGCCCGCCTCGAAAGGAATAAGCCGCCTTGACCGCCAGAAAAACCGCCATCGTCACCGGTTCCACCTCGGGCATCGGCCTGGCCATTGCCCACGCGCTCGCGGCCGAAGGCTGCAACATCGTCGTCAATTCCTTTTCCGACACCGCCGACGACCACGCCATCGCCGACGCAATTGCGAAACACCACAAGGTCCAGACCGCCTATGTCAAGGCTGACATGTCGAAGCCGGCCGAGTGCCGGGCTCTGGTCATGAAGGCAGCCGAGACATTCGGCTCGGTCGACATCCTGGTCAACAATGCCGGCATCCAGCATGTCGCGCCGGTGGAAAGCTTCCCGATCGAGAAGTGGGATGCGATCATCGCCATCAACCTGTCATCGGCCTTCCACACCATCGCCGCCGCCATCCCGTTGATGAAACAGGCCGGTGGCGGCCGGATCGTCAACGTCGCCTCGGCCCATGGGCTGGTGGCCTCGCCGTTCAAGTCGGCCTATGTCTCGGCCAAGCACGGCATTATGGGCCTGACCAAGACGGTCGCCCTGGAACTGGCGCGCGACAAGATCACCTGCAATGCCATTTGTCCCGGCTATGTGCTGACGCCGCTGGTCGAGGCGCAGATCGCCGACCAGATGAAGGCCAACAAGATGGACCGCGAGACTGTGGTCCGCGAGGTCATGCTCGAAAAGCAGCCGACCAAGGAGTTCGTCACCGTCGAGCAGGTTGCGGCGGCGGCAGTGTTCCTGTGCTCGGATGCGGCAGCGCAGATCAACGGCACGCACATCTCTGTCGATGGCGGCTGGACCGCTCAGTGAGCCGTCCAGCGGTCAAGGGTCACGCCATGCCGAAAAACGGCAAGGCGGAGAAGCCAAAGAAGATCAACATCGCGCTGCAAGGCGGGGGTTCGCACGGGGCGTTTTCCTGGGGCGTGCTCGATCGGCTGCTCGAGGACGGGCGCCTCGATATAACGGCGGTTTCGGGCACCAGCGCCGGCGCCATGAATGCCGTCGCGCTGGCCGACGGCTTCGTTCGCGGCGGCGTCGAGGGCGCACGGCGGAAACTTGATGATTTCTGGCGTGCGGTGGCGGCAAAGGGCCGCTTCAGCCCAGTGCAGCGCATGCCGTGGGACGTCGCCTGGGGCAATTGGTCGATCGAGAACACGCCCGGCTATTTCCTGTTCGATACGATGTCGCGGGTATTTTCGCCCTATGTCGCCAATCCGCTCGCCATCAATCCGCTGCGCGATGTGGTCGAACGTGAGATCGATTTCGACAATGTGCGCGCCTGCAAGTCGATGGAACTGTTCATTTCCGCGACCAATGTCGAGACCGGCCAGTTGCGTGTCTTCTCGGACGGCGAGATCGACCTCGACACGGTAATGGCGTCGGCCTGCCTGCCGCAATTGTTCCGCGCCGTCGAGATCAAGGGCGTGCCCTATTGGGATGGCGGCTATGGCGGCAACCCGGCACTGTTCCCGTTCTTCAAGACGGCGGCCACTGAGGACGTGCTTTTGGTGCAGATCAATCCGGTGGTCCGCGAAGGGACGCCGAAGAGCGCCAATGAGATCCAGAACCGCATCGACGAGATCACCTTCAATGCCGGGCTGTTGCGCGAATTCCGCTCGATCGCCTTCGTCAAGGAACTGATCGCCGCCGGCCGATTGCCGCACGGCGAATATCGCGACATCCGCATGCACCGCATCGATGCCGACGAAGCGTTCAAGGATCTGTCGGCATCGTCCAAGGTCAATGCCGAATGGGCGTTCCTTGCCTATCTGCGTGACCTCGGCCGCACCGCAGCCAGTGATTGGCTGGAAGAAAATTACGACGCCGTCGGCAAGCGGCCGACGATCGATCTGTCCGGCGAGCTCGACGACGGCTTGAAGCCGGTGCGCGGGCCGGCGCCGGGCCGGCGGGTCAAGGAGTTTCTTGCGGCGCGCAAGCAGCCCGAGGCCGCCCGCCGTCCGGCCTAGAACGATTTACCGTTTCACGGAAACGCCGAACCGCTCTATCTTTTTTGACGCAATTCCGGACGGAAAACCGTTTCACACTTTTCCTGGAATTGTTCTGGCTCCCCCGCAAAGCAGATGACATCGCAATCTGTCCAATCATCCTGACACTTGCTGCCATACCGCTGTTTTGGCGATCAACAGCCGATGCTGCAGCCGCATCTTTGCGGACAAAGCAACAATCCATCAACTTTTCTGACTATATTGCGACGCAACTTTAAGGTAGAAGCGCGCTTCGCCGATCACGGCAATTTGAATACGGCCTCGCGCGCACCCATATCGGCGACGCGCCCCAAGTAGAAGATGCGGCCTGGCCGAACCCCGCGCACTGGAAAAAATGACGATGCCGAAATTCAGGTTTCACAAGCTTGCAGCCATTGTTGTGCTCATCGGGTTCGCCGGCTGGATGGCGACAGGCGAATTCTCGTCCGTCGGCAGCGCGTCCGCCGACAACAAGCCCAAGGCAGGAGAGGTCGAGCAGCCCAAGGCCGCCGACTCAGGCAAGCCCCAAACTGGCGAACAGGGGGCTGCCAAGCCGGGGACTGCCGAGGCAGAACAGCCCAAAGCGGCCTTGCGGACGGTCGCGATCATAACCCCGCCGCGGCGCATCTATGCGCGCGCTATCCGCATTTCCGGACTGACCGAAGCCGACAAGCGCGCGGTCCTGGCGACACGCGTCGCCGGCGTCATCGACAAGCTGCCGGTCAAGCAGGGTCAGCACGTCAAGACCGGCGACCTGATCCTGATGCTTGCCGCCGAGGAAAAAATCTCGGCGGTCGACAACGCCAAGCAGCTTGTCGTGCAACGTGAGGCCGAGCTGGCTGCGGCCCTGCGGTTGATGAAAACCGGCAATCTGCCGACGCTGCAGCTCGATACGGCCCGTTCCAACCTGACGCTGGCCAAGTCGCAACTGGACGCCGCGCAAGCCGAACTCGACCGCAACGAGGTGAAGGCGCCCTTCGACGGTGTCATCGACCGGGTGCCGGTGGAGCTTGGCAGTTCCGTCATGCAGGGCGGCGAGGTGGCGACCATTCTGAAGCTCGATCCGGTGATCGCCCGCGGCGAAGTCAGCGAACGCGATCTCGGCTATCTGAAGATCGGTGACGAAGCCAATGTGCGCCTGGTCAGTGGCCAGACCGTCAAGGGTACGGTGCGCTACATCAGCCGGGATGCATCTTCGGCAACCCGTACCTTCCGGGTTGAAGTCGCTATCCCCAATGCCGATGGGTCCGTACCGGCCGGCATGACGGCAGAAATTGCGCTCAGCGCCCAGCCGACCGACGCCGTGATGCTGCCGCGATCGGTGGTGACGCTCGGCGACAAGGGCGACCTCGGCATCCGCGCCGTCGACAAGGATGACAAGGTCGTGTTCTTCCCGATCGACCTGGTCGACGACACGCCGACCGGCCTGGTGCTCGGCGGCATTCCGGCCGACGCCCGCATCATCGTCGCTGGCCAGGAGCTGGTGAAGGAAGGCGAAGTGGTCAAGCCGGTCGAGGCCGACCAGGCGACCATTCAAAAGCTGTTGGGCGAAGCGACGACCGGGACGCAGTAATCATGGACATCGTCAAACTTGCAATCAGCAATGCCCGGCTGACCATTGCGGTCCTGGTCTTTCTCATCCTTGCCGGTGCGGTCGCCTACCAGTCGACGCCGAAGGAAGCGGAACCCGACGTTCCGATTCCGATGATGTATGTCAGCCTGATCTATCAGGGCATCTCGCCGGAAGACTCCGAACGCCTCCTGCTGCGGCCGATGGAAGCCAAGCTGAAGAGCCTGAAGGGCCTCAAGGAGATGCGCTCGGCCGCCTTCCAGGGCGGCGGTTATGTGCTGGTCGAATTCCAGCCACAGACGGATCTCGCCACTGCGCTGCAGGACACGCGCAGCAAGGTGCAGGACGGCAAGGCCGACCTGCCGCAAGCGGCTGAGGAGCCCGTGGTCTCCGAGGTCAACATCTCCGAGTTCCCCGTCCTGGTCGTGACGCTGTCGGGCGAGGTGCCCGAGCGCGTGCTGACGGCGGCGGCGCGCGAGCTGCGCGACCGCATCGAGGAAGTGCCTGGCGTGCTCGAGGGCTCATTGCAGGGTGCGCGCGACGACCTCGTCGAAGTGGTCATCGATCCGATGAAACTTTCGTCCTACGGGCTGCAGCTCGACCAGTTGATCGGTGCGGTCGGCGCTTCCAACAGTCTTGTCGCCGCCGGCAACATCGAAGGATCCGAGGGCAAATACGCAGTCAAGGTGCCCTCGCTTATCGAGACACCAGAAGATGTGGCGGCGCTTCCGGTCGTCGCCGGCCCCAACGCGGTGGTGCAGGCCAAGGATATCGCCACCATCCGCTCGACCTTCAAGGACGCCGAGACGGTTACCCGCCTGGACGGCAAGCCGGCGATTGCCATCGAGGTGAAGAAGCGCATCGGCTCCAACCTGATCGATACGATTGGCAAGGTCAGGGAGGTGTCCGACGCCTTCATCAAGACGATGCCGGAGGGCATGCACGTCACCTACACGCAAGACAAGTCCGTCTTCGTGAACCAGTTGCTCGGCGACCTTCAGAACCACGTGATGATCGCCGTCATCCTGGTGTTCATCGTCATTCTCTACGCGCTGTCTGGCCGTGCCTCGCTACTGATCGGATTGGCCATCCCCTCATCCTTCCTGATCGGCATCCTGTTGCTGGCGATGATGGGCTACACGATCAACATGATCGTGCTGTTCAGCCTCATCCTGGCGGTCGGCATGCTGGTCGACGACGCTATCATCGTCACCGAATTCGCCGAGCGACGCATGAGCGAGGGCATGCCGAAGGAACAGGCGTTCGCGCTTGCGGCCAAGCGCATGGCCGGCCCGGTCATCGCCGCGACGATGACGCGCATTGCCGCCTTCTCGCCGCTGTTGTTCTGGCCGGGCATCATCGGCGATTTCATGAAATACATGCCGATCACGTTGATCGTGACGCTCTCGGCCTCGATGCTCTATGCGCTGGTCTTCGCGCCGACGCTGGGCGCCATATTTGCCAAGGCGCCGGCTCATCACCCCGACGACAATCGCGACGGCTGGTACATGGCCGTGGTCAAGCAGGCGGTGCATTATCCCATCACCGTGCTTGTCCTTACCGTCGCGCTGTTGTTTGGCGTGGGCTACGCCTATTCGAAATTCGGCGCCGGCGTCGAATTCTTCCCGAATGTCGAGCCTGACTACGGCCTGCTCTATGTCCACGCCCGCGGCAATCTTTCGCTTGCCGAAATGGACGCGGCCACCAAGACGGCGGAAAATCGGCTGCTCGGCTGGCCGGGCGTGAAGTCTGTCTATACCCGTGTCGGCAAGACGCAGGGCGGCGGCCAGGACGTTCCGGAAGACGTGGTCGGCGTGATCCAGTACGAATTCGTCGACTGGCGCGAGCGCAAATCGGCGAACTCAATCCTCGACGAACTGCGCGGCGTGATGGCCGGCATTCCCGGTGTCGACGTCGAGGTTCGCGTGCCGGAAGCCGGCCCGCCTACCGGCAAGCCGATCCAGATCAGGCTTTCGGCCGTCGATCCGAAGGGTCTTGACGACAAGGCCCGCGCCGTCGCCGCGCGCATTGCCAAGGTGCCCGGCGTCATCGATATTTCCGATGGCCTGGCGCCGCCCGGCGTCGATTGGGCGCTCGAGGTCGATCGCGCCAAGGCGGCGCAGTACGGCATCAGCCCGACCGCGGTCGGAACGGTGGTCCAACTGGTGACCAACGGGCTGAAGCTCAGCGAGTACCGCCCCGCCGGCGCCGACGATGCCGTCGACATCAGACTGCGCCTGCCCGAGGATCGGCGCACGCTGTCGACGCTCGACGAACTCAGGGTTCAGACCGCGCAAGGCTCGGTGCCGATCTCGAACTTCGTCGTGCGCAAGCCGGAGCCGACGGTCGGTATCCTCAATCGCATCGACGGCGCGCGAACGGTGGTCGTCCAGGCCAACGTCGCTGCCGGCGCCCAGGTGGCTGCCGTCCAGCAGGAGGTCACCAAAGCTGTCGCCGACATGAACCTCGGCAGCGGCATTCGCTGGAAGCTTGCCGGTTCCAATGAGGACAGCGCGGAGGCCGGGGCCTTCCTCAGCAAAGCCTTCGGTGCCGCGATCTTCCTGATCTTCATTGTGCTTCTGGCGCAGTTCAACAAGTTCACCAGCGTCTGGCTGGTGCTGTCCTGCGTGGTCATGGCGACGATCGGCGTGTTCCTAGGGCTGCTGCTGACGGGAGAGGCATTCGGCATCGTCATGTCGGGCATCGGTGTCATCGCGCTGGCCGGCGTGGTGGTGAACAACAACATCGTGCTGATCGACACCTATGACCGGTTGCGCGAAGAGGGCTGGGACAAATACGAAGCCGTTCTGCAGACCTGCCGCGAACGTGCCCGCCCAGTGGTGCTGACGGCGGTGTCGGCGATCCTCGGCGTGCTGCCGATCGCTTTCGGCCTCGGCCTCGAAATCTTCCATCACGAGACGACGATCAACGCGCCGTCGACGCAATGGTGGATTTCGCTGTCGTCGGCGATCGTCTTCGGCCTGTCCTTCGCCACCGTGCTGACGCTGGTGGTGACGCCGTCAATGCTGATGGTGTTCACCCGCGCCAAGGTAAAACCCGGTGCGCGTCGGGGCTGGTTCAGTCGCCTGTTGGGGCGCGGCAAGGCCGAGATCTCGTCGGAAGGCCTGGAGGCCGATCTGGGCGCCGAACCGGCGATCGCCTTCCCGAAGGCCGCCGAATAGAGGCTGAATCGCCGTCCTGATCAAGCAAAGGCCGCCCGGGAACAATGGGCGGCCTTCTGCATTGTTCCGTCATTGCAACCTCAAAGCGAGGATTTTCTGATGACGATAAGCACCATTCTCATCATTATCCTTATTCTTATCCTGATTGGCGCGGTTCCGGCGTGGCCGCATTCGCGGTCCTGGGGTTACGGACCATCCGGCATCGTCGGCGTCATCCTGATCGTTGTCCTGGTGCTGCTGTTGATGGGCCGGATCTGACCGCAATCATTGGTCCCCGACAAGCGGCGGATGACCGTCAGGCCATCCGCCTTTTTTCAGATTGCTTCTGCGCTGCCTTCACCGTGGCGATACCGATGTCTTCAAGCGCTTCCGACACTGCATTTTCCAGCGGCGTGTGGGGGATCGCACCGATAATGCCTTCAAGCCCGCCTGAAACCAGCCGGTGCGGCTCGAAGCGGAGATAGGACATCGAAACGATCTCGCGCCACATCGCCACAAACGGGCTGCCGGCACGCAGCACCCACCACGGCATCGACGTCAGTTTCAACGTGCGCCCGAGCGCCTTCTCAGCGGCCGCCTTGATCTCGAGATCGGTCACCGCATGGCCGGGAAAGTTCAGCGCCTCGTAGGAGCCGAGCTTGTCGAGATTGTCGGCCAGTCCGACGAAAGCCTTGGCCAGGTCGGGCAGATAGGCCCATTCATGCACGAGATCGACCGGCCCTGGGGCGGTATAGACGCCCTTGGTCATCTTGGCGGCAACGACCAGATCGAACCACGATCCGCTGCCGGTGCCGCCGAAGAAGTCACCGGCGCGCAGCAGGATGGTGCGCACCCGACCCGCGTCGGCCTCGCGGCGAAACAGGTCTTCCATGGCAACGCGGATGCGGCCCTTTTCCGTCGTCGGACGAAACGGCGTGTCCTCGGCGATCACCGCCGGCATCGGCGAGCCGTAATTGTAGACGGTGCCCGGGAAGAGATGCAGTGCGCCATTCGCCCGGCAGGCAGCCATCACATTCTCGGCCATCGGCAGGCATTTGCTCCAGTCGGTGTAGAGCGGGTTGAGGCCGTTGAAAATGATATCGACGCCTTCGGTCGCGCGGATCAGCGCAGCACGGTCGAGCGCGTCGCCGGCGATCGCCGTGGCGCTTTTGAGTTCCGCCGGCACCTTGCCGCTGCGGGTGACGGCACGGACATCGTAGCCGGCATTAATGAAGGCCTTGGCCACCGTGCGGCCGAGCCGGCCATTGGCGCCGAGAATTGCGATCTTGGTCATTGTTTGTCTCCATGTTTGCGTATGACCCAAGATGATCTCCTCGCAAACGAATGGAAATTGACGAAAGCTGGCGGTCTGATATTCAATTTTGAATGGATATAGACTGGAACCTGATCAAGAGTTTCGTCACGGTGGCGGAGACCGGGAGCCTGTCGGCCGCCGCGCGAAAGCTTGCCGCAAGCCAGCCGACACTCGGCCGCCACATCGCCGAGCTGGAGCAGGCGCTCGGCGTCACCTTGTTCCGGCGCGGGCGGCGCGGCTATGCGCTCACGGAAGCGGGCAGCACGCTTTTTGAACGGGGCCGCGCGGTGAGCGAGCAGGCGAGCGCATTTTCGCTGCTGGCCCTGGGATCGGTCGAAGCGATCGAGGGCACGGTGCGCATTGCCGCCAGCGAGGTGGTGGCGGCCTATGTGCTACCCGAGATGACGGCGCGGCTTGCCGTCGAGGAACCCGGCATCGAGGTTGAGATCGTCGCTTCGAACCAGGTCGAGAATCTGCTGCGTCGCGACGCCGACATTGCCATCCGCATGGTCAAGCCGGCGCAGAATGAACTGGTCGCGCGCAAGGTGACCGACATTCCGCTCCGCGCCTGCGCGGCAAAATCCTATCTCGACCGGCGTGGCCGTCCGCGCGAGGCCCGCGATCTTGCCGAGCACGATCTGGTCGGCTTCGATCGCAGCGATGAAATCATTCGCGGCTTCGCTCAATTCGGGGTTCCGCTCAACCGCAATGCCTTCCGCTTCAGGACCGACAACCACATAGTTTTGTGGGAGGCACTGCGGGCGGGAAACGGCATCGGCTTTGGCCAGCAGCCGCTGGCCGAGCGCGATGCACTGGTGGAAATCGTGCTGCCGGACCTCCCGCTGCCGACGCTGCCGGTGTGGCTGGCCATGCACCGCGACGTGCGTACCAGCGTGCGCATCCGCCGCGTGGCGGATTTCCTCTACGAAGAGTTGAAGCGCTATTCAGCCGGTGCTGCCTCGGCAGCGAATTCGGCACGGTGAGCGAGGCCAGCCATCACCAACACGACGATCAGTAGCCCAGAGAGAGCGACGAAGATCGGGCCGAAGCTCGAGTGTTCGGCGATGAAGCCGATCGCCGAAGGCGCCACCAGGATGCCTGAGTAACCCATTGTGGTGACGACGCTCATGCCGGTGCCGGGCGCCATGCCCTCCTGGTTGCCGCCGGCCGAAAAGATGATCGGCACCATATTGGCAATACCCAGGCCGCAAAAGGCAAAGGCGGCAATGGCCAGCCACGGCGAGGGAGCCAGCCCGGCCACCAGCATGCCGGCTGCAGCGGCAAGCGCCGACGCGCGCAGCGTCGTAACGGCACCGAAACGGTTGCGGACGCCGTCGCCGAGAAAGCGCATGACGGCCATGACGCCGGAAAAGGCGGCATAGGCCAGGCCTGCGATAGCAAGATCGGCGCCGAGCTCCTGCCTGAGATACAGCGCTGCCCAGTCGAGCACCGCGCCTTCGGAGATCATCGTCAGCAGCGCCATCAGCCCGACCAGATAGACAAGCGGGTTTGCCGGCAGGGCGAATTTGTGATGCTCGGCGACCGGATGCTTGTCCTCGGCGATCAGGTAGCGGATCGCTACCGCGATGACAGCAAAGGCAAGCGCCGTCACCATCGTCGCATGCGCGAGATGACCATAGTTCTGGATGGCGAAACCGCCCAAAGCGCCGCCTGCGAAACCGCCAAGGCTCCAGAAACCGTGCGAGGACGACATGATGGCGCGGGACAGCCGCCGTTCCACCGCCACCGCATTGGCATTCATGGCGACGTCCATGCCGCCGATCGAACCGCCGAAGATGAACATGGCGATGGCCGCCAGGGGCACATTGGGGGCCAGAGCCACCATCAAAAGACCGAAGCTGCCGGCAAGTCCGAACCAGCGCAGCACGGTGCGCGAGCCATGCTTCGAGATCAGATGGCCGCACCAGGTCATGGCGGTGACGGCGCCGGCGCCGAACAACAGGATCAGCAGGCCGAGCATGAATTTGCTGATGTCCAGCCGGGTCAGGAACACCGGGATCTGCGGCGCCCAGCTGCCGGTCAGGAAGCCGTTGGCGAGGAAGATGCCGGCCACGGCCCAGCGTCCACGAATCGCGATTTGCGTGATTTTCTGCGCGTCCATCGGGTAGAATCCGGTCCGGAAATGGCTTTGCGCGGCAAATTAGATCGATTCAATTCACAGTCAAGCGCTCTTCGCCGAAAGTGCTTGGACCAGACGGCGCCACAAGGCGCCGGTGGACGCTACGTCCTCTCGTGTCGGCCAACCACCTCGGTGGTCCACTCCAAAATCTCTACGGCTCGGGATAAGGCGCGCCATCCTTGTGCACAAACCGGCCGTCGGCGTTGGTGCTCATCATGTCGATGTCGGAGCAGGTGGTTACGTCGGCGGGCCAACGCGAACCAACTTCGAGATAGATCGCAACTGCGCCCGATTTGTTGATCATGTGATGGCCGTTGCCGGAGCCTTTCGGAAAGGCCGCGCAATCACCCGCGCGCAGCACCGTCTCGCCGGCATCTTCGACGAGCGTCAGCTCGCCTTCGAGCACGTAGACGAACTCGTCTTCGTGCGAATGCCAGTGGCGCTGGCTCGACCAGTTGCCCGGCGGCAGGCGCATGAGATTGATGCCGAAGTCGGTGAGCCCGCCGGCGTTGCCCAGCCGCTGCCGCACGCGTTCGGCACAGGGTGCATCGAACGGAGGTGGATAGGATGAGCCCTTGCGTCCGGGTACGTCGGCGACGTCGATCTTAGGCACGGCAGTCCTCCCATTTGGGGCAAAAACCATTCGTGAAGGTCGTTCAGTGCGATGGATTGTGACCCTGGAACGGTTCATCGTTTCACGGAAACGCCGAACCGTTCCATCCTTTTGTCTTGACGCAATTCCGGACGGAAAACCGTTCACACTTTTCCTGGAATTGCTCTAGTGGTCCCTGGGGCGTCTTGCCTCGAACTCGGCCTTCTTGGCATCGGAGGCCTCGATCTGGTTCAGTGCCTGCCACTCGGCATAGGCCATGCCGTAGATGATCTCGCGCGACTGGTCCTTGCTGAGTTCGACACCCTCGGCTTGCGCCGCATCGCGGTACCAGTTGGACAGGCAGTTGCGGCAGAAGCCGGCGAGGTTCATCAGGTCGATGTTCTGCACGTCGGAACGCTCGCGCAGATGCGCGACCAGCCGGCGGAAGGCAGCGGCTTCGAAATCGCGCTTTTGTACGTCGCTGAGTTCGGTCATGGCTTGTTGGCCTCCTTGGCCTCCATCATGCCGGCCCGGTGCGCGAGCCGAATATTTTCACTGCATGTATATCGGCACGTCGATCTATCGCGTCAACGATCGGCGCCAGCCGTTCGGCCCAGGCGAGCGCACCCTTCCGGTCGGCGATCAGGTCCTGGCGGATCTCGATAAGCGCATGGGCAAAGCCGTTGACGATAACGTGCCTGAACATGGTATCGCCGCGCAGTGCGCCGTCATAGGGTTCGTTGTCGCCGACGACGAGGCTCTTGTCCTCGGCGAGCATGTCGATCAGCGGCCGCGCAACGCGATCGTCGAGATCCCATAATATGCCGACATGCCACGGCCGCATGAAGCCCTGCATGGTCGGTGTGAAGGAATGCACCGAAAAAATGAAGGGCGCCTGCGCCGACGCTTGCGCCACCGAGGCGATCATGGCGCCGACGGCGTCATGATAGGGGCGGTAAAAGCGATCCAGCCGTCTTTCGCGTTCCTCCGGCGCCATGGGATAATTTCCCGGGATGACGGTGCCGTCATAGAGCTGGCGAATCAGCGTTGGATCGTCCTCGCCGCGATTGGGGTCGATCAGCAGTCGCGAAAAATTGGCAAGCACCGCCGGAACGCCGAGCAGACTTGCGAGTTCGCGGGTTACAGTCTCGACGCCGATGTCGTAGGCGATGTGGCGGTCGAACTCCGCCGCGGCCAGGCCGAGGCTGCCATACTCCTCCGGCAGGTCGCGGCGGGCGTGATCGGCCAAAAGCACCATGCCGCGCTTGCGGTCGCCTTCGACGATGTCGAAAGGCGCGAAAACTGTGGATCGGGTCATTGGTGGGAAAGGTCTGTTCGCTGGCTTCAGGGGAGGGTGGTATCGTCATTCCACGAAGAGAACGCTTGCGCAATGCCGTTGTTTGGCCACGGTTTCTGCCAAAAAACTGAGCAGGGGCGACCGCAAGCGCGTCAGAGCCTTCTAAATCGATTGGAATTGGATAGATCGGCGCGTTGACATGCGTACGGACTTTTCCGAAAAGGGGCGTTGAGAGATGCAAATGTGGTTCTTGAGGGGTTTCAGGATGGGTTTCGCCGGCAGGCTGCGTGTGCGCCATGCCTTGGCCATGCCGCTCCTGATACCGGCCATGGGCCTTTTTGCGGTGATTTCGGCCTCGCCGGCACGGGCCGATTTCCGGGTCTGCAACGCCACGCAGAACCTGGTCGGTGTCGGCATCGGCTATCGCGCCAAAGCTGGCTGGATCACCGAAGGCTGGTGGCACATCGAAGGGTCGAGCTGCAAGACGCTGATCGAGGGACCGTTGTCATCAAGGTTTTACTATCTTTATGCAGAAGACGCCGAGCGCGGCGGACGCTGGGATGGCCCGATCAACATGTGCGTGGCCGAAAAAGAGTTCAAGATCGCCGGCGTTACCGATTGCGTCGCCCGGGGCTTTCAGCGCGCCGGATTCCAGGAATATGACACGGGCGAGCAGGCAAGCTGGATGGTCCAGCTGACTGACGAGCCCGCAACGGATGGCGCTCCAGCCGCCCCGGGAACAAACAGTCAATGAGACGCAGCCGCAAGGTCAAGATCCTCGCCACCATCGGTCCGGCCTCCTCGTCCGAGGAGATGCTGAAGAAGCTGTTCGAAGCCGGCGCCGACGTGTTCCGCATCAATATGAGCCACACCGACCATGAATTGATGCGTACGCTCGTCGGCCGTATTCGTGCCGTCGAGGAGGCGGTCGGCCGGCCGATCGGCGTTCTCGCAGACCTGCAAGGGCCAAAGCTGCGCGTCGGCAAGTTCGCCAACGGCAAAGAGGTGCTGACCGTCGGTCAGACCTTCACGCTCGACGACAATCCCGAACCCGGCAATTCGACGAGGGTCTACCTGCCGCATCCCGAAATCCTGCGTTCGGTCGAGGCTGGTCATCGCCTGCTGATCGACGACGGCAAGCTCGAGCTCAAGGCGGTCAGCAGCAACGGCAAGGCGATCGTCTGCACCGTCGTCGCCGGCACGATCATTTCCGACAAGAAGGGCGTCAGCCTGCCCGACACCGACCTGCCGGTCGGAGCGCTGACGGAAAAGGACCGCCGGGATCTCGACGCGGTTCTGGCGACCGGCGTCGACTGGGTGGCACTGTCCTTCGTGCAGCGGCCCGAGGACCTGGCCGAAGCACGCAAGATCGCACGCGGCCGGGCGCTGATCATGGCCAAGATCGAAAAGCCGCAGGCCGTCGCCCGGCTGGCCGAGATCATTGAACTTTCGGATGCGCTGATGGTTGCCCGCGGCGATCTCGGCGTCGAGATGCCGCTCGAAGCCGTGCCTGGCATCCAGAAGCAGATCACTCGCGCCGCGCGCCGTGCCGGCAAGCCGGTGGTGGTCGCCACGCAGATGCTGGAATCGATGATCACCGCGCCGGTGCCGACACGCGCCGAGGTGTCGGACGTTTCGATCGCCGTGTTTGAAGGCGCCGACGCGATAATGCTTTCGGCGGAGTCCGCCGCCGGCGCCTATCCGGTCGAGGCGGTGGCGATGATGAACCGGATCGCCACCAAGGTCGAAACCGACCCGACCTATGCCGGCATCATCAACGCGCAGCGCTCGGAACCGGAAGCGACGGGAGCCGACGCCATCTCGCTCGCCGCCCGCGAAATAGCCGAGACGCTTAAGCTGTCGGCGATCATCACCTATACCGCGTCCGGCACAACCGGCTTGCGCGCCGCGCGCGAGCGGCCGCAAGTGCCGATCGTGGCGCTGTCGCCGATCCTCAACACGGCGCGGCGGCTGTCGCTGCTGTGGGGCACGCATTGCGTCGTTTCTCCCGATGCCATCGACCTCGACGACATGGTCGATCGCGCCTGCCGCATCGCTTTGGACGAAGGCTTCGGCAAGCCCGGCGACCGCGTCATCATCACGGCCGGCGTGCCGCTGAGGACGCCGGGCTCGACCAACATGCTGCGCATCGCCTATGTCGGATCGGAAGTCGGCCGCTAATGTCGGCTGCGGCTGCCGGATGGGCCGGCTGCATGGCGCGTCGTAAACGCGGCGCCAGCCCGGCGCATCGACCGCAGTCGGGTTAGGATCGACGCCGAACTCCGCCAGCTTGCATCAGCCTGTGGCCGGCCGTGAAGCGGTTCGAAGGCCCTATCCGACTTGAGCTGGAAGTCAGTTAAGGTAATCTCTCCTGGGAGAAAGAGGAGGGTGATCCAATGTGGATGCGCACTGATCTTCTGGAACTCCTCGGCATTGAACACCCGATAATCCAGGCGCCGATGAGCGGCATCACCACGCCGGAACTCGCGGCGGCAGTCAGCAATGCCGGGGCGCTTGGCTCGCTCGGATGCGGCATTCTGCCTGCGGCGGCTATCCGCGAGCAGCTCACGGCGACACAGCACGCCACCAATCGTCCGATCAACGTCAACTTCTTTGCGCACCCGGCGCCGGCACGCGATGATGCGGCAGCTCAAAGTATGCGAGACCGCC
Organism: Mesorhizobium sp. M0923; assembly: GCF_040319365.1. Lineage (NCBI taxonomy): Bacteria > Pseudomonadati > Pseudomonadota > Alphaproteobacteria > Hyphomicrobiales > Phyllobacteriaceae > Mesorhizobium > Mesorhizobium sp. M0923. Next base: position 120,353 of record NZ_JAMYNW010000003.1, on the reverse strand, counting down.
TTCGCGGCTGCTATGAGGAGGTCGGCCTCGGACCGGTGCCCGAGCCGGGCGAACCCTTCCCCACCTTCGATCGTGAGCGTCTCGAAATTGTGCTCGAGCTTCGCCCGAAGGTGGTCAGCTTCCACTTCGGCCTACCCGACACCGCAATTGTGCAGCAGTTGAAAGCCGGCGGCTGTATTGTCCTGTGTTCGGCTACCACCGTCTCGGAAGCGCGCCAGCTTGAGGCAGGAGGGGTGGACGCCATTATCGCGCAGGGATACGAGGCGGGTGGGCATCGCGGCACATTCACTGGCGACCCTGCTATCGGCACAGCCGGCACTATGGCCCTCGTACCACAGATTGTTGATGCCGTGCGGGTGCCTGTAATTGCTGCCGGCGGTATCTTCGACGGTCGCGGCATTGCTGCCAGCTTTGCACTTGGTGCATCTGGTGTGCAGATCGGCACGGCTTTCCTGGCCTGTCCTGAAGCCAATGTGCAGCCAGTCTATCGCGTAGCATTGCGCTCGGCCAACGACGAGAGCACGTCGGTGACTCGCTGCTTCACTGGCCGCCCAGCGCGCGTGGTGCGCAACCGGTTTGTGATGGAAATGGCTGGTGAGGAAGATGCTGCGCTGGCGTTTCCGCTACAGGCGAGTCTGGTCATGCCGCTTTCAATGGCAAAGGATGAAAGCAAGCGGGCTGACTTCTTGCCTATTTGGGCCGGGCAGGGCGTTGCGAAGCTGCGGGAGATGCCGGCCGCCGCCCTTGTGGAGAAACTCGTCACGGAAGCAAGCGGCATAGATCGGGCCGATAGGGAGTAGGGGAGTAGGGGAGTAGGGGAGTAGGGGAGTAGGGGATGTGTTCCAGAGTGCATCTACACCACTCACATACTGCCTTACTCCCCTATTCCCTTACTGGTCTCAAATGCCTTCGCCGGCAAGCTCTTCGGAAAGTGCGGCGACCTGGTCCTGGGCGCTGCGCATCATCGGATAGATGCCGAGAACGCGCTGCCAGGCCTCGAGCGCCGACTGCTTGTGGCCGGTTTCGGCCATGATCTGGGCCAGGCCGGAAAGCGCGCCGAAATGGCGTGGTTCGAGCTGCAGGGTACGGTCGATGTCCGACATCGACTTCCCGTAGTTCTTCATCATGAAATGAACCGTGGCGCGCCGGTTCCAGCCTTCCGCATAGGTCGGCTGCAGGGTTACCACCTGATCGAGGAAATCGAGCGCAACATCGAATTTCTGGTTTTCAGTCGCCTTTTGCGACCATTGCATCATCAGGTCGATCGAGGCACTGCCCGACTGGGACCACTCGCTGCCGATGCGCCCGGCGATGCGCTCGGCCGCCTTTTCGTTGCGTTCGCGCTTGAGATCGGCAAACAGCTGATCGAGCCGCGCCTGTTTCGTCATCACAACCGGAGGTGCTGTCGGCCGATTTGCTGTCGGATCTTCAGCCCACGCCGGCAGCGAGACAGCGCTGGAAACGAAGAAAGCCGTGAAAAATGCAAAAAGAATCCGCATCGCGGGAATCTAGCCCCCGACGCCGGATCGTCAAACTGAATTTAGCGTGAGAGGCGTATCATGCGCACGGAGGCACGCAGCCTCCGGTCAAAAACTCAACCCTGGCGCGCCTTGTAGCGCGGAGCGGTCTTGTTGATGATGTAGACGCGGCCCTTGCGACGAACCAGCTGGTTGTCGCGGTGACGCGCCTTCAACGCCTTGAGCGAATTCTTGATCTTCATGGTCTTGCCCGTCGGTCTGGGCCCGGTCCCGGGCCGAACTATTAAGGCGCGCCCACAGACGCGCCTTTGAACTGTGCGTGGCTCATAGACGAGGAGCCTTGCCCGTGTCAACCGCAAGCGCGTTGCCTAAACGATACGGACCGTTTCGTATCATCGAAATACCCGCCAACGGCGCCTTGCGGCATTGCGCGGGCTTGAGACGGCTGGAATGATGCGGTTGCGAATTGGAGATCATCATGCGCCGAATTCTTGTGTCCGCCTGTCTTGCCGTCCTTGCGGCAGGTTCTGTTGCCCATGCGCAGGAATGCGACCGCAACGACGACAGCCAGCAGATGATGAACATCTGCGCCGACGCGGACTACAAATCCGCCGACGCCAAACTCAACAAGGCCTACCAGGAGCTCATCAGCGCAAGCGATGCAAAAGCCAGGAAGCTGTTGCAGACGGCGCAGCGCGCGTGGATCGCCTTTCGCGACGCGGAATGCAGCTATTCCGCCGCGGACAGCGAAGGCGGCTCGATCTATCCGATGCTGATATCGGAATGCCTGACGCGGCTGACCGACGACCGCACCAAACAGCTCACCGCCGATTCGACCTGCGCGGAAGGCGATGTGAGCTGCGCCAGCCCCGACGAGGACGAGAGCGGCGACATCCAGTAAGCGTAGGTTCTAACTTTTGTTTGAGCATGATCGTTCCCGAAAACCGGATCCCACTTTTCGGGATCATGCTCTAGCTGCGGCGGCTCACGCGCGTGAAATGGCCCATCTTGCGGCCGGGCCGCGCCTCGGCCTTGCCATAGAGGTGCAGCATCAGATCGGGCTCGGCGAGAAGTTCAGGAACGCGCCGGATGTCGTCGCCGATCAGGTTTTCCATGACGCAGTCGAACTGCCGTGCGGGATTTCCCAGCGGCAGGCCGGCGACGGCGCGGATGTGCTGCTCGAATTGCGAGATGGTGCAGGCGGCCTCCGTCCAGTGACCGGAATTGTGGACGCGCGGCGCAATCTCGTTGGCCAGCAGCGAACCGTCGGCCAGGACAAAGAATTCGACGCCGATGACGCCGACATAGTCGAGCGCTGCAAGTATCTCGGCCGCCGCCGTTTGAGCCGCAGCCGCCGTGTCGGACTTCACCCCGGCCGGCAGCGTCGAACTGTGAAGAATACCGTTGCGATGGACATTCCAGGCCGGATCGTAGGCGGCGAGCGAACCGTCGATGCCGCGCGCGGCGATCACCGAAATCTCGCGCTCGAAGGCGACGAATGATTCCAGGATCAACGGCACGTTGCCCATCGCCTCGCAAGTGCCGGCAAAGCCGCCTGTTTCCATGTTGCGGAAGACACGCTGGCCCTTGCCGTCATAGCCCATCCGGCGCGTCTTCAATATGCCGCTGCCGTTGAACTTTTTCAGCGCGGCCGTCAGTTCCTCGTCATTGTCGACGGGGCTGAAATCCGCGGTCGGTATGCCGATGCCGTTGAGGAATTTCTTTTCCGCCAGCCGGTCCTGAGCCACTTCCAGTGCGCGTGCCGGCGGATAGACCGGGACCGTGGTGGCAAGTGCCGCGGCGGCCGCAACCGGAACGTTCTCGAATTCGTAAGTAACGACGGCACTGGCCGCAGCCAGCTCGCCGAGCGCGGCCGCGTCGTCGTAGGCGGCGACGATCTGCCGGTTGGCGACCTGTGCCGCCGGGCAGTCTGGCTGCGGCTCCAGCACGACGATGCGGTAGCCGAGGCGGGCCGCGGCCATCGCCAGCATGCGGCCGAGCTGGCCGCCGCCAATGATGCCGATGGTCGATCCGGCGGGCAGGCTCACGGCGTGTCCACGGGCTCGGCGGCCACCTTGGCGGTCTGTGCGGCGCGCCAACTATCCAGCCGGGCGGCAAGCTTTTCGTCGCTCAGTGCCAGCACCGCGGCAGCCAGAAGGGCAGCGTTGGCAGCGCCGGCCTTGCCGATGGCCAAAGTGCCGACCGGAATGCCGGCCGGCATCTGCACGATGGATAGCAGCGAATCCTGGCCGGACAGCGTCTTCGATTCCACCGGCACGCCGAACACCGGCAGTGGCGTCATCGCCGCCGTCATGCCGGGCAGATGCGCCGCACCGCCGGCACCGGCGATGATCACCTTGTAGCCGGCGGCCTTGGCGCCCTTGGCGAAGTCATAGAGCCGGTCGGGAGTACGGTGGGCCGAGACGATCAGCCGCTTGTGCGGGATGCCAAGCGCTTCAAGCGTTTCGGCGGCGTGGCGCATCGTCGCCCAGTCGGACTGGCTGCCCATGATGATGGCGACGTCGGCGCGGTGATTGTCCAAGCTTCTGCTCCCCGGCGGCAAACGCGCGCATTAGCGGAAATCGAGGGGAGCCGCAAGGATAGGAGCTTCCCGCACTCGGGCGAATGGCGCCATCGCTACCTAATCCGGCCAGCGCAAAGCCCCGGCAGACTGCTTGCGAGCGGACTTCATCGCATCCGCGGGCCGCTCAGCAGCGCTCAACACCGCCCGCAGGCGCTCGGCGACGATCTCCGCCTCGCCGGGGTGCAGATTGCACGGATCAAGGAAGAAGTGGCCGCGCTCGACCTCGTGGTTGCGAACGATAATGGGGGGCGAACCCGCCGCCAGTGCCGAGGCCAGCCCGGCGGCGGTGAACCGGCTTTCGGGCGCAACAAACACCTGCAGGCGCTCGAGAGGATTTCCGGTCGGATCGGGAATGATGTTTGCTGCGATGCCGGGCAGGCCCTGCAATGCGGTTTGCCACAGATGCAGTGCGGCTTCTTCCCGCTGGCGGATGCCGGCATGGTCGCGCCGTTCCCAGGCTTCCAGGGCCGCCATGGTGCCGGCAATGCTCTCCTTGCCGACCTTCATGGCCCGCGCAACGCCGCGGTTCTGGAGATAGGCGGCCCGCACCAGATCCTTGCGGCCGGCAACGACGCCGCTTGTCGGCCCTGAGAGAAATTTGTGCCCGCTATAGACGACAATGTCGGCGCCGCGCGCCAGAAAGCCGCGCAAATCGTATTCCGAGGCGGCGTCGACGATCACCGGCACGCCCTTGGCGTGGCAGATCTCGCAGAACTCTTCGAGCGAGAGCATGCCGTATTGCACGGTGTGGTGCGCGACGACGTAGAGGGCTGCCGCCGTCCGGTCCTGGATCGCCTCGCCTACATGATAGTCCTGCGTAACGCTGACCGTGCCGGCGGGCACTGCCTTGGCTCCGGCAAGCCGGATCGACTGGTCGATCGGCGCGCCATAATTGACGATGTGGCCAAGCTGGACGATGACCTCCGATTTGAGGCCCTCGGTGTCGTCCGGCAGCCGCTCGATCGCAAGAAGGCTGGTTCCGGTCATCGCGCCGGCAATCGCCATGGTTATGCCGCTGGCGCAGCATGCGGTGATAAAGCCGGCCTCGCCGCCGGTGAGGCGTGCAATCACCGTGCTTGCGGCGCGCTGCAGATCGTCCATCTCGACCCATTGCGAGGCGATTTCCGACATTGCGGCAATCGCTTCCGGCACGATGATCGAAGCGCCGAGCGCCGTCATCGTTCCGGAAACATTAATGATCGGGCGAAGGCCGAGCCGTTCGCGGATTGTCGTATTGGAACGGTCAGCGGCATAGGTCGTCATCTCTGTAGATCCTGTTTTCAGGCGGCGATCTCGACGACCGCCTCGATTTCAACTGTGATGTTGCCCGGCAGCGAGCCGACACCGATCGCGGAACGGGCGTGTCCGCCAAGCGTATCAAAGACGGCCGCGAAAAGATCGGAACAGCCATTCACCACCTTGGGGTGCTCGCTGAATGTCGGCGTTGCATTGACAAAGCCAAGCAGCTTGACGACGCGCACGATGCGGCCGAGGTCGCCGGCCGCGGCATGCATGACGGCGAGCAGGTTCAGGCCGGTGAGACGGGCATGCCCATAGGCCTCCTCCACGGAGACATCCTCGCCAACCTTGCCGGTGCAGAGCGCGCCATCAGCGCGCAACGGCCCCTGGCCGGAGAGGAAGATCAGCCGTCCGCTCTCGGCATAGGTGACGAAGTTGGCGATGGGCTTCGGCGGCTCGGGCAGCGTCAGGCCCAATTCCGCGAGCCGGATGTAAGGCGTCATAAAAGCTCCTTGCGACAGCTTTCGCCGTCCGGTGTCAAAAATGCGAGGCGCGAAACCGCGCCAGGAAGCTGCGAAGGCGTTCATTGTCGAAGTCCGCAGCCAGGATCTCGGCGGGAGGTCCGACGGCACTGACGCCGCCATCCGCCATGAAAACGATGCGGCTCGATGCATCGCGTGCAAAAGCCATCTCGTGCGTGACCATCAGCATCGTCATGCCGTCTTCGGCGAGGCTGCGTACGACCTCGAGCACCTCGCCAACCAGTTCGGGGTCGAGCGCCGAGGTTATCTCGTCGAGGAGCAGGATCTTCGGCTCCATCGCCACAGCGCGGGCGATGCCGACGCGCTGCTGCTGGCCGCCGGAAAGCTCGGCCGGCAGACTGTCGGCCTTGTGGGCGAGCCCGACCCGGCCGAGCCAGTGCTCGGCAATGGTGCGGGCCTCGGCATTGCTCTTGCCGCGCACCTTGCGCAGGCCGAGCATGATGTTGCCGGCCGCAGTCAAATGCGGAAACAGATTGAAGCTCTGGAACACCATTCCGGTCTCGGCGCGCATCGCCGCCAGGTCGCGCTCGCTGCGTCGCTGGCGTGTTCCCGCCTCGCGGTAGCCGACCTCTTTACCGTCGATACGGATCGAGCCGTTATCATAGCTCTCCAGGAAATTGACGCAGCGCAGCAGGGTGGTCTTGCCGCTGCCGGATGGGCCGATGACCGTCACCACCTCGCCGCGCGTCACCTTGAGGCTGACCGAGCGCAGGACCTCGACGGATCCAAAGGCTTTGGAGACCTCGGAGATATCGAGAAGCGCCGGATTTGCGTGCGAGGCTTTGGACATCTTGTTATTCCCGGATGAAGGAGAAACGCCGCTCCAGCCGCCGGCTGGCCAAGGAGAGGGCGTAGTTGACGGCGAAGTAGACGAGCGCGCCGAGGATGTAGAGCGGCATCGCCTCATAGGTGCGGCCGATGACCTGGTTGATCGCTTGCATCAGGTCGGTGATGCCGAGCAGCGAGACCAGCGCGCTGCCTTTCACCGCGTCGGTGACGCCGTTGATCCAGGGCGGCAGGAAGCGCCTGAACGCTTGCGGAAAAATGACGTAGGCCAGCCGCTGGCGGAAGGTCAGCCCGATCGCCATCGCCGCCTCCGACTGACCCTTGGGAATCGAGCCGACGGCGCCCCTGAGATACTCGACGACTTGTGCGGTCTTGAAGAGGGTGAGGGCGAGTACGGCCGCCCAAAAGGACTCAAGATGCAGTCCCACCGCGGGCAGGCCGTAATAGACGAAGAAGATCAGCACCAGGATCGGAATGCCGCGTATGGTGTCGCTGAAGACGCGCACTGCCCAGCGCAGCGGAGCCGGACCATAGACGAGGCCGACACCCATCAGCACGCCGGCGATAAGCGATAGCACCACAACCAGCAGCGACACCCACAAGGTTACGGCAAAGCCTTCGGCGAGGAACGGCAAGGCATAGATGATCTGGCTCAGCATGTCAGCGCGCCGCCTTGAACCGGCGCTCGACCAGCCGCAGCGCGAAAAGCAGCGCGTAGCCGGTCAACAGGTACATCGCAGTCACCACCAGATAGACCTCGACAATGCGGAAGGTGTTGAAGTTGATCCACTGGGCGCCATAGGTGAGCTCGGGTACCGAGATGACCGACGCCACCGACGTGTCCTTGAAGAGCGATATGAAAGTGTTGGAAAGCGCCGGCAGCGTTATGCGCAGCATCGTCGGCAAGCGTACATGGAGCAGTCTCTGCCAAGGGGTCAGGCCAATCGCCTTGCCGGCGTCGAGTTGTCCGCGCGGCACCGCCTCGAGCCCGGAGCGAAATACCTCGACCAGATAGGCGCCGCTGTAGAGCGACAGCGTGGCAATGAACGAGGTTTGCGCGCTGTAGGCGATATCGACCACGGTCGGCAGGCCGTAGAAGACCAGGTAGACGAGCAGGATCAGCGGCACGTTGCGGATGAACTCGACATAGCCCGCGATGACGGTCCGCACCGCTCGCCCGGCCGACACGTACCAGACCGCCAGAAGCAGCCCGATGACGATGCCGATCGCGATGGAGATGACAGCCAGCTCAAGGCTGAGCAGCAGCCCCCCCCAGAGCTTGTCGAAATGCCGCCAGATCAGGTTGAAGTTGAGGGTATAGCCCATGCGTCCTGCTTAGTGCCGACAGTCCGGGAACGAGGCGGAAGGGCGCCGGAGGCATCCTTCCGCCTGATGGATCAGATAACCGGGAATCCAGGATGGCGGGCCGGCGGCTCCTGTCCGAAATAATCCTTGAACGCAGCGTCGTAGAGTGCCGTTTCATGGCCGAACATGGCGATGGTGAAGGTCTGGTTGACGAAGGTCAGCCAGTCGAGGTCGCCCTGCCGCAGTGCGGCACCATAAAGCATCGAGAACCAACTCTTGCCGGCATCGAAGTATTTGTCCGGATTGCGCGAGGCGAGCCAGCGGACCGTCGACAGATCGACGGCCGCGGCGTCGGATCGCTTCGATTCCAGTGCCTGCAGCACGTTGGCCTGCGTGTCTATCTGCATCACCTGCGCCTCCGGCAGGACGATGCGCACGTTTGCCTCGGCATCGACGTTTTGCAGGATGGAAATCCGGGTCGCCGAACCGGCGGCAAGCAGCTTGTCGAAGGTCTTATTCTCGGCGTTCGGAAGGGTCAGCAAGGCGATGCCTTCGACATAGTAGGGCCTGGAGAAGTGGATCAGCTGCGAGCGCTGGGCGGTCATGGTCATGAACTGGATGGTGATGTCGACCTTGTTGGTGGTCACGTTCGGAATGCGCTGAGCCGGATCCTGCATGACGAATTCGACTTTGGTCGGATCGTCGAAAAGCCCCTTGGCGAGAATGCGACCCATGGTTATGTCCATGCCCACCAGTTCGCCGGCATCGTTCTCGAAGTGCCAGGGCGCGTTGGTGCTGCCGGTGCCGACGATCACCTTGCCGCGCTCGAGAACGGTGCGCAGCAGGCTGTCAGGCGCTGCCTGGGCCGCAGCTTTCTGGACATCGACCGCAGTGGCGGCACTCATCACTCCGGCCGTTGCAAGCCCGGCCATTCCCAGTTTCAGAAATTCACGCCTTTTGGATGTGTCGTTCACGGCGACCTCCTTCGTGTTGTGTTCCCCGTTGGACCAGCAGCGCAGGCATCGGTTGCAATTGACGTCATTGTCCCTTACAAGGGACGCCTGTACTCTGTACAAGACAGATTAACATCAGGAATCGATAATGCAAGAAGGCAATGCCTTGGCCGCTCGACCGGACGCCGGTCTGGACGAAGACAAGAATTCGGGCTCGCGGGAGAAGGGCCTCAACCGGGTCCTCCAGATTCTGGAGTTTCTCCACGCGACCCAGCGCGCGATCGGCATTGGCGATCTTGCCAGAGGGGTGAACGCACCGCGGTCGACGACCTATACGCTGGTGCGCTCGCTGGTCGACGCAGGCCTTCTGGAGATGGCCGGAGACGGCAATCGGGTCTATTTTGGAAAGAAGCTCTATCTCTACGGAATGGACTATGTGCGGGGCAACGACCTGCTCAGGCGAGGGCGGCAGGAAGTCGACCATCTGTCACGCGAGTCCGGCGAGACCTCGGAGCTGTGCATGCTGCAAAGCGGCCGCTACACCATCGTCCATTCAAGCCCGGGAACCAGGCCATTCAGGATCAGCTCGGCGACGGGTCTGCAAATACCGCTTCCCTGGACAGCTTCCGGGCGGCTGCTCCTCGCCGGCTTCGACAGGGCAGCGATCGAGGATATGGTCTCGGAAGACGACCTCGTACTGCCGGACGGCCGCAGGTTGCAGCTCGACGATTTCATAGCCGATATCGCGGTGGCCAAGTCGGCCGGCTACTGCGTCACCTCCGGCCTTGTCGATGCCTACACGAAATGCCTGGCCGCGCCGGTCTTTTCGGCGCCGGGCAGGGTCGAGGCGACGATGTGCCTGGTGGTTCCCATCGATACCTCGACCGAAAAGACCGATGACCTGATAGAGCTGTTGCTCGAGCGCGCCGCGCGGCTTTCGATCGCGGCATAGGCCGCCTTTTCAGCAGGCCAGCGCCGGCGTCCATTCAAGCGATAATGTCTGGAATGATCTTGTCTTCCAGCGCCATCAGCCTGTCCTTCAGGAAAAGCTTCTTTTTCTTCATGCGCTGGATCTGCAGCGGGTCGCAATTCATGGCGATCATCGCATTGATGGCCGCGTCGAAATCGGCGTGTTCCTGCTTCAGCCGGGAATATTCGAGGCGGATATCTGCCTGTTCCTGATCGGACATTTTTACCGTCTGCACGTCTGCGGCGCCCAAACTATGGGCCTGATTGGGCGGGACCGGGGGTCTTCTTGCACCGGCGCGCAGCCCATACCACATTTCATATTGTCGTGGAATGCTACCACGCAGCATTCGACATCGGTGCGCGATGGTGGCACACTGTCATTATGCCGTCACAGAAGCGAGCCTGCGGTGGACGTGCCATGACGGCTGCAATCCGAGGAAACCATGAAAGGGAGAACCAATCATGTCTCTTGCATCCCATCTTGATGAGCTGCAGCGGAAACACGGCGACATCGAACGCGAAATCGACGATGCGATGACCCATCCGTCGGTAGACGACCTCGAAATCGTGAATCTCAAGCGGCGCAAGCTGGCGCTCAAGGACGAGATTGAAAAACTGAAGGCGAAACCGACGACGCACTGACGCCCATCCAGGACTAGCTGCGCCGCCTGGCGCGCGATTTCTTTCCGGTGGCATGTCTCTATGCTGCCGGAAACGCTTATGGATTTGCGGCAAGCTGCCGTCTTGTCATTTCCGATTTGCTAGGTCTGCGCGCCAGTCGCCATTGACAAGCCATCTTTGCTCCTCCACCTCATGCCCGGACCTTCAAGATTAAAGGCAGCCGGCATGACCGGATATTTTTCCTCACCCTTCCCGCGCCGCAGGTCGGTCGGTGTCGACGTCGGCGGCGTGATGGTCGGCGGCGGCGCCCCAGTCGTCGTCCAGTCGATGACCAACACCGACACGGCCGATGTCGACCAGACGGTGGCGCAAGTGGCGGCACTGCATCGCGCCGGCTCCGAGATCGTGCGCATAACGGTCGATCGCGACGAAAGCGCTGCCGCTGTGCCGGCCATCCGCGAGCGACTGGAGCGGCTCGGGATCGACGTGCCGCTGGTCGGCGATTTCCATTACATCGGCCACAAGCTCCTGGCCGATCATCCGGCCTGCGCTGAGGCCTTGGCCAAGTACCGCATCAACCCCGGCAATGTCGGTTTCAAGGACAAGAGGGATCGGCAGTTCGCGGCGATCGTCGAGATGGCGATCCGATACGACAAGCCGGTGCGCATCGGCGTCAACTGGGGTTCGCTCGACCAGGAGCTGCTGACCCGGCTGATGGATGACAACCAGGCCCAAGGCTTTCCGCTGACCGCGCAGGAAGTGACGCGCGAAGCGATCGTGCAGTCGGCGATCCTGTCGGCCGAAATGGCCGAAGAGATTGGCCTTGCGCGCGAGAAAATCATCCTCTCGGCCAAGGTCAGCGGCGTGCAGGATCTGATCGCCGTCTACACCGAGCTCGCCACCCGTTCCAACCATGCGCTGCACCTCGGCCTGACAGAGGCCGGCATGGGCTCGAAAGGCATTGTCGCATCATCGGCTGCGATGGGCATCCTGCTCCAGCAAGGCATCGGCGACACCATCCGCATCTCGCTGACGCCGGAGCCGAACGGCGACCGCACACGCGAAGTGCAGGTGTCGCAGGAGCTGTTGCAGACCATGGGCTTCCGGCAGTTCGTGCCGATCGTCGCCGCCTGCCCGGGCTGCGGCCGCACGACCTCGACCGTGTTCCAGGAGCTTGCCCAGAACATCCAGGCCGACCTGCGCAAGAACATGCCGGTGTGGCGCGAACAATATCCCGGCGTCGAGAACCTCAAGGTCGCGGTGATGGGTTGCATCGTCAACGGTCCGGGTGAATCCAAACATGCCGATATCGGCATTTCGCTGCCCGGAACCGGTGAGACGCCGACCGCCCCGGTGTTCGTCGACGGCAAGAAGGCGGCGACCCTGCGCGGCCCGTCGATCGCCGCGGATTTCGAGAAAATGGTTTCCGACTACATCGAACGGCGGTTTGGCCAACACGGCAAAGCCGCGGCGGAGTAGTTCGATGCGGCGTTTGCTTGGGGCGACGCTGGTTGTCATTTGCTGGCTGGGCTGGGCGACAGCCGTCCAGGCCGATCCGCCGCGGCCCGCCAAGCAGAAGCTGATCGATCGAGTTTGCGATCTTATCGAGACGCATGCCGACCAGAACGGCCTGCCCCGGGATTTCTTTGCCCGGCTGATCTGGAAGGAGAGTCGCTTCGATCCCAATGCGGTCAGCCCCGTCGGTGCGGAGGGTATCGCCCAATTCATGCCGGGTACCGCCAAGATGCGCGGGCTCGCCAATTCGTTCGATATCGAGCAGGCTATCCCGGCCTCGGCAAAATACCTCGCCGAAATGAAGACCGGCTTTGGCAATCTGGGCCTCGCCGCAGCCGCATACAATGCCGGCGAGAGCCGGGTGACGCGCTGGCTGAATTCCGGCGGCTTCTTGCCGATGGAGACCGAAAGCTACGTTTTGGACGTCATGGGCGAGCCGGCCGACAGGTTCACCGATGCCGCGTATGCCGGCGTCATCCGGCCGCTCGACAAGAAGGCGAGCTTCGCTGCCGCCTGCCGCACGCTGCCGGTGATCATGTCCAGAACCGTGCCGATGTCGTCGATCAACATCAAGCCATGGGGCGTGCAGGTGGCCGGCAATTTCCGCCGCGCCGCGGCGCTCAATCAGTGGAGCAATGTGAAACGGCGGTTTCCAGCCTTGCTCAGCGGTCGCAATCCGGTGGTCAGCCGGGTGCGCACACCGATCGGCAGGCGCGGCATCTATGCGGTGCGGATCGGCGCCGACACCAAAGCCAAGGCCGACGATATTTGCCAGAAGCTGCACAGCGTCGGCGGCGCATGCATTGTGGTGCGCAACCGGTAAAGCCATATGTCGGCGCGTTTCGCGCCATTGCTGCCCATCTCGCTCCCGCTGGGCGCTTCATCTTCGACACGCGATCACATTTTCCGTGAACCCTTAAGCAGAACCGTCAGGCAGGTCTTGCATCGTCGTTGATGCGGGGTAAGGTCCCCGCGATTTTTCGCGAAAGGGATCAGCATGGCCGACTTCAAGACACTGGACGACATCGGCAATATCAGCGGCAAGCGTGTGCTGGTGCGTGTCGACCTCAACGTTCCCGTCACTGAGGGCAAGGTCACCGACGCCACCCGCATCGAGCGCATTGTACCGACCATCGCCGAGCTGTCCGGCAAGGGCGCCAAGGTCGTCCTGCTTGCACATTTCGGTCGTCCCAAAGATGGACCGGCGCCGGAATTCTCGCTCGAGCCGATCGCCAAGGCGACGGCGGACGTGCTCGGCCGTCCGGTTGGCTTTGCCACCGACTGCATCGGCGACAAGGCCGCGAGCGCCGTCGCCGCCATGGAAAGCGGCGATGTGCTGCTGCTCGAGAACACCCGCTTCTACAAAGCCGAGGAGAAGAACGACCCGGCCTTCACCGAAAAGCTCGCCGCCAACGGCGACATCTTCGTCAACGACGCCTTCTCCGCTGCGCACCGCGCCCATTCGTCGACGGAAGGGCTGGCGCACGTGCTGCCGGCCTTCGCCGGGCGCACCATGCAGGCCGAGCTCGATGCGCTGGAAAAGGGCCTCGGCAATCCCGTCCGCCCGGTTGTCGCCATTGTCGGCGGGGCCAAGGTCTCGACCAAGATCGACTTGTTGATGAACCTGGTGAAGAAGGTCGACGCGCTGGTCATCGGCGGCGGCATGGCCAACACGTTTCTCGCGGCACGCGGCACCGACGTCGGGAAATCCTTGTGCGAGCACGATCTCGCGACCACCGCCAAGCAGATCATGATCGAGGCGGCCGAGGCCGGCTGCGCCATCATCCTGCCCGCCGACGCCGTTGTCGCCAGGGAGTTCAAGGCCGGTGCCGCAAGCGAGACCGTCGCCATTGCAGACGTACCAGCCGACGGCATGATCCTCGATGTCGGCGCGAAAACCGTGAAAACCATTGCCGAATGGATCGACCGTGCCGCGACGTTGGTCTGGAACGGGCCGCTCGGCGCCTTCGAGATCGAGCCGTTCGACCATGCGACGGTGGCGACGGCCAGGCACGCGGCAGCGCGCACCAAGGCCGGCAGGCTGGTCTCGGTGGCCGGCGGCGGCGATACGGTGGCCGCCCTCAACCATGCCGGCGTCAGCGATGAGTTCACCTATGTCTCGACGGCCGGCGGCGCTTTCCTCGAATGGATGGAAGGCAAGCCCTTGCCCGGCGTCGACGTCTTGAAGCGCTGAGCGCGGCGTTAATAACAGCGCGAAGCAGTGCGCTCGCGATTTTCAATCGATTCGCGCTTCTCCGACGAAAGGGTTCGACTTGAACCTGCGTTGCTCTGGTGGTCTGCTGGGTACGGGTCAATTCTTTCAGGAGAAGCACGATGAGCGAACGTCTCGAGGACATTGCCGCCGCGATGGTGGCCAACGGCAAGGGCCTGCTGGCTGCCGACGAGAGCTCCGGCACTATCAAGAAGCGCTTCGACGTCATCGGCGTCGAGTCGACCGCCGACAGCCGCCGCGACTATCGCGAGATGATGTTCCGCGCCAGCGATGCAATGACCAAGTACATTTCCGGCGTTATCCTCTATGACGAGACCATCCACCAGAAGGCCGCCGACGGCACGCCGCTGGTCGACATCATCAAGGCATCAGGCGCCATTCCCGGCATCAAGGTCGACGCCGGCGCCAAGCCTCTGGCAAGATTTCCCGGCGATACCATCACCGAAGGCCTGGACGGCCTGCGCGAACGCCTCGCCGACTATTACAAGCTTGGCGCCCGCTTTGCCAAATGGCGCGCGGTAATCGACATCGATGTTGCCAAGGGGGTGCCTTCCGCCACCTCGATCGGCTCGAATGCCCATGCGCTCGCCCGTTACGCCGCGCTTTGCCAGGAAGCCGGCATCGTGCCGATCGTCGAGCCGGAGGTGCTGATGGACGGCGCTCATGACATCGACACTTGCTACGAGATCAGCAAGGCGACACTGACAAAGCTATACACCGAGCTCTATGCGGCCCGCGTCGTCCTCGAAGGCACCATCCTGAAGCCAAACATGGTTCTCGCCGGCAAGAAATCGGGCAAGGTCACCAGCCCCGACGAGGTCGCCGAAAGGACGATAAAACTGTTCCGCGAGACGGTGCCAGCCGCGATCGGAGGCATCGCCTTCCTTTCGGGCGGACAATCGGACGAGCAAGCGACCGCCAACCTCAACGCCATCAACGCCATCGGCCCGCATCCGTGGAAGCTGACCTTCTCCTACGGCCGCGCCTTGCAGGCCGCTCCGCAGAAGGCCTGGAGCGGCAAGGCGGCGAACGTCGCCGCCGCGCAGGCCGCCTTCGCCCATCGCGCCCACATGAACCATCTGGCAGCGCTTGGACAATGGCAGCCGTCGCTGGAGCAAGCCGCTTAACCGAATCCATCTTGCGTTTCTCCCGACCCGGGCCACGTGCCCGGGTTTTGCTTGAAAGCAGCAAGGGCTGCAATTTTCTTGCAACTGAAATGCAGCTCGGTGTCGGCATTCCTCGCTGCCGAACGTCCTCCGTGAAAAGAGGAGCAGACCTATGCCAAACAACAAGACCGTTTCGCAGGAAGACTGGTTCCAGGCGCACAAGGCGCATCTGGCGCGCGAAAAGGAATTGACGCGCTTTCGCGACCGCGTCGCCGCCGAACGCCGCGAATTGCCATGGCTGAAGATCCGCAAGGACTACGTCTTCGAGACCGAGCAAGGGCCAAAGAAACTGCCCGACCTGTTTGGCGGCAACAGCCAGTTGATCGTCTACCATTTCATGTTCGGGCCGGGCGCCGATTATCGTTGCGAGGGCTGCTCGTTCCTTGCCGACCACATCGACGGCGCCAACCAGCATCTCAGGCACCACGATGTTTCGCTTGTCGTGGTGGCGCGGGCGCCGCTGGCCGAGCTTCTGCCCTACAAGCAGCGCATGGGCTGGAAATTCGACTGGGTGTCGTCCTACGCCTCGGACTTCAACTTCGATATGCACGTGTCATTCACCGACAAGCAGATCTCGGCCGGCGACACGACCTACAATTTCGAGCGGCGCGCGCGGAGATCGAAGGACCTTCCCGGCACCAGCGTGTTCTATCGCGACGAGAAAGGCGACATCTTCCTGACTTTCATCTCGCGCTCCAGAGGCGGCGATCCGCTGATCGGCGCCTATCACTATCTCGACCTGACGCCGAAAGGCCGCAACGAAACCGGGCCGCATCATAGCCTCGCCGACTGGGTGCGGCTGCATGACGAGTATGAAGACCAATCCGGGACGCATGACTGCTGCCATTGAGGCGACAGGCTGTCGCTGCAAGGTCGTTCACCTTCAGTGCAACATGCGCTAAGTGCTGTTCGCTGTGCCCCTAAAAGGGATTTGCCATGCGGCGCTTTCCGACCCTTCTCACCTGGCTCGCCTTTCCGGTCTATGTCTGGCAAGGACTTGGCGTGCGTCGCCGCACCACCCGCATGCTGCCGGCACAAGGTCGGGTCATGCACGAGATATCAGGCCAGGCGCCGGCAATCTCGCTGCTGGTGCTCGGCGATTCCTCCGCTGCCTCAGTCGGCATCGGCAATTCCGAAAACGGATTGGCCGCGCAACTGGCCGTTCTAATTGCGCAACGCACCGGCCGCACCGTGCGCTGGCGGGCAGCCGGCTTCAACTCGGCAACCTCTGGCCAGATCCGCGATCATGTGCTGCCCAATCTGTCGGCCGATCCGTGGACGCATATCGTGCTCGCCATCGGCACCAACGACACCAAGAATTTTCATTCGGTACCGCGCTTCAAGCGCGATTTTGGCGGCCTGCTCTACGCGCTGCGCGCCAAATGGCCGGAGGCGCGCGTGGTGTGGTCGCCGGTGCTGGAGTTCACCCGGGCGCCGGCAATGCCGCCGCTGCTCGGCAAGATCCTCGAGATCCGCGCCGGCGAGATGAACCGGATGGGCGAGCGCCTTTGCCTCGAGCGCGGCGCCATACCGGCGCCCCGCCTGCCGATCACCGACGCCGAGGCCGGCTTTGCGTCGGATGGATTTCATGCTTCGGAAGCCGGCTACCGCGCCTGGGCGGAACATCTGGCCGGCTTGGTGCTCGCCAACGAACCGGGCGTCGCGTAGCGGCTGCCGGCACTAAAGCGCGTCGCGTTCGATTGGCCTCATGCGACGCTACTTTAGGTTCTTTGTTTTTGTATGTCGTTGGCGCAAAACCGCTGCACACTTTTGCGCGACATGCATTACGTCCAGTGTCCGAGCACCGCCGTAATCGAAATCGCCGCCATAGCCAACAGCGCCAGCTTCCAGAAATCGCTGCGCCGCTTCAGCCCCGGCCAGCCGAGCGGCTTGATGAGCTGGATGACCATCATGGCGATGATGACGAGCGCGAGAAGTTTCGACATGCAGCCTTTGATCAGCATCGCGGCTGGCTGTCAAAGCGGCTCCGCGATCGCGGTCTTTCCACCGCGGCACGCCTCTTTTCAGCACTGTTCGATCACTTCGGTGGACAAATCGGAACGCCGGTCGCGAGAGCCGCACCCTCCTGACTGACTGCTGTCAGTAGGGGTGTGCGATAGTGCCTGCATCGAAAGAGAGGAGACCAGCCATGAACGGTTTTACTATTCTGCGTAGCGTGCAGCACTATGTCGGCAAGATCCGGACGATGCGCAATGAGATCCGCACCCAGCGTTTCATGAACACCCTGCCGGCGGACATCCGCAAGGATATTGGCTGGCCGGACATGTATGGCGACCGCCACAATGGCGGCAATTGAGGCAATCTTTCTGCCCGGCGTTTGGATGCGGCCCGGCGATAAACAGGCATGCTGAAGCCTCCTGACAGTATGGTGTCAGGAGGCTCGTGCCATAGTGGGATGGCCGTCAGAGACGGACGGCCGAGAGGACGATCGATGAAAAGCTGGACCGACAGGCTGAACACGCCTGGCATCAACGGCATAACACCGTCGCCACGCACCATCGCTGATGTCGTCGAAGGCCAGCCGATGCTGGTTCCCACAGCTCGCCAGGTCGATGCATTCATCTGCGCCATCCCCGAAGGCATGGATATGGATATCCGGGCTTTGCGCACCGCGCTCGCCATCGAGCACGGTGCCGAGGTGACATGTCCGGTCACCATCGGCTATCATCTGCGTACCGTCGCCGAGGCCGCCAACGAGGATCTTGAGCGTGGCATGGCGCTGGGCGACATTGCGCCGTTCTGGCGGGTGCTCGACGCAAGCACGCCGACAACGAGGAAACTGTCCTTCGGCGCGGCCTCCGTCGCCGCGCAGCGCAAGCGCGAAGGGCTAGAGCAATAGACGCCGAGGGACCATACGATGCGCCGCGCCGACAGGCTCTTCCAGATCGTGCAGCACCTGCGCGGTGGCCGTCTGGTCACCGCCCAGAAGCTGGGCACGTGGCTCGAGGTTTCCGAGCGGACCATCTATCGCGACATCGCCGACCTGCAGTCGACCGGCGTGCCGATCGACGGCGAGGCCGGTGTCGGCTACATGATGAGGGAGGGTTTCGACCTTCCGCCGCTGATGTTCACGCGTGACGAGATCGTCGCGCTGGTCGCCGGCGCCCGCATGGTGCGCGCCTTTGGCGGCGCGGCCATGGCGCGAGCCGCCGACGAGGCGCTGGTCAAGATCGGCGCCGTGCTGCCCGACGCCGAAAAGGACCGCATCGCCCGCACCGAGATCCACACGCCGATGTGGGTGGTAAGCGACGCCGCCCGCGAAGCCATCGACCTGATTGAGCGGTCCATCGAGAAACGTCAGGTGCTGACCATCGACTATTCGGATGAGGCCGGCCGCAGCACCGCGCGCGACATCCGCCCACTCGGCCTGTGGTTCTGGGGCAAGGTGTGGACCTTGGTCGCCTGGTGCGAGATGCGCGGCGATTTCCGCGCCTTCCGCATCGACCGCATCGCCTCCGTGGTCATCGCCGGCCGCACCTTCAAGCCGGAGCGCGGCAAGCAGCTCGCCGATTTCTACCGCGCGGTGGAACGCAGCGAGGACTACGGCATGGCACCGGACCGGGCGGCGCGAAGCTGACACGGAAGATCGAAAAAAAAGCCCGCTTGAAAGCGGGCTTTTTGTTTTGGATGCGAGACCTCTATTCCTCTTCGTCCGTATCCTTGTCCTTCGACTTCAGCGCCGAAAGCTTGGCGAAGACGGCGTTGGCGTCGAGTTCGCGGTCCTCGTCCTTCGGCTTTTCCGGCGCCGGCACCAGCCGTTCGGTCAAGGCGGCCGGCAGCAGCGTATCGCCGACCGGCTGCGCCTGCTCGCGGCCGCGCGAGGCGCGGTTGATTTCCATGTCGAGGTCGATCTGCGACGTCAGGCCGAGCGTCACTGGATCCATCGGCTGGAGATTGGCGGAGTTCCAGTGTTTTCTGTCGCGGATCTGGTCGATCGTCGACTTCGTCGTGCCGACAAGGCGGGAAATCTGCGCATCCTTGAGCTCGGGATGGTTGCGCACCAGCCAGAGGATGGCGTTGGGCCGGTCCTGGCGCTTGGACAGCGGCGTGTAGCGCGGACCCTTGCGCTTGGATTCCGGCACCCGCACCTTGGGGTCGGAGAGCTTCAGCCGGTGGTTCGGGTCCTTCTCGGCGCGCGCGATCTCGTTGCGAGTGAGCTGGCCGGTCATGATCGGGTCCATACCCTTGATGCCTTGCGCCGATTCGCCGTCGGCGATCGCCTTGACCTCAAGCGGATGCAGTCCGCAGAACTGCGCGATCTGCTCGAAGGAAAGCGCTGTGTTGTCAACCAGCCAGACGGCGGTCGCTTTTGGCATCAGCAGCGTATTGGCCATTACAAAAATCCTTCTCGTTCGCCCGCGTTCCCGCGCGGGCGGTGGTTTACAGCCACCAAAATGGGAAAATCGCGGTCTATATAACTGCTCACTCGCCATTTCGCAATGTTTTTGGCAGGCGCGCGTCAAGGACGGCATGGCGGCGCGACCAGCAGACCGCGAAGGGTCGGCACATGAAGCCATGCAGTCGAAAGCTTCAAAAAGACAAAGCCCGCCAGACCAAGGTCGGGCGGGCTCGGAACCGACGACGGAAATCCGTCTGCTACGGCTCTGGCTTCTAAGGCTTGATCCCGAACCGCGGCTCGGCGTTGCGGAAAAGCAGCGCCCGGTCTTCGGACAGGATCGTGCTCGAGATCAAAGCCCTTGGCGGGCGATTCTCTCTATGTCGCCGCGGTTGATGCCGAGATCATTGAGCTGACGAGCGTTCAGCCGGTTCAGTTCGCGCACGGTTTCGTTGTACATGCGCCAGTTACGGAAAGCGCGGATCGGGTTCATGGTAGTCCTCCATCGTTTCGATGCCGCGCAAATAGGCATCGGCGATGAAAAATTGAACAGACGCTTTTGCGTGGCGGCAATGCGTTTGTTGCATTGCACCATTAAGCCTTCGTTCAGCCTGTTTACCGGCCGTCAGGCGACATCGAGCACAATCTTGCCAATGTGCTCACCCTCCTCCATCCGCTCATGCGCCCGCCAGGCTTCCTTGAGCGGGAAGATCGTGTCCATCACCGGTGCAACCTTGCGCGTGCCGAGCAGCGGCCAAACCTGCGCCTCCAGCGCAGCCGCGACTGCCGCCTTGAAGTCCACCGTGCGTGGCCTGAGCAGCGAACCCGTGTGCACGAGTCGCTTGGCCATGATTTTGAAGAAATCGGCGCTCGCCACCGCTCCGCCCTGCGTCGCGATCTGGACGATGCGGCCCTCCACGGCCGCAGCCTCGTAGTTTCGCGCGACATAATCGCCGCCGACCATGTCGAGGATGACGTTGGCGCCCTTGCCGCCAGTTGCCTCCTTGACCGCGGCGACGAAGTCCTCCTCGCGGTAGTTGACCGCCCGGTCGGCACCGAGCTTGAGGCAGGCGTCGCATTTCTCCTTGCTGCCGGCGGTGGTGACGACATAAGCGCCGAAAGCGGCAGCAAGCTGAATCGCCGTCGTTCCGATACCCGATGAGCCGCCATGCACGAGCAGCGTCTCGCCGCTCTTCAGGCCGCCGCGCTCGAAGACATTGTGCCAAACAGTGAAGTAGTTTTCCGGCAGCGCCGCCGCTTCGGTGTAGGTAAAGCCGGCGGGCAGCGGCAGCACGCTGCCGGCATGAACCTTGACATATTCGGCATAGCCGCCGCCCGCCGTCAGCGCGCAGACCCGGTCGCCGACGCGCCAGCGCGATATCTCGTCGCCGAGGGCGGCGACTTCGCCCGCCGCTTCCAGGCCCGGCAGATCCGACGCACCTGGCGGCGGCGGATAGGCACCCTTGCGCTGCTGCACGTCGGGCCGGTTGACGCCGGCGGCACGCACCCGGATCAGGATCTCGCCAGGGCCGGGTACCGGCACGTCGCGGGTTTCCGGTTTCAGCACCCGCGGCCCGCCCGGCTCCGAGATGGCGATCGCCATCATCCTGGCCGGAATTTTCTGTGCGTTCGCCATGAATTTTCCCGTCGTGTTTCGCCGGTTTCTAGCGCCAGCTATTGCCTGCCATTTGCATCCATACCCCTGCCCTATGTATGCTCATTGGCAAATCAGGCAAATGGGCAATCACGGAGGAGCGACGATGGCGGTCTTCGACGACGAACCCAAGAAGAAAGCGCGCCCGCACGAGATCGGGCAGGATCTGTCGCTGCTTTCTGTCGATGAATTGTCCGAGCGGATCGGCATCCTGCGCGGCGAGATCGCCCGGCTGGAAGCCGAGCTCATGACCAAGGGCTCCACCAAGTCGGCGGCAGAGGCGCTGTTTCGCCGCGGATAGTACTGCGGGCAATTCCAAAAGCTCGGGCACGCCGCCGAAAAGCCCGAATGCCGCTGTCTCCAGACCTGTGCCCCGAACCCCAGCCGGATTGAACAATGTTCGCAAGCTACAGACCGATCCTCTCGCTGCTGCGCGGCACCGCGTTCCTGCTGGCGGCATCCGGGCTGCACGGGCTGCTGTTGCCGCTGCGCGGCCAGGTGGAGGGCTTCTCGACCGCATCGCTCGGCCTGATGGGCACGGCTTGGGCCGGCGGCTTCGTCACCGGCTGCTTCTTTGCGCCACGCATCGTGCGCCGCGCCGGTCATGTCAGGGCTTTCGGCGCCTTTGCCGCATCGGGAGCGATCGTCGCACTGCTCACCGGCCTGATCATTGATGAATATACCTGGATCCTGCTGCGCGCCTTCACCGGCTTCACCATGGCCGGTGCTTTCATGGTCATCGAAAGCTGGCTGAACGAGAAGGCCACCAACGAAAACCGCGGCACCGTCTTCGGCCTCTACATGATGGTCACCTATGCCTCGATCATGGGCGGTCAGATGATCGTTGCCGGCGGCGATGTGAAATCGGCGTCGCTATTCATGATCACCGGCATTCTGTTTTGCCTATCACTGATCCCGACGGCGGTCTCGACGGCGTCGCACCCCAAGCCGCTGCAGGACGTGTCGCTTGACGTCAAAGGGCTCTACGTCAATTCGCCGGTGTCGGCGATCGCCTGCGTGCTGATCGGCATCGCCAACGGCGCCTGGGGCACGCTTGGTGCCGTTTATGGAGCTCGCATCGGCATCTCGACGGCCGAGATCGCGCTCATGATGAGCCTGGTGGTCATCGCCGGCGCCGCCATGCAGCTTCCGGCCGGGCGGCTCTCCGACACGACGGACCGTCGTTTCGTGCTGGCGGGCGCGGCTTTCGGCGCTGCGCTGTTCGCCATCGCCATCTTCCTGTTCGAACCGCGCTCCGGCGTCTTCGTTATCGTCTGCACCGCCGCCTACGGCGCCTTCGCCTACACGCTCTATTCGATCGCGGTGGCGCATGCCAACGACCATGCCCGATCGGAAGACTTCGTCAAAGTGTCGGGCGGCCTGCTGCTGCTTTATGGCTTCGGCACGATGATCGGCCCGCTGCTGGCCGCCGGCCTGATGGGCTGGATGCGTCCCGAGGGGCTGTTCCTGGCTACTGCGTTGGCGCATCTCTGCCTGGCCGCCTATACGCTGCTGCGCATCAGCCGTCGCGCGCCGGTGCCAATCGAAGGCCGCGATGCCTTCAAGACCCAGCCGGCCGACCGCTCGGTGACGCCGGAAGCGTTGCGGCTCGACCCGCGCAGAAAAGCTGAAACCGACGGTTGAGATTCGAGACGCTTTGCCCCACAAATAAGGCATGATGCTTTCCGACGCCTTCATGGCGATTGCCGATCCCAACCGGCGCTATCTCTTGGAAGAGCTCCGGCGCGGACCGAAGACCGTCAACGAACTGGCCTCTGGCTTGCCGGTGTCCCGCCCGGCCGTTTCGCAGCATCTGAAGGTGCTGCTTGATGCCGGGCTGGTCAACGCCAAGCCGGAAGGCACCAGGCGCGTCTATACGGTCAGCAATGCCGGCTTCCTAAAGCTCAACATCTGGCTCGACCAGTTCTGGGATGCAGAGCAGCTCGGTTCACCCGGAAGCTGAGAGGCGTCGTCCGCGCGTCGGGCAGCTCGTGCAGCCTCGGGCCTGGAGCAATTCCAGGAAAAGTGTGAAACGGTTTTCCGTCCGGAATTGCGCAAAAAACAAAAGGATCGAGCGGTTCGGCGTTTCCGTGAAACGATGAACCACTCTCTAGCCGTTGTTGTAGGGGAAGAGCTTGAAATAGGGCTGCGCTTCCTCGATCACACGGGCAACCGACGGGCGCCGCAGCAGCCGGTCGTGATAGCGCCTCACCGCAGGATATTTGTCGCCGAACGGCTCGACCTTGTTAGCGTAGAACAGCGCGGGGGCGGCGGCGCAGTCGGCCATGGTGAAGCTCCCGCCCACCGCCCATGTCCTCGACTGCATGTCCTGTTCGATGACGGCGTAGGAGCTGCGCAGCTGGGCGCGGGCCTGCTCGACGCCGAACGGATCGGTCTAGCCCTCCGGCCGCAGCCGGTCGCCGACGATCTTCTGCATCGGTTCCTGGACGTAGAAGTCATAGAAGCGGTCGGCGAGCCGGGTCTGGCGAGCGAGATCGACATCGGCGGGGATCAGTTCGGCCGGCCCAGGATAATACGCGTTGAGATATTCGATGACGATTGTCGATTCCGGCACGGTCCGATCCAGCGCTTCATCACGCAGTACCGGCATCTTGCCGAGCGGCCACAATTTCAGAAACGCCGCGCGCGACTGTTCATTGCCGAGATCGACGACGACGGATGTGAATGGCGTGCCGTTCTCATAGAGCGCGATCAGCGGCTTCCAGCAGAAGGAGGCCAGTGGATGAAGATGCATAGTCAGGGACATTGGTTGTCGTTCCTTGGGTGGTTCGTCTCGCGGAAATTCGGTGTTGAGGTCAGGCTTGGTACTATTTGGCTTGGCTGTGGGTGACGATGGCATCGATGATCGCGGCCCAGTCGTCGGGATGCAGCTCGTGGCCGCCGCCCTCGATCCGGACCAGCCGTGCGCCGGCGACCGCGTCGGCAAGAGCGGCGCCATGCTCGACTGGAAAGATCGGATCGTCGGTGCCGTGGATAACGAGGAGCGGGATCTTCATCTCGTGCAGCCGCCCCGTCCAGTCCTGGCCGCTCCGATCTTCGCCGCTCCCATCTTCGCCGCTCTTGAGCATGAAATGATTGGTGGCGCTTAGAAAGCCGCCGGACCGGTCGTAATCCTGTTCGACGAAAGCCCGCGTGCGCTGCTCGTCGAATGAGCGTGCGGTGCCGGTGAGCGCATACGCGTCCTTGACGATGAAATCGACCGCCTGGCCACGGTCAGACCAGTCGACCTTCGCGCCTTCGTCCGAATGTTTCCTGTAGGCCTCGGTGGTTCCGGGCAGATGCGACGTATCAATGCCCAAGGGCGAGCTGCTGATCACCGTAAGCGAAGTGACACGCGACGGGTATTTCAACGCAACGAGCTGCGCAATCACGCCGCCCATCGACATGCCGACCACGTGCGCCTTTCGGATTCCCTGGTCGTCAAGGACGCGGATGGCATCGTCCGCCATGTCGTCGAATGTATAAGGCGGCTCGCCCGGCGCGTATTTCGTCGAACGGCCGGTATCGCGATTGTCATAGCGGACCACGAAGCGACCCTCGCCGGCCAGCTTCCGGCAAAACGCTTCCGGCCACCAGAGCATGGAAGCCATGGCGCCCATGATCAACAATACCGCCGGATGTGCCGGATCGCCGAACGTCTGGGATACGATTTCGGGGTGTTCGGCGTTTCTCATGGCTTTCCTCCTCGGGTCGCGAATCTGATTGCAATTTGCAATCGGTTGCACGATATTAAAACCGATACGATAATGCAACCGGTTTTTGGAGATTCGCATGAACATCGATCGCCGGTCCGGATGTCCGATCAATCTGTCGCTCGAAGTGTTCGGCGATCGGTGGAGCCTGATCATCCTTCGCGACATCATCTTCGGCGGCAGACGCCACTTTCGCGAGCTGCTCAATGGCTCGATGGAGGGCATCGCCTCCAACATCCTCGCCGACCGGCTGAAACGGCTGATGGAGCTCAGCATGCTGACCAAGGCGGACGATCCCTCCCACAAGCAGAAGGCGATCTACAGCCTGACCGAAATGGCTATTACGCTGGTGCCGATCCTGGCGCATCTCGGCGCCTGGGGCCGCGTCTGGCTCCCGGTCAGCGAAGAGCTCTCTATCCGTGCCGAGCTTCTGGAAAAAGGCGGCCCGCCGATGTGGGATAAGTTCATGAACGAGTTGCGCCACGAGCATCTAGGTGCGTCTCCCGCCCCATCTGGACCCACCGTGCGCGCGACCTTGCAGGCCGCATACGATGCGGTGATCGCCCGCAATGCGGAGCGAGTCGGGTGCGATCCGGCGCCATGACCAACTTATTTTCCCAATTGCGGGCTGGCTCTGCTATCAAGGGACTGAAGATAATTTACCGGATTGGATAACGCTCTTGGTCGAGAACTCTAAGGACACTGCCCGTGCGCGGGCCGATTTGCGTTTCAAGAAACAGGAAGAGGCAGCCACGGTGCGCCAGAAGGCCATGGCGGAATATGTCGCCGAGAGCGACGCTCGCCAAGCCAAAACCAATAAGCTGCGGGCGCTGCGCCTCGCCAAGGAAGCGGAAGATCTGGCCAATGCGCCTCCGGCGCCGGTGAAGAAGTCCCGCGCCAAGAAGAAATAAGCCGGCGTCCTTGGATCGCATTGCTTCGTTTCGTACGCGGAACAGTTTTCACCGCGATCTGTTCTGCCGGTTGACAACTGGCGCGTTTAGGAGGCGGCCATGACCGCACTGACGCTCGACAAAGCCCTTGAGATCATTGCCGCCGCCTTTGCCAAGGCTGCCGAGCTCAAGCTCAGGCCGCTTGGCGTCTCGGTGCTCGACGCTGGCGCGCATCTGGTCTCGTTCCAGCGTCAGGACGGCGCCTCGTTCCTGCGTCCGCAAATGTCGGCCGGCAAGGCCTATGGCGCGCTCGCTATCGGCATGGGCTCGCGCCGGGTGGAGGCTTTCGCCAAGGAGCGCCCGCATCTGATAGCCGGCGTCTCCGACGTGTCGGGCGGACGCGTCCTGCCGGTCGTCGGCGGCGTGCTGATCCGCGATAAGGCTGGCACGATCATCGGTGCCGTCGGCATTTCCGGCGATACGTCGGACAATGATGAAACGGCAGCCATCGCTGGCATCGAGGCGGCTGGCTTCACCGCCGACCCGGGCTGAGCCAGGATCCTTAATTCATGTTGATGTCGCGGCTGGCCGACCGCATCGACACCGAAAAGCCGGCCAGCACGTCGATCAGTGCTATGACCATCAGTGTGAAAAAGACGGAATGGGCGGCGCCCTTCACCAGCAGGAATTCGACCAGATAGGCCACAAAGACGAAGGTCGACAAAAGGTGGTCCATGATCGAGGCATTTGTCGTTCGCGTCGACTTCACCACTTCGACGAACAAGAAGATCAATGCGATCAGCACGATGAGATCGCCGAGGGTCATCGAGAACACCCCGCCCGACATCATCCGGACCGAAAACATTTCGGTCGCCCACGGGTCGTCGCCGCTACCGAATATTCCCAGAAGCCCGAGATTGTAGAGGATGAAAGGCACGATCAGCAGCGGAATGGCACCGAACATGTGGCGGCTCCGGTTGGACTGATCTTTGTAGAGTGCGCCCGGCGTTCGCCGTCAAGAATTTTCGTGCGGCCCATAAACACGGACAAAGACGGCGTGAAACAACAATGTCAGCCCCGGCCGGTATGATCAGTTGTCGACGAACCCAAAAAGACCGGCCAGTGGCCGGTCTTTTGCAATAATAAACCGTAGAAAGCTCTCTCAGCTTTCCTTCGGCTCCAGCACCTGGCGACCGCGATACATGCCGGTCTTCAGGTCGATATGGTGCGGACGGCGCATCTCGCCGGAGTTCTTGTCCTCGACATAGGTCGGGGCCTTCAGTGCGTCGGCGGAACGGCGCATGCCGCGCTTCGACGGAGAGGTTTTTCGTTTCGGAACGGCCATGGATATGCTCCACTACATGGTCAAAACGCCCCGGCGGCCCTCGTGAAAGGGCCACGTCAGGGGCCGGAATCTGAGAAAGTCGGCTGCCTATACACGCCCGATGGCGTTTTGGCCAGCGTCGCCGTGTTTTTTTTTGACACTATCGCAGGCAACCGACATAGGCGCCGGCGCGGCCCGCGCGCCGTTCGATCAACGCGGCAAGCCGCCTCAGTCCCGGCCCGGGCTTCGCCGGATTGCGCACGATCGGGTTCGGCAAGGTGACGGCAAGCAGCGCTGCCTGTCGGCGCGACAGCTGTTTTGCCGAGACGCCGAAATGATGTTGGGCGGCGGCCTCGATGCCGTAGATGCCCGGTCCCCATTCGGCGATGTTGAGGTAGATCTCCATGATCCGCCGTTTCGACAGCACCGCATCGAAATAGACGGCCAGCGGCAGTTCGACGACCTTACGGACCGAGCCCAGCGGCCGCGACCATAGATAAAGGTTCTTTACCGTCTGCATGGTGATGGTCGAGGCGCCACGCGTCATCTCGCCGGCGAGCGCATCGTCGACGACGCCGCGCAACTCGCCCAGATCTACGCCGCGATGGAAACAGAACTGCCCGTCCTCCGACATGATGACCGAATATGCCAGCACCGGCGCCACATCATCGATAGAAACCCAGCGCCGATCGTAGCCGGAAAACGTCGCGAGGTCCTTCAGCATCAATGTCGACACCGGGTGCACGAATGACGGCAGGTACAGAAAGGTCAGAACCACCGGCATCAGCGCCAGCACGATGGCGACAGCGATGCCGCGCCGGACCCAGCGTTGAAGACCGATGCGGCTGCCGCGTCTCGGTCTCGCCATGTCCAACCCTTCGGTTTCGTGATCGACGATCGGTTCCGCCAAGCCACCCAATCCGCGCTACTCCCTGCCCCGGCATAATGGCGCTTGGCTTCTTGCGCAACGTCTGAGTGTCGGCTACCGCTCCCGACCATGACGAAAGACGACCAAATGGCGTTCGAGGCTGCACTTATTGCCCGGGCAGTTCCGCTCGAGGCGCTGCTGAGGCGGTTGCTCGACGGACGCACGCTTTCAGGCGAGATCGCGCGGCCGGAACGCCTGATGGCCGCGATGCGACATGGCGTTCTGAACGGCGGCAAACGACTGCGCCCCTTCCTGGTCATGGAAAGTTCTGCACTGTTTTCAGCCGACGTCGAGCCGGCGCTGCGCGTCGCGGCAGCGCTCGAATGCGTGCACTGCTATTCGCTCATCCATGACGATCTGCCGGCCATGGACGATGACGATATGCGCCGTGGCCAGCCGACCGTGCACAGGGCTTTCGATGAAGCGACAGCCATTCTTGCCGGCGACGCCTTGTTGACGCTTGCCTTCGACATCCTTGCCGACGAGGCGACAATGCTGCCGGCCGAGCGCAGGGCAGCGCTGGTGCTGGCATTGGCCCGCGCCGCAGGGGCCGGCAGCATGGTCGGCGGCCAGATGCTCGATCTCGAGGCCGAACAAAGCCGGCCGGACGAGGCTGGCATCATTCGGCTTCAGGCGATGAAAACCGGTGCGCTGATCCGCTTTGCCTGCGAAGCGGGCGCCATCGTTGCCGGCGCGCCGTCGGGCGACCGCGAAAGGCTGGCCGAGTTCGGCTCGGCGATCGGGCTTGCCTTTCAGCTTGCCGACGATCTGCTCGACCTGACCGCCGACGCGCATCAGATGGGCAAGGCAACCGGCAAGGATGCCGCGGCCGGCAAGGCGACGCTGGTCGCGCTGCACGGACCGGACTGGGCGCGGGACCAGCTCCATGGCCTCGTCGACCAAGCTCATGCGCTGCTCGAGCCCTATGGCGAACAAGCCGCGCTTCTGAAACAAGCGGCGCAGTTCGTTGCGGCCCGCAACAATTAAGCTGCCCCCTATGGCGCGCCGTACAGCCACGGAGAATTGGCGACTGTTCGGCCAGATGCCCTCGCAGCCGGCCGATCGGGATGATTTCCGGCGATGTCGGACCACATGGACTCGCCACGCCAGTTGCCGAACCATTCTTCAGCCTCGCGGCAGGGCTCCGCGGCTCGGGTCGACGCGGTCAGCCTTCGCCAGTTGTCTTTTCGACCACGGGCTGCGGAACCGGTTCCATTTCGGCCACCGCCTCGACCGCTCGCGCTTCGGCCGGCTTGCGCCGGTTGCGGATGAAGGCGGCGATACGGTCGCGGATTTCGCCGGCGCTGAGGAACACCGGAACGCGTGCCACCGGCGCGGTCGGCTCGAAGGATAGGCCAAGGCCGGTGATCCTGCCCTTGTCGTCGACGTCGCGGACGATCAGCTCGATCGGACCGAGCAGCACGCGGTCGGCATATTCGGCGTGGCCGCCGAGCCGCGCCGTGACCAGATCGCCAATGGTGAGCTTGCGTTCCGCTTCGGTCAGGCCCGGCGCGTAGGCGGTCTCCAGTTCCTCGGCGGAGCGTGACGGATCGACGGCAAAGGCGCCGAAGAAATCCGCATCCTCGGGATCGACCACGGCACGGCTGGCGAACAGCTTGTCGAGCAGGCGCGGATAGCGGTCCGGCACGAAGATGTAGACATGATCGCCAGCCGCCAGCCGGCCCATATCCTGGAAGCGCATCGAGCGTCCGTCTCGCAGCACAAGCGACGGCCGCGCCCAGCGCGGAATGCGTTCGCCCCGCGCCACCGGGCTGCCGGGTGCCACACGGTAGGCAAGAAGCTCATGATGGGCGGAGCCCGGCAGTTCCAATTCGACCTTGTCGAGCGGTCCCAGGCGGGCCGGCACGATAAGGCCGAGGCGGCGCGCCAGCGGCCCGACGGTCCATCCCTGGATGACCAGAGAGACCAGCACGATGATGAAGGCGGTGTTGAAGATGAGGCGGCCGTTCTCAAGACCGCCGAGCAGCGGCGTGATAGCAAGCAGGATCGACACGGCGCCACGCAGGCCAACCCATGAGACAAAGGCGACTTCCGGGCGTGGCAGACGGAACGGCACCAGGCATAGCCAGACGGCGACTGGCCGTGCGACAAATATCAGGAACAGTCCGAGCAGCACCGCCGGCACCAGGATCGCCGGAAATTGCGAAGGCGTCGCGAACAGGCCGAGGATCAGGAACATGATGATCTGCGCCAACCACGACATCCCGTCCTGAAAGCGCTTGAGGATGGTGACAGCCCGGATATCGGAATTGCCGGCGATCAGGCCCGCGAGATAGACCGCCAGGAAGCCGGAGCCGCCGACGGCGCCGGCGGCGGCAAACACCATCAGCGACAGCGTCAGCACGAAGATCGGCAGCAGGCCGTGATCTAGATTGAGGCGATCGACAAGGCGCACGATGGCCATGCCGCCGAGAATACCGATGACCGCACCGAGCCCCATGTTGACAAGGAAACCGACGGCAAGATCGGTAACCAGCACCTTGGCCTCGGGGTGGGTGTTGGCGGCGATGACCTCGACCAGCGTGATGGTCAGGAAGATGGCGATCGGGTCATTGGTGCCGGATTCCACCTCGAGCGTCGAACGCACGCGTTCGCGCAAATTGATCTCGCCGGCGCGCAGCAGGAAGAACACCGCCGCGGCGTCGGTCGAGGCGACGGCGGCACCGAGCAGGAAGGATTCCAGCCATGTCAGGTCGAGCAAATAATAGGCGGCGGCGCCGAACAGGCCAGTGGTCAAAAGGACGCCGAAGGTCGCCAGCGACAGCGCCGGCCCGGCCGCCTGCCGCAAGGCATTGAGCGGCGTGCCAAAGCCGGAATCGAAAAGGATCACCGCCAGCGCCAATGAGCCGGCAAAATAGGCAAATCGGGCATTGTCGAAATGGATTCCGAGACCGTCGGTTCCGGTGGCAAGGCCGATGCAGAGAAACAGCAGCAGGAGGGGGGCGCCGAAACGGAAGGCGATCAGGCTCGAAAACGCGGCGGCAACGACAAGTGCTGCGCCAACGAGCGTCACCAGATAGATACCATGCTCCATTCGTTGGTCGCCCCTAGTCGATATGCTCCGGCATCACGGGAGAGTGGGGCGAAGACATGGCCGCTGCAAGGCAGCAGCGCGGCTTTTCGCCCTACGCTGCCGATAGTCGAATGTTTTGGCACCTCCGAGCAGCGGAGGCTGCCTCGGGGGGGCGTGCTGCAACGAAAAACGCCCGGACTGAGCCGGGCGTTGTCCAAGTCGAGAAGATGGTTCTGCGATCAGGCGATGGTCTTGCCGAAGGCGACAGCGGTGTCGCCCATGCGGTTGGAGAAGCCCCACTCATTGTCGTACCAGGCCAGCACCGAAACGAAATTGCCGTCCATGACCTTCGTCTGGTCGAGCGCCACGATCGAGGAGTGCGGATCGTGGTTGAAGTCGATAGAAACATTGGGATGACGAGTGACGGCAAGGATGTCCTTCAGCTTGCCGTTCGAAGCGGCGATTACCGCGTCGTTGATTTCCTGGACGGTGGTCGACCGCTTGGCGATGAACTTGAAATCGACCAGCGAGACGTTCGGGGTCGGCACGCGGATGGAGATGCCGTCGAGCTTGCCCTTGAGCTCGGGCAGTACCAGGCCGATGGCCTTGGCGGCACCGGTCGAGGTCGGAATCTGCGAAAGCGCGGCGGCGCGGGCGCGGTAGAGGTCCTTGTGCATGGTGTCCAGCGTCGGCTGGTCGCCAGTATAGGAGTGGATCGTCGTCATCATGCCCTTCTCGATGCCGACGGCCTCATTCAGCACGGCCGCCAGCGGCGCCAAGCAGTTGGTGGTGCAGGAGGCGTTCGAGATGACGATGTGGTCCTTGGTCAGCTTGTCGTGATTGATGCCATAGACGACGGTCAGGTCGGCCCCCTCCGCCGGAGCGGAGACGAGAACGCGCTTGGCACCGGCGGTCAGATGGGCGGCGGCCTTGTCGCGGGCGGTGAAGATGCCGGTGCATTCGAGCGCGATGTCGATGCCGAGTTCCTTCCACGGCAGTTGCGTCGGATCCTTGATCGCGGTGACCTTGAATTTTTCCTTGCCGACGATGATCTGATCGCCGTCAACCGTCACCTCATGCGGAAAGCGGCCATGCACGCTGTCGAAGCGCAGCAGATGCGCGTTGGTCTCGACCGGGCCGAGATCGTTGACGGCGACGACGTCGATATCCTTGCGGCCGGATTCGTGGATGGCGCGCAGGATGTTGCGGCCGATGCGGCCGAATCCATTGATGGCAACTCTGACGGTCATTGTTCTCTCCCTGGGAGTTGGGGGCCGAAGATCAAGTCCGCAGCTTCATAACGGCGGACGGGCAAAGAATCCAGCCGCCGAGGCTCGGATTTAAATCGATTAGTGCTCCGCCGGCCGGCAAAACCGCTATGCCAGCCTTTGCGGATCGGGGCTTAATTTCATTTGCCGTGCAGACGGGCTTCCGCCGCCTTCACCGTTGCTTCGGCGGTGATGCCGAAATGCGGATAGAGCTGTTCGATCGTGCCGGAGGCGCCGAAGCCGGTCATACCGATAAAGATGCCTTCGGTGCCGATGAAATAATCCCAGCCCTGACGGATGCCGGCTTCGATGGCAATCTTGAGCGGCGCATTGCCGATCATCCTGCTGCGATAGTCGGCGCTCTGCTTGTCGAACAATTCGAAGCACGGCACCGAGACGACGCGGGTAGCATGGCCGTGCTTTTCCAGCGCCTCGCGCGCGGCCAGGGCGATCTCGACCTCGGAGCCCGAAGCGAAGATTGTCACCGCCGCCTCGCCACTTGCGGCGGCAAGTTCATAGGCGCCGCGGCTGGAGAGGTTTTCCGCAACGAAGTCGTTGCGTACCGTCGGCAGGTTCTGCCGGGTCAGCGCCAAAGTCGAAGGCGTCTTTTCCGATTCAATGGCCAGCTGCCAGCATTCCGCGGTTTCCACCGCGTCGGCCGGGCGGAAGACATTGTGGTTCGGGATGGCGCGAAGTGCTGCCAGATGCTCGACCGGCTGATGGGTCGGGCCGTCTTCGCCAAGGCCGATGGAATCATGGGTCATGACGAAGATCGAGCGGATGCCCATCAACGAGGCAAGCCGCATCGCCGGACGGGCATAATCGGAAAAGCACATGAAGGTGCCGCCATAGGCGACAATGCCGCCATGCAGCGTCAGCCCGTTGAGCGCGGCCGCCATGCCGTGCTCGCGAATGCCGTAGTGGACATAGCGCTGGCCGTAATCGTCGGCAGTGATGTTCTTGGTCTGGCTGGTCTTGGTGTTGTTGGAGCCGGTCAAATCGGCCGAGCCGCCGATGGTTTCGGGCACGGCGCCGTTGATGACCTCCAGCGCCATTTCCGACGATTTGCGGGTGGCGACCTTCGGCTTGTCGGCGGCGAGCTTCTTCTTGTAATCGCCAATGACAGCATCGAAGTTGGCCGGCAGCGTGCCACCGATGCGGCGTTCGAATTCGCCGCGCAATTTGGTGTCGGCCTTGGCAAGGCGGCTTTCCCAGTCGGTGCGCGCCTTGACGCCGGCCCGGCCGGCGGTACGCCATGCGTCGAGGATATCGGCCGGAACCTCGAACGGCGGATAATCCCAGCCGAAGAATTTTCTGGCGCCGGCGATTTCCTCGGCGCCGAGCGGCGAGCCATGCGCCTTGTTGGTACCGGCCTTGGTCGGCGCGCCGAAGCCGATCGTCGTCTTGCAGGCAATCATCGTCGGCTTGTCGGAGTGGCGGGCCGCTTCAATGGCATAGGCGATCGCTTCCGGGTCCTGGCCGTCGATATGGCTGGCGTTCCAGCCGGACGCCTGGAAGCGGGCGACCTGATCGGTGTTGTCGGCCAGCGACACCGGGCCGTCGATGGAGATGTTGTTGTTGTCCCAGAAGACGATCAGCTTGTTCAGCTTCAGATGTCCGGCAAGCGCGATGGCTTCCTGGGACACGCCTTCCATCAGGCAGCCGTCACCGGCCAGCACATAGGTGTAGTGGTCGACGAGATCGTTGCCGAAAGCGGCATTCATGATGCGCTCGCCGAGCGCGAAACCGACCGAATTGGCAAGGCCCTGGCCGAGTGGGCCCGTCGTCGTCTCGATGCCGGCGGCATGGCCGTATTCCGGGTGGCCCGCGGTCCTCGACCCCAATTGGCGGAACTGCTTGATCTGGTCGATGGTGATGTCTTCGTAGCCGGTCAGATAGAGCAGCGAGTAAAGCAGCATCGAGCCGTGGCCGGCCGACAGGATAAAGCGGTCGCGATCCGGCCAATGCGGGTTCTTCGGATCGTATTTGAGAAAGCGGGTGAACAGCACGGTGGCGATGTCGGCACAGCCCATGGGCAGCCCGGGGTGGCCGGAGTTTGCCTTCTCGACGGCGTCCATGGCGAGAAAACGGATCGCATTGGCCATCCGGTCATGTTGTTCGCGCGAGGTCATGCTTCCTCCAAAATGGGGGTTTGGGCCTTGGGAAAGCCCTTGAAAAGGGTGCGCGACACATAGCAGGCGCGGCCTTTTAGTCAACAAATCGGTGTGCTTTTGCCGGTCTTGTGATGGCCATGCACCACTTACATTAGCGTTAGCAGGGGACAGTCGCGATCGCTTTATTGACGTGCGGTTCACACGGCGCGTAATGTTTCAGGGATAACGCGTTCTGAACGTGGATGATTCGGTGATGGGCAGGGCGCAGGACGAAAGCCATGACCGGGGAAACGACCCTCAAGGAAGTCATTGCCAGGCTGGGTAAGGCCATCGAAGGGCTGGAAAACGCCGTCGCGGCCAAGCTCGAGCACGAGCGGGACTATTCGGAAGCCGAGGCCGAAGTGCAGCGGATGAACGCCGACCGCTCGCGGCTGGCGCAGGAACTCGACAATTCCGAGGCCCGCGCCGAACGGCTGGAAGATGCCAACAAGGAAGTGTCGCGAAGGCTGGTGACAGCCATGGAGACCATCCGCGCGGTACTGGACAGGTAGGCCAATGGCACAAGTCACGGTTTCCATCGACGGCAAGCAGTATCGGATGGCCTGCGACGAGGGCCAGGAAGAGCATCTGATCGATCTTGCCGAGCGCTTCGACCGCTATGTCTCGCATCTGAAGGATTCTTTTGGCGAGATCGGCGACCAGAGGCTGACCGTGATGGCCGGCATCATGGTCATGGACGAGCTTTCAGAACTGCAAAAGCGGGTCAAGGGCATGGAAAGCGAAGTGCTGACGCTGCGCAAGACGCGCGACGACGCACTGACCAAGGCCGACAAGAACGATTCCGTGCTGACCGGGGCGCTCGGCGCGTTGGCCCAGCGCATGGAAGACCTGACGACGACGTTAGCAGTGAGCAAGGCCTGAGCCAGCGCAGCGAAAATTCCTGCTGCATTTGCCGAGAAGCAATGAAAATATTTCGCCGCCGGCCTCGATGCCGGCGCAACAGCCGTTTGAAGGATGACGCCGGAGTGGTAGAAAGGCAAAAGCAGCGCCGGTCAACGCCGGCTGCGATCTGCACTCACAAGGTAGGGACATGTCATGAGCCTCCGCATCAACGATATCGCGCCGGACTTCACCGCTGAGACCACGCAAGGACCGATCAGCTTCCATGAATGGATCGGCGACGGCTGGGCGGTATTGTTCAGCCATCCGAAGAACTTTACGCCGGTTTGCACAACCGAACTCGGCACGATGGCCGGGCTCGAAGGCGAGTTCAGGAAGCGCAACGTTAAGATCATCGGCATCTCGGTCGATCCCGTCGAAAGCCATGGAAAGTGGCAGAACGACATCAAGACGGCGACCGGCCATTCGGTGAACTACCCGCTGATCGGCGACAAGGATCTCAAGGTCGCCAAGCTTTACGAGATGCTGCCGGCGGGTGCCGGCGAGAGCTCGGAGGGCCGCACGCCCGCCGACAATGCCACGGTGCGTTCGGTCTACGTCATCGGGCCCGACAAGAAGATCAAGCTGGTCCTCACCTATCCGATGACGACGGGCCGCAACTTCGACGAAATCCTGCGCGCCATCGATTCCATGCAACTGACCGCCAAGCACCAGGTGGCGACGCCGGCGAACTGGAAGCAGGGCGAGGACGTCATCATCACCGCTGCTGTCTCGAATGAGGATGCCATCAAGCGCTTCGGCGCCTACGAGACAATCCTGCCATATCTCAGGAAAACCAAGCAGCCTTCCGCCTGAGCAGGCAGAGGCGGCACGGAGAAATTTTTGGTTTTCCTAGCCGTGTGAGCACGGGGTGCTTGACGACGCCTGGTTGACGGACAACCATGCCTTTCATTTGCCGTGGCTGAGAAAATCATTCCTGCCACGGTGAGAGATCAAGGGGGCTGGGATTGGACGCATTATCGGCTAGGTCGCAGGTCACCGGCTTCTATGACAAGCCGAGCGGGTCCGTCCAGTATGTGGTCGCCGACATGGCGACCCGCAAATGCGCCATCATCGATCCGGTGCTCGACTTCGACGAAAGGTCCGGTGCAACGGCAACGAAAAACGCCGACGCCCTGCTCGACTTCGTCAGGGAAAGCGGGCTGGAGGTCGAGTGGATCCTCGACACGCATCCGCATGCCGACCATTTGTCCGCCGTCCATTATCTGAGGGGGAGAACCGGAGCGCCGACGGCAATCGGCGAGAGGATCATCGACGTCCAGAAATTGTGGAAGGTGATCTACAACTGGCCGGAATTCCCCGCCGACGGTTCGCAATGGGACAGGCTGTTCGCCGACGGCGCGACTTTTTCGGTCGGCGGCCTTCCGGCAAGAGTGCTGTTTTCGCCGGGCCACACCCTGGCCTCGATTACTTACGTCATCGGCGACGCCGCCTTCATCCACGACACGCTGTTCATGCCGGACAGCGGCACCGCAAGGGCAGACTTTCCCGGCGGCAGCGCCGAGCGGCTCTGGCGTTCGATCGAGGACATCCTGGCACTGCCGGACGAGACACGTCTGTTCGTCGGTCACGACTACCAGCCGGGTGACCGCGAAGCGCGCTGGGAAAGCACGGTCGCGGAACAGAAAGGCGGCAACATCCATGTTGCCGGCTGCAAGACGGAAGCCGACTTCGTCGCGCTCCGCCAAGCCCGCGACAGGACGTTGCCGATGCCGCGGCTGATCCTGCACGCGCTGCAGGTCAATATGAATGGCGGACGCCTGCCGGAACCGGAATCCAACGGGCGGCGCTATCTGAAATTTCCGCTCGATTGCCTGTGAGGAGATGGGTCGTTGGCACTACAATGCCATTCAAACTCTGCGATGGTCATCCAAGTTATTGATCCAGATTCGATTTTTGCGATGTTTGAATCCGAGAGGTCCATGCGGGAAGACGGTGGCGGCAGCCGGATGAGGAGCGGCGCAGACGCCAGCTAAGTGTTTAGTCCAGCGTCAGGGTTTTGTTCGGCGGGCTAAATGTTCATACGTGATTTGCCAAGGATCGCTCTCGGAAGATCTTTCCTCGCCGATCCAATGGAAGCTGTTGGCAGTGATCTCAGTGAAACGCCATCGAGTTTTCAGACCGCGCGAGTCATTGCCGAGCTGGACAATGTCCTTACCCTCGGCCCGGCCGATCTGGCGCGAGTGATCCCGGTTGAGCGGGTCGTTCCATATGATATGCCAGCCATCGATCCCAGGGTCGAAGATGCGCAAGGTTGTGCCATACATCGCGGACGGAGCAGGGCGCTTGGGCCTGATCCAAACGTCCTGAACCGCGCGGCCTTCGAGCACCCAGCCAAAATGGCATTCTCCATTCCATTTCTGGATTGTCCCGTCATCGAGGTAGTGGACCGTGTCCATTTCCCAGCTTCCAATTAGCCATCCATACAGGTCCATGTCTTTCGCTCGGTCGGCTGGGGGACCTTCGGATCCGAGAGCGGTCAGAAACGGAGAAATCGTCATCGTCATACTGCCTTTCGTTTCCGAACAGACGAGTTCAACTGCCCGGCGCGGCCCGGCGGCCCGTTGTCGCCCGCCTGCCGCAAGCGCCGCCTTGTGGAATTTTGCAACGGAAGCCCGTGTCGGCGCCGGAACATTGCCGCCACAGCTTGCAGCGTTGCGGTTTCCAGGGCTTGGGGAAAATTGCGGTAATGCCGCTATCGATGAGATCGTCTGCGGACACGATGGCGAGGCTACTGAGCAGTTTGTGGCAGTGGATCGGACATCCGCGAAGGCGCCGCGGAACTGGCAACCCTCTAAAATACAGGCGGCGCCAGTTACGTGGCGCCGCCGTTATTTGTTTCTATCGGGAGGCTTTACGCCGCCGGCTGCGCCTCGATGGTGCGAAGCGCCTGCATCTGGCGCTTGGCCGCGGCCTTGACCGCGTCCTGCACCTTCTCGAATGCGCGCACCTCGATCTGGCGCACGCGCTCGCGGCTGATATCGAACTCGGCCGACAGCTCTTCCAGCGTCAACGGCTCATCGGCGAGGCGGCGCGCCTCGAAGATGCGGCGTTCGCGGTCGTTGAGCACGGCAAGAGCGCCCGACAGCATGCCGCGCCGGTTTTCCAGCTCGTCCTGCTCGATCAGCATCTCTTCCTGGCTTTCGTGGTCGTCGACCAGCCAGTCCTGCCATTCGCCGGATTCGCCTTCGCTTGCCCGGATGGGCGCATTGAGCGAGGCGTCGCCCGACAGACGACGGTTCATCGACACGACTTCCGCTTCCGAGACGTTCAGCCGGGTGGCGATCTCGGTGATCTGGTCGGGCTTCAAATCGCCTTCGTCGAGCGCCTGGATCTTGCCCTTCACCTTGCGCAGGTTGAAGAACAGGCGCTTCTGGTTGGCGGTGGTGCCCATCTTAACCAGGCTCCACGAGCGCAGGATGTATTCCTGGATCGAGGCCTTGATCCACCACATCGCATAGGTGGCGAGACGGAAGCCGCGCTCCGGTTCGAATTTCTTGACGGCCTGCATCAGGCCGACATTGCCTTCCGAGATCACCTCGCCGATCGGCAGGCCGTAGCCGCGATAGCCCATGGCGATCTTGGCGACGAGCCGAAGGTGGCTGGTGACGAGCTTGTGCGCAGCCGTGGTGTCCTCATGCTCGGCGTAGCGCTTGGCGAGCATGTACTCTTCCTGCGGCTGAAGCATCGGAAAACGGCGGATTTCTTCCAGGTAGCGGCTGAGGCCGCCTTCGCCGGAAACGATACTGGGTAGTGACTGGGCCATTATAGCGCCCCCTCTCTATTGGAGTGATGCCCCCGAAACGCGGCAGGCATGTGGCGCGAATGCCAAAGGCACATTCGCGCCAACCGACATATATAGGAACAAAACCAGAAAGACAGGCATTTGTTCAACACGAAACAGTGTGTCACGCTGAAGTGAACAACGCCGGTCAGGTTTTCAGGTGGTTGGTTCAAAGCTTGCGGAAGCCGTCGACGAGGTTCTCCATGTCCCACGGTATCGGTGCTTCGAACCTCATCGTTAAATGGGTATCCGGATGCCGAAATGCAAGGAGGCGGGCGTGCAACGCTTGTCGCGGAAATGCTTTCACTTTGCTGGTTAGCGGCGCAGGCAACCGGTTGGCCTTGGTGCGGAAAGCCTGGCCGTATTCGGGGTCGCCAATCACCGGATGGCCGATATGGGCCATGTGGACGCGTATCTGGTGGGTGCGACCGGTTTCCAGCCGGCATTCGACCAGGCTCGCCGTGGCGAATTCCTGCTGCTGCTCGCCAAAGCGCTCAATGACGGTGAAATGCGTTATGGCGTGGCGGGCATCGTCGCGGCCTTGCGGCACCACGGCGCGGCGTACCCGGTCGGCGGCGCGGCCGAGCGGCGCGTCGACCATCCCCGTCGGCCTTGCCGGTATGCCCCAGACCAACGCCAGATAGGCGCGCTCGAGATCGCCGGTCAGGCCGTGGTCGGCAAAGGCCTCCGACAACGCCTTGTGGGCGCGATCGGTCTTGGCGACGACCATGACGCCACTGGTCTCCTTGTCGAGGCGATGGACGATGCCCGGCCGTCTCACCCCGCCGATGCCCGACAGGCTGTTGCCGCAATGATGGATCAGCGCGTTGACCAGCGTGCCGGTCCAGTTGCCGGCGCCGGGATGCACGACCAACCCGGCCGGCTTGTTGATGACGATCAGCTCGCTGTCCTCGTAGAGGACATCCAGCGCAATATCTTCGCCTTGCGGCTCCGCCGGTTCCGGCTCCGGCATGTCGACCGACACGCTGTCACCTTGTGCCATCTTGCGCTTCGTCTCGCTGGCTGGCCTGCCGCCGATCCTGACCGCGCCCTGCTTTATCAGCATCTGCACCCGGCTGCGCGACATGTCGGGGCCGAGCCTGGCCGCCAGCCATTGGTCGAGCCGTTGGCCGGCCGCATCGGCGCCGGCCTCCAGCACGATCTGTCTGGCCCCTATTAATTGTCTGACCTCTTCGTTATGAGCGCTCATCGAAAACAGTTCCGGAATCTGCTGCCATGGCCCAGCCGCTTGCCGACGAAGACGAGGAAAAGCCGCTCGACCCCGAGGTCGAAAAGGTGCGGAGGAAGCTCGTCCGCTTCGTCGCCATCAATCTCGGCCTGCTGTTCCTCGCCCTTATGGTGGTGATCGCGGCGCTTGTCTACAAAGCGCGCAATGCACCGCCTGCCGCCCCGCCGTTGACGAGCGACATCCAGGTGTCGGCAGGCGAGCCGGTCAGTGGCGACATCGTGCTGCCGGTCGGCGCCAGGGTGGTCAGCCAATCGCTCTCGGGCAATCGCCTGTCGATCGACGCCGAGTTGGCCGACGGCAGCCGCGCCATTTTCGTCTACGACACCACTGAGCGCCGCATCGTCGGCCGCTTTTCGATCAGGAACAAATGACCGGTTTTGCCGAACACCGCAGCATTGCCACGGTCGCGCTCGTCGTCGCAAATTATGACGAGGCGATCTCCTGGTATGTCGACCGGCTGGGTTTTGTCCTCACCGAAGATGTCGATCTCGGCGGCGGCAAACGCTGGGTCACGATCACGCCGGGCAACGGGCAGGGCGCGCGGCTGCTTCTCGCCGAGGCATCCGGCGATGCGCAAAGGCACGCCGTCGGCAACCAGACCGGCGGGCGGGTTTTTTTGTTCCTCGAAACCGACGAGTTTGCCCGTGACTATGCGCTGATGTTCCAAAAGGGCGTCGAGTTCCGCGAGGCGCCGCGCCATGAAGCCTATGGCACGGTCGCGGTTTTCGCCGATCTCCATGGAAATCTCTGGGACCTGATCGAGCCAAAACGCTAGGCTTGCAGCGGATATTTCACCGGCGCGACAGGCAGCCTTAAGCCTAGTTGCTTTTTCCCAGCCGTCAGCCTATATCGCCGGTTCTTGAACGCGCCCATCGTCTAGCGGTCAGGACACCGCCCTCTCACGGCGGGAACAGGGGTTCGATTCCCCTTGGGCGTACCAATCGTTTCAACTACTTAGCGGGCCGGCAGGTAAAACCGTCAAATAACGGTCAAATAAGCCATTCGTAGGATCCATTTTTGAGGTGCCTAGAGCGCCGTGAGCCGCGCCGCTTGGCAAGCAGTTGAGCAAAACCGTTGAGCAAGGATGGGGACCATCACTATGTGCCGCAGTTTCACCTCCGGCGGTGGGCCGACACTGCTGGCTATGTGACACAATGGGGCAGAATCAAGCACAATGGAAAACTGACTAGAAAGGGGGTAGCTCCTGCTGCCACCGGATACGTCCCAGGTCTTTACGCTTTGGAGCACGTCCCCGCGGACAAGGTCCACCTTGTGGAAGAACGGGTTTTCGGTTTCGTAGACGACAAAGCAGCACCCATCCTCGAGAAGATGGTCGTTCGAGGGGCAAAATCGCTCTCCATTGAAGAACGATACTGGTGGGCGATCTATCTGAACGCGGCGCTGCTGCGTGTCCCTCATGTTGTCGCGTCGATATCAAAGCGCATTGAAGAGATGCAGCAAAAAATACTTTCGGAACCCGATGCAGACTTCGACGCTGCAAAAGGGTCCGCACCCGAACGAAACCTACTCGAATGGGCTCAGAATCACGCACCTAGTGCATTGGCCAATTCTGGCATGGAAACCTTGTCCAAGATGATCGGCGAGAGCCGGCCAATTGAGCGCCTGCTTTCCTTCTGGTGGACAGTACGCGACGTCAGCAATTCAAGTCGGCCTCTCATGCTCGGCGACGACCCACTTGAACGCATTGGAGACCTCTACCGTCCGAAATG
Organism: Mesorhizobium sp. M0923; assembly: GCF_040319365.1. NCBI lineage: Bacteria > Pseudomonadati > Pseudomonadota > Alphaproteobacteria > Hyphomicrobiales > Phyllobacteriaceae > Mesorhizobium > Mesorhizobium sp. M0923. Next base: position 77,957 of record NZ_JAMYNW010000003.1, on the reverse strand, counting down.
TCTCATAAATCTCCCCATCTCCCCTGGTCACGCCTTTTTCGCAACAAACGCGCGGTCAATCGCAGAAAACATCGCTAAGATGCCCGATAGGCGCGTGGTAGACGCCACGAACATCTCCACCATCTCCACAGCGAAGAAATTTGTGTATGGCGACGCAGAGCCCAGCTTCGTCGATCGTTACCTAACAAGAACGGAGTCGTCCTCACACTTGGTCTAACTCCCTTCGCGGGGAGGCGGCAAACCGTTGAGGGGCGCTTGCGCGCCCGGCAGAGCTGCGTCACTTTCAGCCGAAAGGCAGCGAGGAAGGAGACCCGATGGCCGCAACGAAAGACCAGTGGAAGGCTTTCCGCGAAGAACTTAGCCAGCAGCTCGAAGAGGAGCGCCGGTTCATCACCAATGCCGAAGCAGGGAAAACGGGCATTTGGACTGTTCAGCCAGGCAAGGGAAAAGTCGATACCACGGCTGCTCATGTTGAGATATCGAGGCGCGCAGTCCAGGCTCTTGAGGGGGTAATTGCCAAGATCGATCAGGACCATCTGGCAGAATAACTCTTGCGGTCGAATTAGGAATATGGTCCTCATTTGCGCCGGTGCGGCGATCCACTTAACGGAGATCGCAAAATGGCCAGAACCAAACCATCCAAGCAACTTGCACAGGCCGAGATCGACCGCTTCATGGCGGCTGCGGAAGAGCTTGAGGCCGTAGCGTTGGAAGTACGCTAAACAACAGCAAGACGTCGTTGGCAACTTAGTACAGATTGAAACAGGTAAGATGCGGTTTTCGGAGGAATTGATGCATTACACACTTCATGCTGCGCCAGGCTCTTGCTCTTTTGCACCTCACATCGTCATGGAGGAGATTGGAAGGCCCTATTCGCTGGCGTTGATGTCGCCAGGTCATCCCGAAGCCAAGACCGACGAATTTCACCGCTTAAACCCGAAAGGGCGAATCCCTGTTCTCATTGCCGACAATTTCACTCTCACTGAAGCGCCGGCAATCTTATTTCACCTGGGCCTGACGAATCCAGACGCGCGGCTCCTGGGAGCGAATGCAGAAAACATCATCCGTTCCATCGAATGGTTTAACTGGCTATCGAGTGCGGTTCACGCGGTCGCCGTCCGAATGATCTGGCGCGCCGACTTTTTCTTACCGGATCAATCGATGTACGAGCCCTTGGTTCATAAAGGAAAGGAGCACTTGGCTTCCGCGTTTGCGCTTATAGAATCCAAGTTGACGGATCGAGATTGGGCCGTAGGAGAGTCCTATTCAATAGTTGATCCGTATTTGCTCGTATTCTACAGGTGGGGAAATCGCATGGCCGTAGACATGCGAAATACCTACCCCGCTTGGACCTCTCATGCACGTCGGTTGGAGGAGCGAGCGGCTGTGCAACGAGCCTTAACGCAAGAGGGAATATCCCTCTGGGAGTAGCTGTCGCGTTGCCGAATCCAAAAATTCGCAAGACCATCGATCCTACGCGGTCGTACTTAAATGTCTGGTAGCGTTGTTTAGCGGGAAACCAACGCTACGGCCTCAGCTTCACAAGAGCATTGTCCGGCCGCTGCTATCGCCTACCTGCGACCATTATCGGGCGCTTCGAGCGGTCCATGAACCCTGTTGAAATCGGTGAAGGACATTACCGGCAAGGATGCAGCTTTCATCCGATGGCACGGCTCGGGGCCAGCGATAGCGGCAGCGGGGAAGCGCCTCATTGCCACCTTAACGCCACCCATGTTGTTCTCCTTCCCTAAAATATAGCTCAAGTATCCCGGCCCCGAAACGGGGGCGACATATGTGAGTATTGGGTCCTCAGGAAACAAGATGGCGTCGTCCGTGTCGACTATCCGTTCCGTGACGCTGCCCGCCGCATGTCCGATGCCTGATTGGCGAGGATTCGGGCTTCCGTCCGTTTGAAGCTGTCCGGCTGATTTGACTCAGCGCACTATCCACGGCCCCGGCGACGCGATCGGCAAGCATGCCGACGGCATGGCTGGGCTCTAAACGCGCCATACTCCAGTTGCAGTATCGTAGCTTCTTTGCCGTTCGAATTTCTCTCAGTCATGGCTTCGCACGATACCAAGATATGCTGCGAACGACACATCCACGGCGGGCTCAACCATTCGATCTATTCCGGCAAGCCGAAAAGTGTTTGCGCGCCTGCTATTCCTCCGAGCGGATGACTGCCCATGGCGATCATCGGCTCGGTAGTTTCTGCCTCGAACACTGTCGACGCGAGCACCGTCCGTCCCAACGGCTTGCACAGCCCTTCGATGCGGCTGACAAGATTTACAGCCTTGCCGATCGCGGTGAAGTCCAACCTGCCGGCAGTGCCGATGTTCCCCCAGAGTATCTCGCCGACATGCAGGCCAATGCCATATCCGAGCTCAGGGCCGCCATTGCGGCGCCGAGTTTGGTTGAGATGATCTATCCCGGCGCGCGTGGCCTTCACGGCGCGTACCGCAGCGTCACATGCGGCATTTGCATCGCGCTCGCCAATCGGGAAAATCGCGAGGACGCCATCACCTATAAACTTGAGAACCTCACCACCAAATGCGTGCACCGCGCCCGCGACGCAATCGAACCAGGCATCAAGTACCAATACGATCTCGTCTGCATCATGAACCTCGGATAGATCGGTGAAACCTCGAAGGTCCGCGCACAGAAGCGCAGCCCGTATCGTCTCTCCCTTTACTCGACGAGAATGACCGTTGAGCACATGTGCTGCACTGCGCTTTCCCAAATATGCTTCGAGCAATGCGCGTTTCGCGGACCGTTCTGCGAGTGCGGTCATCGGAGCCGCAGCAAACCGGGAGATTTGCCGCAGCAGCTCTGACTGCGCCTCATCCGGAGTATGATCGAACGCCCACACCAAAGTCGGTGCGACACCGCCCGCTCGCTCGTCGAACACCATCGCCCGCGTCGTGCCAAGCCACTCCCGCAGCACGAGCCGGGGATCGGCATTCTGGCGGTCGGCGCCTATGCCCAAAGCCTCGACCACTTCATTCCCAGGCGCTCGCCAGAGCCAGATGCGGCGTGAAATGATCGGGTCGGGAGCATCCTGCGCCAGCGCGCCGGCAATGATCGGCAGGCCGTCTTCCATCAAATGCGTTGAGAGCTGCAATAGAAGTCGCCCACCGTCGCCAATATGCGCGGCGTCGTCCAGAAGGAATGAAAGCGAGTTTGCGAGAAGCATCGGCAGAAGGTCACTCGGCACAGGCTTATGCTTACGCCTCGAACATCTTCTTGCAACTCCCCACATTCGCTTCAATCATGCACGGTATTCGATGCGGATGTGACCTGGAGTGAGCGATGGCGGAATCGGTTTACATAGAGATTGAGGTCGCCGCGCCACAAGCGACCGTGTTCGCGCTTTTGACGGATCCGGACCAGATCGTGCGATGGATCGGGACCGAAGCGAATTTGGATGCATCGCCGGGCGGTCTGTTCCTCGTCAATGTCGGTGGTCGCCATATGGCCCGCGGTGAGTTCACCGAGGTGATCCCGGTCCACCGTCTTGCCTACAGTTTTGGCTGGGAAGACAACGAGACCGTGCCGCCCGGCTCCAGCCATGTCGAGATCGACCTGATCGCGAGGGATGCGGGGACACTGATCCGCTTCACGCACAGCGGACTGCCGAACGCAAAGGAGCGTGACAGCCACCGAAGGGGATGGGAGCACTACCTCTCACGGCTGAAGATCACTGCCGATGGGGGACATGTCGATCCCGACGTGCCGATGAAGAATATGTGATTTTCATCTAAGGGCCGCGGATGCCCGTAATCCGAACCAGGCGCGGCATGCGTCAACGAGGCCCCTTTGACCTGCCGTCGCCAAACCGGCCGCTCGGGAAACCCAGCGACCTGCGGGCTGCCGCACCATTACAGCTGCCGGCGACGGATCGTTTCGGCGAGCTCGGCGAAGGCGTCCGCGATCCCGGTGCCGCTCTTGGCGCCTGCGTGGAGTTCTTGAAACTCAGCGCTTCTGGCGCAACGCCTCGGATTGAATTAGCATCCGTTCATCAAAGCTCCGGCCGCACTCCTGCAGGATGCGGAATGCGGAGCGCAGGCGAGCGAGGCCGGGCGCGGTCACATGCCGGGCGCTGATCCAAGCGCGACTGGGCATCCGAACTTCCGTTCGGCGGCAAGACGGCGTGGCCGGGAGGAGTCAGATGCAGAAGCTGCAATCACAAGGCGTCCATCACATCACGCTGGTCGGCGCCGATCGCCAGAGCTCCATCGATTTCTGGGAAGGCGTGCTCGGCATGCCTTTCATCTTCGAGCAGCCCAACCTCGACAAAGCCAGCGAAAGCCATCTTTATTTCGATCCGGGCGACGGCCGGCTGATCACCGTCTTCACCGACGAGAGCCGCACGCCGGTCAAGCGGCGCACGCCAACCGATACGGGCTGCGTCCATCACATTGCTTTCGCGGTGTCGCGCGTCACCTTTTTGCAGGCGGTCGGCCGGCTCGACGAGCGCGCCATCAAGCACAGCGGCGTCAAGGATCGCGGCTTCATGGACTCGATCTACTTCGAGGATCCGCTCGGCCTGCTGATCGAGCTCGCCTCCTACCGTTTCGAGCCGCCGGCGGGCTTCACCCATGCCGACGTGTTGATGCAGGCGCACAAGATCCGCGTCGCGCGCGGCGACTACGCAATAGCCGAGGTGCATCTCGCCGACGCGATCCAGGCGCTTGTCGAGCGCTCCCGCGCGACCTTGTCGGAAGACCGCGCTCCGAAAGATCCATACTGACGACAGGCCAAACAAAGGGAGGACACAATGGCAAAGACGACAACGAAGAGTGCGAAGAAGCCGGCCGCCAAGGCCGCTCCGAAACCAGCTGCCAAGGCCGCGACAAAGCCTGCTGCCAAGGCGTCGAAAGCGTCCGCCAAGTCGGCAACGAAAGCCGCCGCAAAACCTGCAGCCAAGGCATCCGCGAAGTCCGCGCGGAAGGCCGTAGCGAAATCAGCGAAAAAACCCGCGCTGATGCTCAGCATGCTGAAGCCGAGCGTCAACAATATGAGCGTACGGGTGTTTGCGCGCGCGGCCGGGCTCGACCATTCCGAGACCGACGTATGGGGCCACACGCGCTCGCCTGAATATATGGCGCGAAACCCGGCCCACCTGACCCCGATGATCGAGGACAAGGGCCTGCCGAGAGGTGTCTTGTGGGAAAGCTGCGCCATCATGCAGTACCTCGCCAACAAGCACGGGCTGGAAAAATTGTACCCTAAGGAACCCGCCAAGCGGGCAATGATCGACAGTGCCATGTTCTACCTGATCGGCACGCTCTACCCCTATGTGGCGCGCGCCACCTATCCAGCACTGAATTTCCCGCAATATGCCGGCGAGGTCGGCCACAGCGACGCTCATCCCGACAGGAAATCGGAAGCCCAGAAGGCCGCGGCGGCCGCAATTGCCGAGCCGCTGGAGGTCTTTCACAGCTTCTTCAGGAACGGCAAGCCGTTCATCGGCGGCAAGAACCCGTCGATCGCCGACATCCGTCTGGCGGCGACGCTCGAGTTCCTCGCCGTCATCGACTATGCGCTGCCCCAATGGGCAAAAGACTATATGACGGCGATCGAGAAGAAGCTCGGCAAGGCCTATGCCGAGCCGGCCGGCGATGTGCGCGGCTATATCGCCTATGTGCGGTCGCAGGCCAACGCCTGAGGCACGTGCAGGCCGGCGATCGTCCGTACGTTCTGCAGGAGCCGGTAACGATCTGGGGTAATTCTTTTTACTCTCCCCTGTTTGCACGATGTGGGGAGCTTAAGGTTTCGTTAACCGAAACCCTTTCTACTGTATCCACCTCCAGCCCGCGACCACGGATGTACTGGCGCGGATGGAAAGCAAAGGTCGGCTGCTCGCCGGCCTTTTGCTTGTTGCAGCCCTGCCGAAGTTGCGGTCGACGGCGCTTCCCGACGCCTGCATGGCTGATGAAGCGCGTTGCTGGCACCTTGTCATCGCCGATGTCGGCCCTACCATCGAAGTTAGTCACGTCCTCGAGGGCGGTTCAAGGACAGAGGCCCTGTCATGAAAAGCATTGCTGGAATGGTGGTGATTGCAGGCGCCATGCTGGCGGGTGCAGCCGGTCAATCGAATGCAGCGACGCTCAACACCATGCCCGAGGTCGGGGCTGCCATCCAGGCGTGCTGGACCCCCCCAGCGAATGCCGGGAATTCCACCGTCACCCTGAGCTTCAGCTTCAGGCGCAATGGCACGCTGATCGGCCGGCCCAAGCCGACCGCCATCCGCGTGGCCGGCGACGACAAGGCGCGGCAAGCTTTTGTCGACGCGGCGATTGCGGCCGTGGACCACTGCCTGCCGTTGAGCCTTTCACCGGCGCTGGCTGAAGGCATCCCGGGCAAGGTGTTCACTCTGCAATTCAACTCGCCCAAACAAAAACAGCCTGCAACGCGAGTGCAGGCTTCGCCTTGATCTTTTCCGACAACCGGATTCTACTTTTCGGGATCTAGCGCATGTCGAGCAAAAGTGTGCAGCGGTTTTGCGACAACGACATGCATAAAACAAGAACCTAAGCGCGTCGCATGAGGCCGGGTCGACCGCGATGCGCTTTAGTGGCGGCTTCGTCTGGCCTCGACATGTCGCGCCAGTTCCGGCATTTCGAAGACATAGTCGCTCCAGGCCGATTCCGGAATCTGGCCGGCGAGATAGCACTCCAGCAAAAGCCTCTGCTCGTGGTCGAGCGGCCTCGGTGTGCGTTCATGGTCCAGCCCAAGTGAATGGAACAGATTCCTGGTCAGGCCCGCGACAGTGAAATGAATCGACATTTGCGGTCTCCTCCTTGGCCGCTCAACGCCGAACGTGGGGCTAAGGTTTCAGCAACGGCCGGCCGGTAACGCCGGATTGATCGCGGTGCGGATCCGGCCGGGTGCTTCAAACTTCGCCGTGGCGCGAGTTCGCCGGCGCTGCTGCCGGTTCGTCTCAATCTTGAAATAAAAATGTAATATTGAATTTACGCCAGCGGATATAATACACTAGAACTAAAGTCTCTGGTGGCGGTGCGGTCTACTTCAATTAGGTAAAACTGATTTAGCCAGTACTTATCCATAGTCGACAAAGAAATCCTGTTCTCGGCGCAACAAGGACAATGGTCGCTCCAATGACACGCTTCTGGCTTCTCACGATTCTGATGCTGGTGTCGGCAATAGCCGTTGCGCTCGGCACGTCCTCCTCCTATGCGGATAGCTGCGGCGCGATCAGGAGCCAATTGCTTTCGGCGGGGCGTGGCGCCGGGACCAGCCCCGAGCTTGCCCAACTACGCCGGCAACTCGCCGCGATTCAAAGGCTGGAGAGACAGCGCCGATGCACGGCGAAAACGGCCGGGTTCTTCTTCAACCCCTGCGCCGACCTCGTAAGCAGCAAGGCGGAGGTGCAACGGCAGATCGCCAGACTGTCGAATTCGGGCAGGGACACCTCCGGCCTGAAGGCCAGGTTCGTCGCGCTAGGCTGCGCCGCCCCCGCTGCCAAGAAGCAGCAGGCGCAGCAGAACCAGCCGCAGGCACAGCAGCGCACAGCACCAAAACCTCAGTCCGCAGGCGCAATAATGGGTGGCAATCGGATGCTGTTTTGCGTTCGCTTGTCGGACGGATATTTCTTCCCCGCGCCAAAATCGCAGTTCGCCAAGAACGACGATCTGAAGGAAACGGTCGATCAGTGCCGCTATATCTGCGACGATGCCGGCGTCGAACTCTATACGCTGAGCGATGCCACCCGCGAGACCGAAGAGATGATCGCGCTCGAGACGCAAAAGCCCTATGTGGAGCTTGCGACCGCCTTCAGGTACCGCGACGACGCGAACTTCAAGGCCTGCGATGTCAAGCGCTATTACCAGCGCGTCGCCGAACTCAGGGCACGAACCGTGACACCGGCCAACATGAGCAACGCCATCATTCCGTTGCCGACGGCAAAGCCGGATTTTGGCATCGTCGCGGAAATTCCTGAATCCGGGATCCAAACCGCCGGTACCGCTCTCGCAGGGGAAAAAACGCTGGTTGCCGAGGTACCAGGGGCTGCCCAGCATCAGTCGGTCGAAAGAGCGATCGGCGCGCGGCCGGTGAGAGTGGTCGGGCCGGCCTTTTTCCCGGCGGACTGACCAAGGCAGGCGATGTCCCGAGACGGCGAACGGCTGGCCGGATAGCCGCTTCAAGGCCTACAGCCGCACGCATCGACCGACGGCCGGTTGGTTATTCGCAGACCATGCGGGCCCGTTTGCCGGGCTGGCTGACATTCCTGCAGGTGAGCGGCTTCGCCGGCTCCGATGACAGCATGGGCGGATTGGCGACCTTCCTTCGTGGCGCTGCAACGGAAGCTGCGCTCCGGCGCACCGCCGGCCTTTTCGGCGTTTGAGGCGCCACAGGAAAGACATCGGTCTCCAGCTGCGACTGTTCGGCTTGCGCCTGCGGAGAAGGCCGGTCCCAGAAACGGCGAACATCGAGCGGCTTGGGAATGATCACGGTGCCGTCATAGCTGCGCGCGCAGCCGGTTCCCAGAAGCAGCGCCAGGCACAGGAAGACAGGCAGAATCCGTCGAAACATCAGCAACACCCCTGCAAGCTTATAACGCTGCTTCGGCCCAACCGACAACCGGCGGAATAGTGCAGAGGGAGTAGGTAAGGTGAAGTAGAAATCGTCGCACTTCCAGTCGAAGGCCCCGCTCGAAAGATCGAGCGCCGGGTCGGGCGCGGATGGAGGTCCAGCGCGAGGCGAGTTAAAACCTTGCGATTCGTCACCGCTTCCAGCGTAAGGCCATGGTGCGATCGCACCATACCCAATGGCGCGCTCAGTCGCGACAATGGGATATTCGAAGTTCCGCTCCTCCAGTTACGGGCGGGAGCAGCGACCGCCGGCAAGAAACAGGGTCAGATTTACCCCAACGGACCTGTTTCGGCGATGGCGCGGCCATGACACGTTCTGGCTGCATGCAATGCGCTCCCGTCCGGCTTTTTTCTTCTCAAGGTCAGTGGCTGCTATCGTCGAGCGGACAAAGCCGGCCGGAATTCACGCAAGCTGCTGATTCCAGCGGCAAACCGCGGCCCATGCCGACAAAGCCCGCGGCCGTTCCTTCTTAACCCGGCTGGACGACGTTACCGGAGCGACATGAAACTGTCATGCGACTGTAATAATCGGGGGCTATTGGCCTCAGCGGGCGCCGGAGGAATGGCGCCGAGAGACCATATTCCGAACAGGAGCAGGCCACATGAGACATTTCATCCGCTCGGCGGCCGTTGCGATTGCAATGGCTGCGGCGACGACTACCCTCACCCTGTCCGCCGCGCTCGCCGCGGACATCTCCGGCGCCGGCGCCACCTTCCCCTACCCGATCTATGCGAAGTGGGCCGACACTTACAAGAAAGACACCGGCATTGGGCTTAACTATCAGTCGATCGGTTCCGGCGGCGGCATCAAGCAGATCAAAGCCAAGACCGTTACCTTCGGCGCTTCTGATGCGCCGCTGAAAGGCGAAGAGCTTGAATCGTCCGGATTGGCTCAGTTCCCGATGGTGATGGGCGGCATCGTTCCCGTCGTCAACCTCGAAGGCATCAAGCCGGGCGAGTTGGTTCTCGACGGCCCGACGCTGGCCGACATCTTCCTCGGCAAGATCACGAGCTGGGATGACGAGGCGATCAAGAAGCTCAATCCCGACGTCAAGCTGCCTTCGCAGGCGATCGCGGTCGTTCACCGTTCCGATGGGTCGGGCACGACGTTCAACTTCACATACTACCTCGGCGACGTCAGCGCGGACTGGAAAGAAAAGGTCGGCGTCGACAAGGCCGTGGAATGGCCCGTGGGCATCGGCGCCAAGGGCAATGAGGGCGTTGCCAACAACGTCTCCCAGACCGGCGGCGCGATCGGCTATGTCGAATACGCCTATGCCAAGCAGAACAAGCTCACCCACACCGATATGATCAACAAGGACGGCAAGAAGGTCGAACCCACCGCGGCGGCATTCTCGGCGGCAGCGGCCAATGCCGACTGGAGCTCGCAGCCGGGCTATGGCGTCATCCTCGCCAACGAGCCGGGCGCCGAGTCCTGGCCAATGACGGCGGCGACGTGGATCCTCCTGTACAAGAAGCCGGACGACGCGGCGACCACCGGCGAAGCGCTCAAATTCTTCGCCTGGGCATACGACAAGGGCGACGAGATGGCCGGCGAGCTGGACTACGTTCCGATGCCCGACAAGGTGGTCGAGAGCGTCAAGGCCATGTGGGCCAAGGAAGTCGTCGGCAGCGACGGCAAGCCGCTCTACTCGGCTATGTAATCTCCTCCAGGGAGGGCGTCGACGGCGCCCTCCCTGTTGCCTTCAATCGCGAGGACCCAATGACCATCGCTTCCGATGCCATGCTATCATCTGCAGCCCGGGCCAGGGAAGCTACGGTGCGGCGCTTCGCGCTCACAGACGCCATATTCCGCGGACTCACCCGCGCTTCCGCAATTCTTGTGCTGGTCATCCTCGGTGGTGTCGCAATCTCGCTGTTTGCCGGCTCATGGCAGGCCCTGTCGTCCTTCGGGTTCTCTTTCCTGACGACTGAAAGCTGGAATCCGGTAACGGAAAAATTTGGCGCGCTGGCGCCGATCTACGGCACGCTGGTCACGGCGGCCATCGCCATCCTGATCGCGGTTCCGATCGGCATCGGCATTGCCGTGTTTCTCACCGAACTCTGCCCGCGCCCGCTCAGGCGCCCGATCGGCATAGCGGTCGAGCTGTTGGCCGGCATTCCCTCGATCATCTACGGCATCTGGGGCCTGTTCGTGTTCGCGCCGTTCCTGCAGACGACGATACAGCCCTTCATCATCAACATCTTCCACGGCGTGCCGGGACTATCCAGCCTTTTCGCCGGCCCTCCTTACGGCATCGGCCTTCTGACCTCGGCGCTGATCCTCGCCATCATGGTGCTGCCCTTCATCACCTCGATCACCAAGGACGTCTTCGATACGGTGCCGGCGGTGCTGAAGGAATCGGCCTACGGCATCGGTTGCACGACCTGGGAAGTGACCCGGCGCGTGGTCATTCCCTATACCCGCATCGGTATCATGGGCGGCGTCATGCTTGGCCTCGGCCGCGCGCTCGGCGAAACCATGGCGGTGACCTTCGTCATCGGCAACGCCCACCGCATCAGCGCCTCCCTGTTCGCGCCGGGCACGACCATCTCGGCGACCATCGCCAATGAATTCACCGAGGCCGACGGCGATCTCTACACCTCTTCCCTGGTTTCGCTCGGCCTGATCCTGTTCGTCATCACTTTCCTGATCCTTGCCGCCGCCCGCTATATGCTGATGCGGATCGACGCCCGTACGGGAGCCTGACCGATGTCGACATCCTCATCGCTCCACAGCCGCCGCAAAGCCAGAAATTCGGTGATGATGGCGCTTTGCGTCGTCGCCGCCGGCATCGGGCTTGCCTGGCTGGCGCTCATTCTCGGTGCACTGGTCTATAAGGGCACAGCCGGGCTTTCGTTCGCGGTCTTCACCGAGATGACGCCACCGCCAGGCGAGGCCGGCGGCCTGCTCAATGCAATCGCGGGCAGCCTGCTGATGACGATCATCGCCGTTGTCGTCGGCACGCCGATCGGCGTGCTGGCGGGAACCTACATGGCCGAATATGGGCGTTTCTCGCGCATCACCACCGTCGTGCGCTTCATCAACGACATCCTGTTGTCGGCGCCGTCGATCATCATCGGCTTGTTCGTCTATGAGTTGATGGTGCGGCCAATGGGGCATTTCTCGGCCATAGCCGGCGCCGTTGCGCTTGCCATCCTGGTCATTCCGGTGGTCGTGCGCACCACTGAAGACATGCTCAACCTGGTGCCGAACGCGTTGCGTGAAGCCGGCGCCGCGATCGGCGCGCCGCGCTGGGTGGTGATCCGTTCGGTCGCCTACCGCGCCGCATTGTCCGGCATCGTCACCGGCATATTGCTGGCGATAGCACGCATTTCCGGCGAGACGGCGCCGCTGCTCTTCACCGCGCTCAACAACCAGTTCTGGAGCAGCAATATCAACGCGCCGATGGCCAGCCTGCCGGTGACCATCTTCCAGTTCGCTCTCAGCCCTTACGAGGAATGGCAGCAACTGGCGTGGAGCGGCGCACTCATAATCACCCTGACGGTTCTGGGCTTGAGCATCCTCGCCCGCAGCCTTACCGGACGCAGAGAGGACAGATGACACAGATGTTGTCCGCGGACATGACGATGACCGAGACGGTCGCCGAGAAGACGAAGATCGAGGTCAAGAACCTCAACTTCTACTACGGCCAGAGCAAGGCGTTGAAGGACATCACCTTGTCGCTGCCCGAGCGCAGCGTCACTGCCTTCATCGGCCCTTCGGGCTGCGGGAAATCGACGCTGCTGCGTGTGTTCAACCGCATCTACGAACTCTACCCGAAGCAGACAGCCGAGGGCCAGGTGCTGCTCGACGGCAAGAACATTCTCGACCGCTCGCAGGACCTCAATCTCCTGAGGACCAAGATCGGCATGGTGTTCCAGAAGCCGACGCCGTTCCCGATGTCGATCTACGAGAACATCGCCTTCGGCGTCAGGCTTTATGAGAATCTGGGCAAGTCCGAAATGGACGGCCGCGTCGAACAAGCGTTGAAGCGGGCCGCGCTGTGGGGCGAGGTCAAGGACAAGCTCAACGCCAGCGGCTTGAGCCTGTCAGGCGGCCAGCAGCAGCGGCTTTGTATTGCCCGCACCGTGGCGGTGAAGCCGGAAGTCATTCTGCTCGACGAGCCGGCTTCGGCACTCGACCCGCTGTCGACCGCCAAGATCGAGGAACTGATCGACGAATTGCAAGCCGACTACACGATCGTCATCGTCACCCACAACATGCAGCAGGCGGCGCGCGTATCGCGCCAGACCGCCTTCATGTATCTGGGTGAACTGGTAGAGTTCGACCGGACCGAGAAGATCTTCACGTCGCCCCGCGAGAAGCGCACGCAGGATTACATCACCGGCCGCTTCGGCTGAGCCGTTCCGATCACGCATATGAGGACAGGACCATGGGCGAACACACAGTCGCTTCTTTCGACGAGGATCTCGAGCAGATCAGCAAGCTGATCCGCGACATGGCCGACCTCGCCGGTTCGATGGTCGGCGGGGCGACCAAGGCCCTGTTGAATTCTGACAACGTGCTGGCGCAACGCGTCGTTTCCGACGATGCCATCATGGATGCGCGTCAACGCGAACTGGACGACCGCGCCATCACCCTGATCGCCAAGCGCCAGCCGATGGCCCACGATCTGCGCCATGTCGTCGGGGCGATCCGCATGGCCGGCGATCTCGAACGCATCGGCGACCTTGCCAAGAATATCGCCAAGCGTGTGAGTGCGGTCGGCCTTAGCGTCACACCGCGCGACCTATCGCATTCCATCGATGCGATGGCGCAGCTGGTGCTCATCCAGGTGCAGGGCGTCATCGAGGAGTATGCTGCAGGCGATGCGGCCGCGTTGGCCAAGCTACGCGCCGCCGACGAGCGCATCGACGTCAAATATACGTCGGTGTTCCGCGAACTGTTGACCTACATGATGGAAGACCCGCGCAACATCACCGCTTGCACGCATCTGCTGTTCTGCGCCAAGAATCTGGAGCGGATCGGCGACCATGTCACCAACATCGCCGAAAATGCGTATTATGTGCTGACCGGCGAGCAATTGCCGGTCAATCGTCCGAAGCAAGACGAAACGACAATGTCCGCACCGGCGACATGATGGGGGTGCCCAGCCGATGATCGCACCACGCATAATGGTGGTGGAGGACGAGGAGCCGTTGGGTGTGCTGCTCCGCTACAATCTCGAATCCGAAGGCTACCAGGTCGAGGTGGTGACACGCGGCGACGAAGCCGAGATCCGTTTGCAGGAGAATGTGCCCGATCTTCTGGTGCTCGACTGGATGATACCAGCGGTTTCCGGCATCGAGCTCTGCCGCCGGTTGCGGGTGCGCCCCGAAACCGAACGGCTGCCGATCATCATGCTGACCGCGCGCGGCGAGGAGAGCGACCGGGTACGCGGTCTTTCGACCGGCGCCGACGACTATCTGGTCAAACCGTTTTCGACACCGGAATTCATGGCCAGGGTCAAGGCGCTGCTGCGCCGCGCCAAGCCGGAAGTGCTGTCCAGCGTGCTGAAGGTCGGCGACATCGTGCTCGATCGCGAATCGCACAGGGTGTATCGCAAGAAGACCGAGATCCGGCTCGGGCCGACCGAATTCCGGTTGCTCGAATTCATGATGCGGCATCCGGGCCGCGTCTTCTCGCGCAGCCAGTTACTCGATAATGTCTGGGGCGAGACGATCTATATCGACGAACGCACCGTCGACGTGCATGTCGGGCGGCTGCGCAAAGCCGTCAACAACGGCCGCATGCCTGATGTCATCCGCACCATCCGCGGTGCCGGCTACGCGATCAGGGAAGATTGACCCGCCCAGTCAGGCTACGTTCTTTCTGACGCCGGGCCTCATTTGCGCGCCCGGCGCGAAAATCTGCTGGTCGACGAAGCTTAACGCCCGCATTGCACAGCCTTCGCGGATCAGCGGCAATTCGTTCGGCTCGGTATCGAAGGAGATCGAGCCCGAATGCTGGCCGCCGGCGGTCTGGGCGATGGCCTTCCGCAAGGCCGGCTCGATCAGATCAAAGGCGGCGGCACTGGCGCCGACCATTGCGACCGGTGCCGGATCGATCAGCGCGAACAGCGAGCCGAGACCGAAACCCAGCGCTTCGCCGGCCTTGCGGTAGGCTTCGCGTTCCGGCCCGTCCTTCTCGCGCGCCCGAACCGCCAGCGCGCGCATGTCGGCGTCGCTGACGTCGGCGACCGGTTGGCTGTCTTCGCTCATCTGCGTGGCGTTGCGCCAGATGGCGTAATTGCCGGCATAGGCCTCGATGCAGCCGCGCCGCCCGCAACGGCAGAGCGCGCCGCCCGGACGATGGATCATGTGGCCAAACTCGCCGCCCGAGGAATGCGTGCCGGTGAACAGCTCGCCCTTCAACACCAGCCCCATGCCGATGCCGTGCGAAAGCAGGATGGCGATGAAGTCGTCGCGATAGCGATCCGGATCGCGCCAGCGCAAAGCCACCGCCATCATATTGCAGTCGTTCTCCACCGTGGCCGGGATGCCGAATTCATCTTCCAGCATGTCGGCAAAGGCGATGTCCGTCTGGGGCGTGATCGGCGACCACAGCATGGCGCGTGCAGGGGAGTCGGTAATTCCCTGAATCGCCAGGGCGATGCGGGCGACACTGCGGACGTCAAGATCTGGATCGTCCAGCCGGCGCCGGACGATGGCCATGCATTCGCGGATCAGTTCGTCGCGCGGCATGGTCAGCGTGTCCAGCCGGCGCTGTTCCTCGGCGACCACCTGCCCCGCATAGTCGATGATGGCGGCCGACAGGAAATTCAGCGACAACACCACGGTCAGCACCGCCGCCGCTTCCGGATTGAGGGCGAGGCCGACCTGCGGACGACCGCGTTTCAACGAAACGGGTTCGCTTGCCTTGCTCTCGGCGAGGATGCCTTCCCGTATCAGGTCGGAGGAGATCGCCGATATGGTCGAGTGGCTGAGGCCGGTGGTTGCGGCGATCTCCGTACGCGATGGCTGGCCGGCCCGGCGCACGGCCGAGATCACCATCGCCCGGTTGCGCCGGCGCAAATCGTCATGGCGGATTCCGACCGACATCGTTTTGCTTTCCTCCCGGTTTGCCGCGGCCGCTCATGAACCGGAAGCCGTCGGTAATGCCGACAAATAATGTCGGATGAGGCAAATAGTGTCAGATGCAGGTGGCGCTGTCATCGTTTATTCCGAAGCTCGAAAAAAGTCGCAGCAACATCAAAATCCATCAGAATCGATGTTGACAGCAGCGGGAGATCGGGCCAGTATTTTTTCGAGGCTCGAAAAAATTAGCGCCTCTAAGCTGGCCTTTGGGGCCAATTGGTCACGCCGTACGCGGCGCAGGGAGGATATGATGAAGAAATTCACGACCGCCATTCTGGCGGGTGTCGCCATGACGCTGGCGCTTGCGTCGGTGGCGCAGGCTAAAGACAAGGTCATCGGCGTTTCCTGGTCGAACTTCCAGGAAGAGCGCTGGAAGACCGACGAAGCCGCAATGAAGGCGGCCATCGAGGCTGCCGGCGACAAGTATATCTCCGCCGACGCACAGTCCAATCCGGGCAAGCAGCTCACCGACGTCGAGAGCCTGATCTCGCAGGGCGCCAACGCACTGATCATCCTGGCGCAGGACGCCTCGGCGATAGGGCCGGCCGTGCAAAAGGCGCTGGACGAAGGTATTCCGGTTGTCGGCTACGACCGGCTGATCGAGAACAAGGACGTCTTTTACCTGACCTTCGACAACAAGGAAGTCGGCCGCATGCAGGCCCGCGACGTGTTCAAGGTGAAGCCGGAAGGCAACTATGTCTTCATCAAGGGCTCGGGCGCCGATCCGAATGCCGATTTCCTTTTTGCCGGTTCGATGGAAGTGCTGAAGGACGCCATCGACAGCGGCAAGATCAAGAATGTCGGCGAGGCCTATACCGACGGCTGGCTGCCGGCCAACGCCCAGAAGAACATGGAACAGTTCCTGACCGCGAACGACAACAAGGTCGATGCGGTGGTCGCCGCTAACGACGGCACTGCCGGCGGCGTCGTCGCCGCACTGACGGCGCAAGGGTTGGCTGGATCGGTTCCGGTCTCGGGCCAGGACGGCGACCACGCCGCGCTGAACCGCATCGCGCTCGGCACACAGACGGTCTCGGTGTGGAAGGACGCGCGCGAGCTCGGCAAGAACGCCGCCGAGATCGCCTCGCAATTGGCCGACGGCAAGCAGATGACCGACATTGCCGGCGTGAAGGATTTCACCACGCCCGGCGGCAACACCGTAAAGTCCCTGTTCCTGACCCCGGTCGCCATCACCAAGGACAACCTCAACGTCGTCATCGACGCCGGCTGGATCAAGAAAGAAGAGGTCTGCGCGGGCGTGGCGGCGGGCGCTGTTCCGGTCTGCAACTGATCCGAGTTTCCGAGAAGTCCGAACGCCGCGGCCGCTTGCCGCGGCGTTTTTTCAAGAAAGAATTGTTTTTCCGCTTCCGGCGGATAACTTCTAGGCTGCTTCCGGCATCCGCGGCAGACGGCAACCCGGCGGGAGAAACATCATGACCGACACGACTTCCAACACGCCGGTCGACAGCTCGACGGCAGACCGGGCGCGGGAATCGGAGGCCGGCGTCGTTGCCCGATTTCTCAAGGCAACCGAACTCGACACGCGCATGCTCGGCATGGTCGGCGCGCTGCTGGTCATCTGGGTCGGGATCCACATACTGTCGGGCGGGCTCTTCCTGACGCCGCGCAATCTCTGGAACCTTTCGGTGCAGACCTCGTCGGTGGCGATCATGGCGACCGGCATGGTGCTGGTCATCGTGATGCGTAACATCGATCTTTCCGTCGGCTCCGTGGAAGGCGTGATCGGCATGGTGATGGGCGTGGCGCAGGCCGAATTCCTCGTCCGCATCATGGGATTTCAGCTTGGCAGCCCCTGGCTGTGGGTCATCGCACTGGCCGCCGGCCTGGTGCTCGGCCTGGCTATCGGAGCGTTTCAGGGTTTCATCATCGCCTATCTCCAGGTTCCTGCCTTTATCGTGACGCTCGGCGGATTGCTGGTCTGGCGCGGCATGGCATGGCTGATCACCAGCGGGCGCACCGTTGCGCCGCTGGACAGGACCTTCCAGCTGATGGGCGGCGGACCACGGGGCTCGATCGGCGCCACCTGGAGCTGGATCGTCGGTGTCCTCGCCTGCGCGGCCGTTGCCTTCATGCTCTTCAACGGCCGCTCGCAGCGCAAGCGCTTCAACTTTCCGCTGCGCCCTGTCTGGGCGGAAAGCTTGCTCGGCGTGATAGCCTGCGCCGCCATCCTCGGCGCCGTGTGGATCGCCAATTCCTATCCTTGGCCGGTCGGCATCGTACGCCAATATGCCCAGCAGAACGGCATCACCGTTCCCGAGGGCGGGTTGTTCATCGCCCACGGCATCGCCATACCTGTGCTGATGGCCGTGGCCGCGGGCATCGTCATGACCTTCATCACCAGACGCACCCGTTTCGGCCGCTATGTCTTTGCCATAGGCGGCAATCCGGAAGCGGCCGAACTCGCCGGCATCAACACACGCTGGGTCACCATGAAGGTGTTCATGATCATGGGCGTGCTGGCCGCGATCAGTGCGGCGATCGCATCGGCGCGCCTCAACGCGTCGACTAATGCGCTGGGGACCCTGGACGAGCTGCTGGTCATCGCGGCGGCCGTGATCGGCGGCACGTCGCTCGCCGGCGGCTCCGGCACGGTGCTCGGCGCCATGCTCGGCGCGCTTTTGATGCAGTCGCTGCAATCCGGCATGGTGCTGCTCGGCATCGATTCGCCGCTGCAGAGCATCGTTGTCGGCGCCGTGCTGGTGGTCGCGGTGTGGCTCGATACCGTCTATCGCAAACGGGTCTAGTGAGGAGAACGAGCATGGCAGACAGGACCGCTCCCACGGGCACGCCGCTGATCGACATGCGCAACATCTCGATCGCCTTCGGCGGCATTCGCGCCGTCGACGATGCCTCGGTCGATCTTTTTCCGGGCGAGGTGATGGCTTTGCTCGGCCATAACGGTGCCGGCAAATCGACGTTGATAAAAATCCTGTCCGGCGCCTACAAGCGCGATGCGGGCCAGATTTTCGTCAACGGCGAGGAGGCTTCGATCTCCAATCCCCGCGACGCCAAGAAGTACGGTATCGAGACGATCTACCAGACGCTGGCGCTGGCCGATAATGTCGACGCGGCTGCCAACCTGTTTCTCGGCCGTGAGCTGATGACCGGCTGGGGTACGCTCGACGACGTCGCCATGGAGGCTGAGGCGCGCAAGGTGATGGGCAGGCTCAATCCGCGCTTCCAACGCTTCAAGGAGCCGGTGGTAAAGCTTTCGGGCGGCCAGCGGCAGTCGGTTGCGATCGCCCGCGCCATCCTGTTCAACGCCCGCATCCTGATCATGGACGAGCCGACAGCGGCACTCGGGCCGCAGGAGACGGCACAGGTCGGCGAACTGGTCAGGCAGCTCAAGGCCGACGGCATCGGCATCTTCCTGATCAGCCATGACATCCATGACGTGTTCGAGCTTGCCGACCGCGTCTGCGTCATGAAGAACGGTCGGGTTGTCGGCACGGCGCGCACGACCGATGTCACCCAGGACGAGGTGCTCGGCATGATCATCCTCGGCAAGTGCCCGCCCGGCGCCATCCCAGGGCCGGGCGCCCTGAAGATCGCGGCCTGAACGAGAATTAGCCGGCTAATCACAAGTCGCCAAAATGTGCCAGCAGTCACCATGCTTTGGCCTCCCCATTGTGTTGGCGTCGGGAGTTGCCCATAAAGATGCCGAACCGTCCACGGGACGTATCGGCAATTGAAGAAACTCTTTCCGACCGTAGCTTTCATCGCCGTCGCGCTGATCAGCCTGACGATGGCGGGTTTTGCCTATTTTGCCACCCAGGAAGCCGCCCGTATAAAATTCGAGGCGACGGCGGACGACGCGCTTAACCGGATCGAAAGCCGCATCGACCTGGACCTGTCGCTGCTGCGCTCAACCCGGGCATTGTTCGATGCGCGCAATGGCGGTATCTCGCAAGGCGAGTTCAAGGCTTTCTTCAACGCGCTCGACATCGACAATAATTTCGCCGGCCTGCGCGGCATCGGCTTCCTCCGCCTGGCGAAAACTGAAAACGAGGCGGCGGTCGAGCGCGATATCCTGCACGATCACGGCGCAAGCCATCCGATCTATCCCGACACGAACTTGCCGTGGCGTACGCCCATCGTGCTGTTCGAGCCGCTGGACCCGTCCAATAAATCCAGCATCGGTTATGATATGTTCGCCGGGCCGGTGCGGCGCGAGGCGATCGAAAAGGCGATGGTCGACGACCAGCTGCACGCCAGCGGGCTCGTGCAGCTCGGCAAGGATACGGGTGCCGCGCAGACCTTCACCGGGTTCCTCGTCTTCGTCCGGCTCAATGTCGAAACCGCGCCGGACGCCGTCAACGCATCGAGATCTTCGACTGCCGGCTTCCTCTATGCGGCCTTCCGCTCCCGGGACCTGTTCCAGGCTGCGCTCAGCCGGGCACCTCTGTTGCCGGTCAACACCGAAATCTATGACGGCGCTGTGAACAGTGACAACCTGCTGTTCCAGTCGGAAACGCCGCCTGTTTCAGCCCTTGGCGACAGGCTGCTGATCACCCGCAAGATCACCGTTGCCGGTCGGCCGTGGGTCGTCCTGTTCAGGCCGACAAGTGCTTTCTCGCAACCTTCCTCGCGTGCCATTCCGGTGATGCTCGGATTGTTCGGGCTACTGCTTGCGGGCGCCATCGCGCTGGTGGCCCGCTATCAGGAGCGGGCCTATGAGGCGGTCTCGCTGCTTCACGAAACGACCGAAAAGAGCCTGCTGGAAAAAGACCTGATGCTGCAGGAGATGAAGCATCGCATCAAGAACTCGATCACGCGGGTGCTGGCAATCGCGCGCCAGACAGCATCGCACACCGCCGACGTCCAAGAGTTCTCGGCATCATTTTCGGCTCGGCTGCAGGCGATGGCGGCTTCCCAGGACATGCTGACGCGCTCACGCTGGCAGAAAGCCGATCTCGGCGACCTGCTGCGCATCGAGCTTGGCCAGGTGTTCGGAAGCGAGCTTCCTGAAGGGCTGTTGTCGGGACCGGAGGTTCTTCTCGACGAAAAGACGACGCAGGCACTCGGCCTCGTCTTTCACGAACTGGCGACGAATGCGCTGAAGCATGGCGAAACCGGCAATTCAGTCGGTGCGCTCAAGGTCGACTGGTCGCTCGAAGGCCGCGGCGGAGCCCGGACATTGGCTCTCAACTGGCGCGAGGCCGGGCAGAGGAAGCTCGAGACACCGGCGAAGAGCGGTTTCGGCACCAGACTGATCGATCTCAACGTCACACGCGAGTTGCGTGGCACAATCAGGCGCGATTTTCACGAAAACGGCTTGAACGTGGAAATCAAGGTTCCGCTGCCGGCTTGAAACGCCGTCTCGTGAGCCGCATCGCGACAGCGCTTTGGAAGTGCAAACGCGGAGACAGGTGGTCTGCCTCCGCGTTTGCTGTTCGCCTGGAACTCGAAACTAGTTGCAGCGAGCTGTGTAGATCCGGCCGTGACGATCTCTGTATTGGCAGTAGCCATTTTGCAGGCGGCGAACCAGCAGACCGCCAATCGCACCAGCGCCAGCGCCGATCAAAGCGCCCTTGCCGCCGCCAACAGCGCCACCAATAAGCGCGCCGCCCACAGTGCCGATACCCACGTTCTCTTCCGTGGTGGTGCAGCCGCTGACCGCAACCACGGCAACCATGGCAATAATCATCTTCCGCATGGAGTCATCCTCACTTTGTCCTCACTTTAACAAGCTCCAGCCGCCATCTAGCATGAAAGTGCGGCCTCTGCGCGCACGATTTCATTGTTGATTAAGATAGTCTTTTCGGACGTGCGCCGTTCGATGCTACCACGAACTCGGAAATCTCCAAGGACGCATCGAGCGTGGCGTCGGGATGCACATTCCAGACAATCCTGTCATAGCCGTCCTCGAGCGCAGGATCGACGGCAAGACATTTGGCGCCGACATGTTGGGCTTGGCCCTGCCGGTCGATGACCGCGAACGGGGGCGCGCCGCCGTGCACTCGGCCGCGGTTTCAAAGGAATCAAGCAGAGGCAAGCTCGATCAGATCAACTGGGACGCGGCGGTCAGGACGATCGCGGCCATAAGCGCAAAGGCGGCGAAGCGAAGGGGCAAAGCACGAGGCGCGGGCGCTGCGGACACGTCGGGATCCTGAAAACCGCCCATCGAGACGCGAGCGGCCTGTTCCAGTCTGTTCAAGTCGGCAGCCGTCAAGGCCCATTCCTTTCATATTGTGCCAAACTCAATCAATGTCCGCTGAATCGGCACGTTCGGACAGGATCGGACTTTATGGTGAACAGTCGGTTAAGGCGGGGTGATGCAGCCAGCCTTCTTCCTGCGGCCGCCGTTCGTTCAATCCGTCTCGAAATTGCCGTGAGGAACGACAAGACGGTATTCGAGGCGGTTCCCGGTGATCTCAAGTGTCGCCGTTCCATTCAACGAAGTGGGCACGACGCGTTCAAGTGCGACGCTGCCAAAACGCTTCTCGCCGCGTTGATTGTCGTTGGCTCCGATCACTTCGGCCCATGTCAGCGACAGCGCAGGCTCGCCAGCGGAAGCGGCCGTCAGATCGGCCGTCACCTCGACGAAACCATCGCTGCGCGACAGCGCGCCATAGCTGACCGAATTGACGGCGAGCTCATGCATGGCCAAGCCGATGTGCAAGGCAGCATTGGGATTGAGATATGGATTTGCGCCGCGGAAACGCAGGCTGTGCATGGGGTCCGCGCCGTACCTTCCGACCTGACCGGAAACCAGCTCGCGCAGCGCCGCTCCCCGCCAGTTGGATGACGTAACTAGGTCCTGCGAGGAGGCCAGCGACTGCAATCGGCCCCGGAAACGCGTCAGGAAATCGTCAATGCTGCCGGAATAACGCCCCGTCTGGGTGGCGATGCTCTGGATGATGGCCAAAAGGTTCTTGGAGCGGTGACTGACCTCGCGCAGCAGCGCCTTCAGCGTCTGCTCCCGGCGTTTCTGCTCGGTTGTTTCGACCATGGTGGTCACGACGCCCTGCACCGCGCCGGTCTCGCTGCGGTCGGCGTCGATCCATACCTGAAACCAGCGGGCGCCATCATCGGCCGGCACGCTGAGTTCGAGATGTTGAGGATTGCCGGAGACGATGACGTCGTGCTTGGCGGCGCCGATACGCTCTGCCTGCGCCGGCGGCAAGATGCCGTTGTTGTCGGAGGCATCAGAGGTCCATGGTGCGCGCATGTTGCGCGCCCACACCGTCTTCATCTCGCGATCCTGGTATAGAACGGAAATCCCGGCATTGTGCAAGGCGTGGAGAAGGGCTCGGCCAAGCTGCATTCCGCTTTCGGCGGGATGCAGAGCGATGATCTCATCCCTCTGGCCGCGGTCTTTCATTTTTCCGACTCTGGAACGCATCGGTAATTTGCTCAACCCACGTCGGGCTGAACGGCTCACGGAAAAATGGGTTCCAAAAGGAGGAGCTTCGGATCGAGCCCTAAAAAGCGGTCCGCCGAGCGGCATCCCGTTGGAGGACACTGCCCGGCGGTGGCTGGAAACCGTTTGAGGGGTGCGGCTTCCAGTGTTCGCTTGAATGGCCGCTTGGCATTCACGCCCGTCTGATCAGGCCGGCAATAAGCGATATGATCAGGAAGGCGAGAAAGATGAAGAACAATATCTGCGCTATGCCGGCCGAAGTGCCAGCGATGCCGCCGAAACCAAGCGCACCGGCGATGATCGCCACGACGAGAAATACGAGCGCCCAGTAAAGCATGATCCATCTCCTTCCAATGCTGCGGTGAAAACGTGATTCGCCTCCGTTTGTTCCACCATTTCCCGAAAAAGACGATGCTGAAAATCGTTACGGCCCGAATTGCTGCGGTGTGTGCGAAAAGGTTCTCGTCAGGTTCGGCAGCAGTTGGCTGTCGTGTGTTAAGTCGGCGTCACGCCCCCATCCGGTCCAAGGGGAGTGGCTATCCCACACCCTGGCGGCCGCAACTCGGTCGCCAGCTGTTTTATGCCGCGGCCTTCGCGTGCCGGTCAAAGAACAGGGCCTGGCTGATAAGAGCCTTGACCATATCCGGGTTGAATGGCTTGGTGACGAGGAAAGCCGGTTCCGGCCGCTCGCCGGTGAGCAACCGCTCGGGAAAGGCGGTGATGAAGATCACCGGCACCGAGGTGGACGACAGGATTTCATTGACGGCCGCGATGCCCGAACTGCCGTCGGCGAGCTGAATATCGGCAAGCACCATCTTTGGCCGCGCCTTGCCGAACATCGCCACCGCCTCCGCGTGGGTGCGCGCTGTTCCGACGACGCGGTGGCCGAGGCTTTCGACCATTTCCTCGATATCCATGGCGATCAGCGGCTCATCCTCGATGATCAGCACGTCGGTTGCCACCTGACGGGAGATCTCGTTGCTCGCCTGAGCGAGAAGTTCTGAGAATTCCTGTTCGTCGACGTCGAGAATCTCCGCCGCCTCGTCTTCGCTGAAGCCTTCGACGGCGACCAGCAGAAAGGCCTGGCGGGGACGAGGCGCGATTGCATTCAGATTGGCCGCGGCGCGCTGCTCCCATGCCGATTGGGCATGCTCCTGCGGAACGCGAATGGCCACCGAGGTGAAGAGCTTGGCAAAGACCTTGTAGAGTGCGATGCGGTCGTTCGATGCGTCCGGAAAGATATCGACATCGGCAATGATGGCCTCGAGCATTGCGGCGACCAACGCGTCGCCGCTCTCCTGCGATCCGGATACCGCGCGCGAGAAGCGGCGCAGGAACGGCAGGTGCGGAGCGATGGTTGCTGATAGGCTCATATCGGACGTCTCCCTCATATGACGTGATTACATGTTACAGCTAAAAACGGTTCGCAAGCCCAAAGTTAAAAACGCGGGTTGTGCGAAAAAGTTCCGGTCATGCGGAACTAAGTATGCGGGCTGGCGTTTAGGGTGGGGTTGGGCAACCAGACGAGGCTGCCGCTTGCCTTGCGTTATGTGTTGAAGGGCGGCTTAAGGCTGGGACAAAGGGCGAAATGAAGAACATGACGAAAGCTACCACGGCTGGCGTTGGCAACGGGCGCCGGGCTGCTTCCCGCGACCCGCTTGGGCCGAACTCGGAAATCGGCCGCAAACTCAAACAATATTACGACGAGCTGGTCTCCGACAATGTGCCGGATCGCTTCGCACAACTGCTCAGCCAGTTGGAAAAGGCCGAACCTGTACAGAAGAAGGACTGAGGCATGGCGGCCGTCTCCCAGGGCTTCAAGACCGACTTGCTCGGCTCGATCCCGAGCCTGCGGGCTTTTGCCGTGTCGCTGACGCAAAATGCCGACAAGGCCGACGACCTGGTGCAGGAAACATTAGTCAAGGCCTGGGACAAGCATGAAAGCTTCCAGCCCGGCACCAATCTGAAGGCATGGCTGTTCACGATCTTGCGCAACGAATTCTATTCGCAGATGCGCAAGCGCGGCCGCGAGGTGCAGGACAGCGATGGCGTCATGACGGCCAGACTTGCCGTTCATCCGGCCCAGCACGGCCAGCTTGACCTCGAAGACTTTCGCGGCGCGCTCGAGTTGCTGCCCGAAGACCAGCGCGAAGCCATTATCCTCATCGGCGCATCGGGCTTCTCCTACGAGGAAGCGGCCGAGATCTGCGGCTGCGCCGTCGGAACGATCAAGAGCCGCGTCAGCCGCGCCCGCACGCGGCTGCAGGAAATCTTGAAGATCTCCGGTGAAGACGAGTATGGCCCGGACGCAATTTCGGCTCAGGTAACGGGGTCGACGGCAGCGTGAAGCGTGGGCGTGTTCGAGCCGCTCCGCGCCCTCAGCGCCTGCAGGCCGCTGCCACTGCCTCGACGAGATCGTCTCCCGAATAGGGCTTGGTGACCAGTCTGACGCCGGGAAAGGATTTCTTGATCTCGTCCATATCCGACTGGCCCGAGGCGAAGACGAACGGGATGCCAGCTTCACGCAGCCGTGAAGCAAATTGAAGCGTCGAAACGCCGCTCAGCATGAGGTCGACGATGGCCACGTCGAACTGCGCGGCAACGTCTTGCTGTTCGATCTCAGTCAGATCACGGGCGATGACCACATCGAGCGCGCCGTAGTCGCGACAAAGCTGCTCGATATCCATGGCAATCAGGAACTCATCTTCCAGGATAAGAATCCGCAAACCGTCAAGCGATGGGCCCACGCAGCAATATCTCCTTAAATGCGCCTCTATCTTCAAACCGGGGAAGTCATGATCGCTATTTGGCATGCTGTCATTTAAAAAAGACATGCCGGCGGATGCGTCGGCCGCGGCCCTTGCAAGGCATTTGCAACGAGCGCTGCCGGAGATAGGGTTAGAAGAGGTTCGTGCCGGAACCTTGGGGTCTGTTGGGCGTTTTCGACCGAGCAAAAGCAAGGAGAGTGAAGCAATGGCGACTGCCGCAGGAAAGGCCGCGAACGAAGCCCGCACGAATTCCGATATTGAGGCCGACATCGCACAACTGAAGGCCGACATCGACCAACTTACCAAGCTGTTGGCCAAAACTGGCGAACATGGCTACGGGGCTGCGCGGCGCGCCGCCGCCGAGGGCGTCGAGCAGTTGCGAACCCAGGGCGAAGCAGCCTTCGACAGCCTGCGCAGCAACGCCAAAGACATCGAGGCGCAGCTGATAGCCCATATGCGCGAAAAGCCTGTGACTTCGCTGGCGATCGCCGCAGGCGTCGGGTTCCTCTTCGCACTCCTCGCGCGCCGCTAGTTCTGCACGCATGGGAATGCTTGCATCGCTGATCTCGGGCCTCGCCTCGGGCGAAACCATTGCGGCGATACAACGCGCGCGCGTCGCTGCGATGGTCTATTCGGTCGCAGCACTCGCGGCGCTGTGCGGCCTCGGCTTCCTAGTCGGGGCAGCCTATATCTGGACGGCGGCCCGCTATGGACCGATGGCAGCGTCGTTGAGCTTCGGGATCGGCTTTCTGGCAATCGCCGGTCTCATCCTGCTCGTCTACCGGATGTCGGCCGGCTCGCGCGCCAGACGCCGGGCGAAGCGACGCAACGCCGACATGAAGGCGGTCGGCATCGCCGCAGCACTCGCCGTGCTGCCGGCGCTGCTCAAGGGCAAAGGTGGCGTGGCGAAGGGCGGATTGGGCGCCATTCTCGGCCCGGCGATAGCACTCGCAGCCTACGCCATCTACCGCGAGAACGTGAAGCCCGACTCCGACGATCCGGATACCGGCAAAGGGAAATAGTTCGGAAGCGGATAGTTCGGCCCAAACGATTCTGGCGCCCGGTCGAAAAATCCTCGCGTCACAAATCGTCGAGCGGCATCGATATTTCGGCGATTACGCCGTCGGGCCGGAATTCATGGGTCACCTCGCTGGAAATGACCTTGGCCAGGCTGCGGCGAATCAGGATCGAGCCGAAGCCATGGCGTTCGGGCGGCGCAACCCGCGGGCCGCCGCTTTCACGCCAAGCCAGCAACAGACGTCGTGCACCCTTCCTGCCTTGCACCTTCCAATCGAGATCGACCTTTCCGGAAGAAACCGAGAGCGCCCCATGTTGTAGTGCGTTACTTGCCAGTTCATGCAGGATCAGGCCGAGTCCGACTGCCTGGTCGGGTGAGAGCAGGACATCGGTGCCGGAGATCGCCATGCGCGATTGTCCAGCGGTTTGAAACGGCTTTACTTCGATCTCCACCAGCTCCCGGATGCCGATGCCGCGCCACTCGCGGTCCGACAGCAGGCTGTGCGCAACGCCCAGCGCCTGCAGCCTGGCGCTGAAAGCTTCAAGGAATTCGCTTGGCTGACGGGCATGGCGAACGGTCTGCGTCGCCAGCGCCTGTACGGTTGCCAAAGTGTTCTTGACGCGGTGATTGAGCTCGCGCAGCAACAGCCGTTGACGTTCTTCGCCAAGCTTGCGTTCGGTGATGTCGTAGTTGACGCCGAAGATCAGCGTCGGCTTGCCCTCGCCGTCGCGCTCTATGACGCGGCCGCGCGTTGCGATCCATCGCGGCGGATCGAGGCCTTTGACACGGTATTCGCCAAAATAATCGTCGCTGCCGGTCAGCGCGTCGCGAAAGCGTGTTTCGGTCTGATGAACGTCGCGCGGGTCGATGGCGGTCAGGATGTCGCGCGCTCTCAGCCTGTTCGACTTGGGCAAGTTGAACAATTCGGACAGCAGGACATCGCAGTCGATCATGTCGCTGCGGATATCCCATGCCCAACTGGCGAGCGAAGCTGCATCGAGCGCAATAGCGCGCCGCTTTTCCTCTCGAGCCAGTGCGGCCTCGGCAATCGCTGCGCTGCGGGTTGCATCCTTCAGCGTGAACAGGCTCGCGGCGAGGCCAGCTAGCGCCGACAGTTGGTCGATCTGGACAGAAGAGGGACGTGCGTGCGGCTTCCGGTCGAGCACGCAGAGCGTGCCGATCAGTGCGCCGTCGACTACGATCGGCACGCCGGCGTAAAAGCGGATATGATGCTCGCCGGTGACCAGCGGATTGGCTTTGAACCGCGGATCCGTCGCCGCGTCGGCCACCACCATCGGCACGTCCCCGGCTGCGATGGTATAGGCGCAGAACGATGTCTCGGTTGCGGTTTCGGTCTCGTCGAGGCCGATACAGGACTTGAACCACTGCCGCTCGGCATCGACCAGCGTGATCAGTGCGACAGGCGTTTGCATCGCCGAAGCGGCAAGACCGCTGATACGGTCGAAATCAGGGTCGGCAGCCGTATCCAGCGCGTCGAGGCCGTGCAGCACGGCAAGGCGGTCCGCAGCGCCCACCACACGGCGAATATCGACCGGCAGGCCCGGCTTTGTCTGGCTATTGTCGTCCACTACGCCCCCAGTGGCCGGCCCCGCTGATTGATCAGGCCAACCGGCCCGTTTGCCGCCTTGTCGAGCCGGAACTTTCGCAGCGGGGAGCCGTTACCAGCCAATGCCCCGCTAGCTCCGCCTGCCGGCGCCAAATATGGAGCCAGACCATGCCAAAAATCGTTCCTGAAAACAAAGCCCGTCAAGGGCGGCGGGGTCAGCATGTCCTTCGTATCCTGATCGCCGCGCTGTTGCTGGCTTTTATCGCCTGGGGCGTCGCCGAAATCTACGGCTGGATGATCGAGACGCCTAAGACCGAGCAGGGCAACACACCCAGCGGCTAGACTCTCTCCATCTCTCGTGCCAACCCGCATCACGCAACCCCACATCACGCTACCTCACGTCAGGCAACCTTTGCCTCGGCGGCGCGCGCCGGGACGAGAACATTCAACGCGCGCGGATGGATTTCGACGGTCGTCTCGCGATCGAGCTTTACCAGTTCGCCGTCCATGACGGCCTGAACTTTCCTGTTCGTCGAATGGATTTTCAAAACGGCGCGGTTTGCCTGATGGATTTCGACATGCTCGTTGCCGCGCCATTTCCCACGGGCGACGTCAAAGAGGAACCTGATCAATTCGCCGCGCCGCCGTGCCACGGTGACATAGATGCCCAGCACGCCGCCTGCCGGATCGTCGGCATAGGGCAGGTGGCCCTCGCCGAACAGATTGTTGGTGATGCCGATACCGGTGATCCGGGTTCTGATCTCGGCCTCACCGACCGTCAGCGTTACGTTCATCGCCGGTGGATTGTTGATCGTTGCCCAAGCGGCTCGCACCGAGGCACGCATCTTCCCCAGCCGCGAGCCGAATTCCATCTTCTGGCGCAGTTGCACCATCCTGGCGTGCATGCCGATCGAGAATTGATGCACGAAAGGCCGGCCGTTGGCTGTTGCAATGTCAATCGCCATCACCTCGCCGTCCGCAAACGATTTCAGTGCCGCATCGAGGGTCTGCGGAATACCGAGGCCGCGCGCAAAAAGGTTCATTGTGCCAGCCGGCAGAATTGCCAGCGCCTTCTCCCCATTCATCAAACGGGCTGCCGCGGCCGAAATGGTGCCGTCGCCACCGCCCGCCAGCACGACGTCGATGCCGCGCCTGGAAGTTACGCCGTCCAGCGTGGCGACGATATCCTTGCCGGCGACGATTTCGATATCGATCGAGTGGCCGGCAGTCTCAAGCGTGCCGCGCATCCGGCTGGCGAAGGCCTCAAGATCGATGGTGCGCAGGGTGCCCCCGTCCTTGTTCAGCACCGCTGCAAACCGCATGGCCGTTCCATTTTCCAGCACCTATCGGGCCGGGACGGGGGCCCAGCCGGGAGTGGAACGGGGCGGCCGAGAAAATGTTCCGTTCGACCAGCGCGGCGAATCCGAGAACCATTGACATCGCACCGGGTGCACCGCGGCTTTTTTCGGAACAACAGTGTGGTCACAACGTTGTGAACATGCAGAAGACGCTGCGCCCGCAGTGACGCCAGGCGGGCAGGGCGTGCACGAAATCACCGACGAGGAGACACTAAGATGATCCGCACCCTTTTAACCACGACAGCAGTCGCAACATTGATTGCGACGGGTGCATTTGCGCAATCGGCGACGACCCCGGCGCCGGCGCAACCACCCGCCGCCCAGGATACCGCTCCGGCGATACGTGCCGAGGGCAGCCTTGTCACCAACATCATCGGTGAATCCGTCTATAATGGCACCGGCGACGATGCCCAGAATATCGGCAACATCAGCGACGTCGTCTTCGACGAGCGCGGCGAGGTAAAATCCGTCGTCATCGGCGTCGGCGGTTTTCTTGGCATAGGAACCAAGAACGTCGCTTTCGACTACAAAAAGATGCAATGGGCCGAAAGAAATGGCGACCGTTGGCTGATAGCGCAAACAACGAAGGATGAACTGACGGCTCAGCCGGATTTCGACCGGAGGCCTTACGATCCGCCGCCGCCACCAGCTTCGGCGGATAATGCGGCGCCTGCCGCCCCTTCCACCAGCGCGCAAAATACAACCCCGGCGCCTGCCGCGCCGGCTGAGCCGGTGAAGCGCGCCGAAGGCAATCTCGCCACCAATATCATCGGCGAGACCGTCTATAACGGCACCGGCGACGACGCCCAGAACATCGGCGACGTAAACGACATCGTCATCAACAAGGAAGCCAAGGCGCAATCGCTGATCATCGGTGTCGGCGGCTTCCTCGGCATCGGCGAAAAGAACGTCGCCTATGATTTCGACAAGGCACAGTGGGCCGAGAGGAACGGCGATCGCTGGCTGGTCGCGCAAACGACCAAGGAAGAGCTGCAGGCACAGCCGGACTTCAACCGCAAGGCCTATGATCCGGCCCCGGCAACCACTGCGTCGAACGATGCCGCGGCTAATGCGCCTGCCACCGTCACGCCTACCGTGACGGCCAGCACCGCGACCACCAGCAACACTGACCAAGCCAGTAAAACGGCTCAAAATGCCCCGGCGCCGGCGCCTACGGCTAATTCCGCGGCCGACCAGACCAAGACCGGCTCGATCGACAAGTCGACGCTGACTGAAATGCCGATAGGCGAAATCCGGGCCGAGGATCTGGTTGGAACAACCGTTTACGGCGCCAATGATGCCAATGTCGGCGAGATCGGCGACGTCGTGCTGAGCGGCGACAAGAAGGTCGACGCAGTCATCATCGACGTCGGCGGCTTCCTCGGCGTCGGCGAGAAGGAGGTGGCAGTCGGTATGGACAACCTGAAATTCATGACCGACAAGAACGGCAAGCGCTATCTCTACACGAACTTCACCAAGGAGCAGCTCGAGGCGCAGGCCGCCTATGACAAGGGCAGCTATGCGCAAAACCGCGACAAACAGCGCATGATCATGCGGTAAGCTGCATCTCAGTCGACAGGTAAGCCCGCGCCGGCAACGGCGCGGGCTTTCTCATGTCGACGCAAAAGGCAGGCCCGCGACATGGCCGGTAACGCCGTCATGCGTCAATTCGGCGAGCGCCAGCGACTGGTCGAGATGCTCGGCCCGCCAGGCAAGGAGCTTTTCGGCAAGTTCCAGCCGCGCCGGCCGACAGGCTGGGTCGTCCGCGACGCTGGTCACCTCGCCGGCGTCTTTCTCGAGGTCGAAGAGCAAGGGCGGCAGGCCACCGCCGAAATGCACATATTTGTACTTTTCCGTACGGATGACGGCGAGATTGCACTGGCGTTGACCGATGCCAAAATACCGTTCGGCATCACCATCCGCGATCGAGCGGAAATCGAACTCCCAATGGGCCGCGTCGCGCCAGGCGTCCGGCTCCGTCGCGTCCAGGAAAGGCGCCAGCGAGCGGCCGTCGAGATGCGGCAGCACTTCGCCGCCAGTGAGCTCGAGCAAGGTCGGCGCCAAATCCACCGCCTCGGTGAAGCGGTCGACGCTGCTGCCGACAGCCTTTCGGCGGCGCGGATCGCGAATGATCAGCGGAATATGGAAGCTGCCGTCGAAGAAGCCGCCCTTGCCCAGCATGAAATGGTCGCCCATCATCTCGGCGTGGTCGGAGGTCAGCACGATGACGGTGTCGTCCCATGCATCGGCCGCCTTGACTGCTTGCCAGACCCGGCCAAGCTGCGCATCGCTCTCCGAGATCATGCCGTAATAAAGCGCCCGGATGCGGCGAAAATTATCGTCGCCCCAGTCGCGCACCTTGCCCTCCGAGCCGGGCCGGAATTTCGACCGTTCCTGCCGGTCAAGTTCATAGGCGAGATAAGGGTGGCTTGCTGCTTCGGCCTGCCAGCTTTCGGCGCGGTCAAAAGCTGGACCGATGGCCAGATCGTACATGGCGTTGTAAGGCGCCGGCACGATGAAGGGTGGGTGAGGACTGATGAAGGAAAGGTGCGCGAACCACGGCGCATCGCGCTCCTGTTCGCCGAGCCAGCGGATAAATTCGCCGGCCAGGAAGGCCGACGGCGTTTCGTCCTTCGAATAGACGGGCGGGGCGTTGCTAACCCCGCCGTCGTTTTCCGGGATTTCACCCACCGGGAGATGGATGTCGGGGGAGCCGGCGCCGGCATCGACGCCGCGCGCCTTGAGCCATGACAGCCAAGGCTTCTGGTGCTCGGGCAGAAGCTGACGTACGGTGAAGCCGGGCAGCACGCCTTCATAGCTCTTCAGCTGCGGGTCGCCAGGCGCCAGCGTACGCGGATCGCGTGCCATATCAGTATAGCCGAACAGCGTCGGTTCATAGCCGAGGGCACGCGCCCGGAGCGCTATGTTGCCGTGGCGGGCGTCGAGCGGTGTGCCATTGCGGCAGACACGATTGTTCATCTGGTAGAGGCCGGTGTAGAGGCAGGCGCGAGCCGGCGAGCAAGGCGCGGCGCCGCCATAGTGCTTCTTGAAAAGAATGCCCTCTGCAGCCAACGCGTCGGCATTCGGCGTTCTTACCACCTTGTGGCCAGCAGCCGATAGGCAGTCGCCGCGCCACTGGTCGCAGGTGATCAGGAGAATGTTGGGGCGTTTTCCAATCAACCGCTATATCCTCATGCCGGCTACGTCGCTCATGGAGCGCAATTTCGGCGAATATGCAAGCCGGTCCAGTTTGACGAATGGTGAACAAAACCTGTTTGATCGTTCACTTTAACAGCACAGTCCATTCTGTGTTTGCCATCTTTGCAGCCAGGAGCCGGATCCTCATATTTGCGTGGACAGCGGCAAGGGCCGCACCAGTACAAGGGAAGGAGCAGAAACATGCTCGACCAGGTCAAGGGCCTGCATCACGTCACCTCGATGGCCAGCGACGCGCGCCAGAACAATGAATTCTTCACCGGGACGCTCGGCCTGCGGCGGGTCAAGAAAACCGTCAATTTCGACGCGCCCGACGTCTACCACCTCTATTACGGCGACGAGGTCGGCATGCCCGGCTCGGTGATGACCTATTTCCCCTTCCCCAACATGGGCAAGGGCCGCCATGGAGTCGGCGAAGTCGGCACAACCACTTACTCGGTGCCCGAGGGCACGCTCGGCTATTGGGAGAAACGGTTTGCCGAGCAAGGTGTCACAGGGCTTTCTCGCGAGGAGACGTTCGGCGAGAAGCGTCTTGCCTTCGCCGGTCCCGACGGCGACGGTTTTGCGCTGGTCGAGGACAGAGCGGACAGCCGAGCGCCCTGGGCCAAGGGTGGCATTCCCACTGACGAGGCGATCCGCGGCTTTCACTCAGTGTCGCTCAGGCTGAAAGATAGTGGCGCCACCGAAGAGCTGCTGAAATTCATGGGTTATGAGGAGGTCGACAAGTCCGGCAATGTCAGGCGGCTAACGGTGAAGAACGGCAACGGCGCCGATGTCGTCGATATCGAATCGCTGCCAGGGGCCGGCTTCGCCAATCTCGGCGCCGGCTCGGTCCACCATGTCGCCTTCGCCGTCGAGAACCGCGCCAAGCAGCTCGAAGTGCGCAAGGCGCTGCTCGATACCGGTTATCAGGTGACGCCGGTAATCGACCGCGACTATTTCTGGGCGATCTACTTCCGCACACCGGGCGGCGTGCTGTTCGAAGTCGCTACCAACGAGCCCGGCTTCGACCGCGACGAGGACACCGCCCATCTTGGTGAGGCGCTGAAGCTGCCGTCACAACACCAGCATTTGCGGCCCTATCTCGAGCAGCATCTGCAGAAACTGGAAGACTGAGGGCAACGTCGTGAGTAAGGATTCGTATATTCACAAGGTGCTGCCCGGTTCGCCTGATGGACCGCTGCTCTTCGTCTTCCATGGCACCGGCGGCGACGAGGCCCAGCTTCTGTCGCTTGGACGCGATCTTGTGCCGCAAGCGACGATCGTCGCTCCGCGCGGCGATGTTTCGGAACAAGACGCTGCACGCTTCTTTCGCCGCGCCGGCGAGGGCGTCTACGACATGGGCGACCTCACGCGAGCGACAGAGAAGATGGCCGGCTTCGTCAAGGCACATGTCGAGGCGGCAAAGCCATCTTCGGTGCTCGGCCTCGGTTACTCCAACGGCGCCAACATCCTGGCCTCGGTGCTGTTTGCCGAGCCGTCGCTGTTCGACGCAACGGTGCTGATGCATCCGCTGATCCCGTTCGAGCCGGAGGTCAAGGGCAGCCTTGGCGGCAGTCACATCCTGGTCACCGCCGGCAGGCGGGACCCGGTCTGTCCGCCTAATTTGACGGTGCGGCTCGAAGCCTATTTGCGCGCCGATGGCGCCGATGTCACAGTCGAGTGGCATGACGGCGGCCATGAGGTGCGGCCGAGCGAGATCGAGGCGGCGCGGCGGTTGTTCGCCGTGGCGCCGGACGAAAGGACCGCAAGCCATGTCTGACCTATTGCCGGAGATCGAACTGGAGGACCGCGGCTCGAAGGGCCGCTATCTCCTGCGTGGGCCGGGCGGCGCCGAGGCGGAGATGACTTTCACCAAGATCGGCGAGCACCAGATCATCATCGACCATACCGAAGTGCCGGATGCATTTCGCGGCCAGGGCGCGGGGCTTCGCCTGGTCACCCGTGCCGTCGAGGATGCGCGTGCGGCGGGCAAAACGATCATCCGGCTTTGCCCGTTCGCCAATGCCCAGTTCCGTCGCCATCCGGAATGGGCGGACGTGCTGAAGCGGTAAGAGACAGCCATCGATGAATGACAGGAGAAAGGGTGCGCGGCTTTACCGCGGGCCTCTTCGGCCATTGGAGGCGTACAAACACAGCGGCAACATGCGGGATTTGCGAAGAGCGCCCGTCTTGCCTAAGTATTGCCAACAAACCGGCTCGCCGTCTGCGGCCCGACCACTTCAACCGAATGGCCCTCCATGACCGAATCCGATCTCGTTCCCGTCTTCGACGGCCACAACGATACGCTGCTCAGGCTCTACCAGTCGAAGGATGCGGACGTCGAAAAGCTGTTCGTCGAGGGGACGCCGGGTGGCCATATCGACCTGCCGCGCGCGAAGAAAGGCGGATTTGCCGGCGGCATGTTCGCGATCTTCCCGCCGCCTGTCGAGAAATCCAAACGCGGCTCGGTGCCGCTGGCGCCGAGTGACAGCGAGCCCTTGCCGCCCGAGGTTCCGCGCGCCGATGCGCTCAACTCCACCATGGCGATGGCCTCGATCCTGTTCAGGCTGGAGCGGGCTTCGGCGCTCACCGTTTGCCGCAGCGCCGGCGACGTGAGGAAGGCGATGACGCAAGGCTCGATCGCGGCGGTGTTCCATATCGAAGGGGTCGAGGCGATCGATCCTGAGCTCACCCTGCTTGACGTCCTCCACGCAGCCGGCCTGCGTTCGCTCGGTATCGTCTGGAGCCGTCCCAATGCCTTCGGCCACGGCGTGCCGTTCCGTTTTCCGTCGTCGCCCGATACAGGGCCAGGGCTGACCGATGCCGGCAAGGCGCTGGTGAAAGCCTGCAACCAGCTGAAGATCATGATCGATCTTTCGCATCTCAACGAAAAAGGTTTTCGCGACGTCGTCGAAATCAGCGATGCACCGCTGGTCGCGACCCACTCCAACGTGCACGCGATTTGCGGCCATTCGCGCAACCTCACCGAATGGCAGCTCGGCGCAATCCGCGACTCGGGCGGCATGGTCGGGCTGAACTTCGCCACCGGGTTCCTGCGTGAGGACGGCAGGATGAACGCCGACACCAGCCTCGACATCATGGTGCGCCATGTCGATTCGCTGCTGCAGGCGCTGGGCGAAGACGGCGTTGGCCTCGGCTCGGATTTCGACGGCGCCATGATTCCTGCCGTGATCGGCGACGTTGCCGGCCTGCCGAAGCTGCTCGACGCGTTCGCAGCACGCGGCTTCGGGCGCGCGTTGATCGAGAAGATCGCCTATCGCAATTGGCTCAGTATGCTGGAAAAGACCATCGGCTAGGGCACCCAAAAGTACGCTCCGCTCCGGTTCTCGGAACCCACAATTTTCGACTCGGCCTGACCTGAATCTCAACACGCCCCAGGGCGAGTTATTCAAAACCTATGCGTTTAAGCCAGTCCTGGCCAATGCCGCGATCGCGGATGATCGGCAGCGGATCGGTCGAGTCCAGCCTCGCACAAATGCGGTAGACCTCCAGCGTTTCAGCGCTCATCTCGCCACGTTTGTAGAAGAACATGGCCGCTGCATAGCGGGTGCGGCCCGACCATTTTTCGCCGAGCGGCGTGTTGACCAGCTGCCACTGTTCGGCGGCTTCGGCGTCATCCTCATGACGTTCGGCTTCGTCGGACATGCTCAGAAATCCGCGGGCGGATTGGCGGTGCGGCGGTCGAGCCTGACGAACGGCCGCGCCACGATTTTGGCCCGCTTCATCAGCTTCTGGTACTGCAGTTCGCGCGTGGCGTAGATCTCGACCCAGAGGTCGTCGACGATGGTCTCGCCGAACGGCCGCGTCAGCGAGGCGATGGCGATGTTGCGCTTGGCCATTGGCGACCACATGGCGGCGCTGACCAGCCCGACCTCCTGGCTTTTCCTGTGGTAGACGATCGCATGCTCGGCCGGGATATTGCCCTCGATCTGCAACCCGACCAGGACATGGCGAAGACGCTTCTTCGCCCGTGCGTGGAGTATTGCGCGGCGGCCGTTGAAATGACCCTTTTCCAAGTCGACCATGAAGCCGAGGCCGATCTCGTCCGGCATGCGCAGGCGATCGGCGCGGATGGCATGCTCGGCGGTGACGAAATCTGCATTGGCGACGATCAGCCCGGCTTCGAGCCGGGCGCGGTTCAATGCGGCGTAGCCGATGGCGCGGATGCCGCGCAGCTCGCCCGCCGTCATCAGCCGATCCCAGAGGCTGAGCGCCTTGTCCGTTTGCACGAACAACTCGTAGCCGAGATCGCCGGTGAAGCCGGTGCGCGAGATGGTGATGGTGACGCCGTCATGCGGAAACTCGGCGAGGTCGAATATTTTCAGTTTTTCTATACCTGCAAAACCTGCATCGCGCAGCACGGCAAAGGAGGTCGGGCCTTGCAAGGCGAGGCCGGCGACGGTTTCGGTCTCTTCTTCAACCGCCACGTCGAAGCCAATGGCGCTGTCCAGAAGCCACGGCAGATGCCGCTCCTGCGAGCACAGCCGGAACCGTGTCGGCGATAGCCGAAACAACGTGCCGTAGTCGAGGACAAAGCCCTGATCGTCGCACCAGGCGGTGTAGTTGACGCGGCCGGGCTTCAGCCTAGTCACGTCGCGCAATGTCAGGCGGTCGAGGAAGGTCTCGGCATCCGGTCCCTCGATGCGGTACTTCGTCATCGGCGAGATGTCGAACAGAGCGGCCTGGCTGCGGATGGCGAAATATTCGAGATCCTCGTCCCATAGGGAATGTGGGGCGCGATAGCCGGCCCAATTGTACCAGTCGTTCGTCTTCGCCAGCGCATCAATGCGCGCCTGGAACGGCGTGTCGAGGCGCAAACTGCGGAAATGGGATTGTGCCGCGATGCGGGCATCGGATGGGCCAATGGGCTGATGGTTCATCACGGCGTTCTTTCGCCGTGGAGCACGGTCTTGGCTCGTTGCACCATGACAGCTACCCCCTCACCGTAATGATGCGCCTTGCGGCATTCAGGCCCGGCACGCCGGAGACCCCGCCGCCCGGATGCGAGCCGGCGCCTGCAAGGAACAGCCCGTCCACCGGCGTGTCGTAGCCGGACCAGCCGGAGATCGGCCGTGACATCAGCATCTGGTCGGCCTGCAGTTCGCCGTGGTGCCAGTGCCCACCCGGCATCCGGTAGCGCGCCTCGATGTCGGCCGGCGTCAGCAGGTCGGCATGGAGCACGCTGCCGCCGATTCCCGGCGCATAAGCCTCGAGTTCAGCCATCAAGACTTTGAGGAATTTCGGCTTGCCGACGCTCCAGCCCTCTTTCAAGGCATAGGGGGCGTATTGCACCACCGCGGACAGCACGCAGGCCCCCTCGGGCGCGAGCGAGGCGTCCGACAGCGAGGGCAGCGTGATCTCCATCACCGGTTCGGGTGAGAACTCGCCATATTTCGACGGGTTGAAGGCGCGCTCGACATGATCGGTCGAGGGCGCGATGACGAGACGGCCACGGTGGCCGGCGGCATCGACGCCGACGAATTGCGGTGGCTGGTCGAGCGCCAGATTGAGCTTCGCAGCATCGCCCTTCATGCGGATATTGCCGACCTTGCGAACGAAGCCGGTGTCGACTTCACGCGGGCCGACAAGGTCGACCATGGTCGTCGCCGGGTTGATGGCGGACACGACCGTTGTCGCGCGGATTTCCTCGCCGCTGTCGAGCAGCACGCCGACGGCGCGGCCCTTCTCGACGATAATCTTTGCCACCGGCGTCGCGGTGCGGATGGTCACGCCGGCCTATTGCGCCGATGCGCGAATGGCGGCTATGACGGCGCCCATGCCGCCCTTCGGCAGCATCTGCGCGCCGGCGGAACCGCCGGTCTCGCCGGCCAGGCGGTAATAGAGACCGAGCAGCGAGGTCGGCGAGCGCGGGCCAAGATGGCTGCCGAGCGTAGCGTCGAAGGCAAGCAGGCCCTTCAGCCGGTCGTCGGCAAGCTGCTCGTCGAGCAGGTCGGCAACGTTCATCAACAGCACGCGCAGGAAATCGCGCATGTCCTCCTTGCCAAGCTTCTTCAGCGCCAGTCCGGTTTGGCCGAGCGCTGCCGTGTTGGCGAGCGACATGGCGCCGAGATCGGGCGGCCGGCGTGACAAGAACAGCTTCAGGATGCCGGCGTAGCGCAGCAGCTGTGCCCGCAACTCCTTCCAGGCGGACTGCTCGGCAGGACTGGTGCCGGTCAGCACCTCGCCATAGGCGCCATGCAGGAAAAGCGGCGGACCGCTTTTCGCCAGCACCACCGACGGCGCGAAGTCGCCGCGTGCGACCTGCAGCCCGTGCTTCTCCAGCTCCAATACCTTCACCACATCGGGGTGCAGCCGGTTCAGCAGATGGGCGATCGACGAAACACGAAATCCGGGCGCGAATTCCTCCGTGCGCGCGGCGCCGCCGACCTCGCCGGCGGCTTCCAGCACCAGCACCTTGCGGCCGCTCTTCGCCAGAACGGCGGCGGCGACGAGGCCATTATGGCCGCCGCCGATGACGACAACATCCCATTTGTCAGATGACGTCATGGGCCGGGCTCATATGCTGATTTGGCTTGGCGAGATCACGCAGGATCTCGGCGGCGGCATTGCGGCCCGGCGCGCCCATGACGCCGCCACCGGGATGGGTCGAGGAGCCGCAAATGTAGAGTCCATCGACCGGCGAGCGGTATTGTGCGTAGCCCGGCACGGGGCGGTTGAACAACAACTGGTCGAAGGTCAATTCACCCTGGAAGATATTGCCTTCGGTGAGGCCGACCTCGGCCTCGATCTCGCGCGGCGTGCGCACTTCCATGTGGACGATGCGGTCGCGGAAGCCCGGCGAATAGTCCGATATCTGCGCGATCACGCTTTCGGCAAAGCCGTCGCGGTCGGCGTCGGTCCAGCCGCGGCCGTCCACCTTCGGTGGCGCATATTGCACGAAGCAGCTCATGAAATGCTTGCCGGGTGGAGCCATGGTCGGGTCGAGCGTCGTCGGGATCACCATGTCGAGGAAAGGATCGGCCGACCAGCGCCCGGCCTTCCAGTCGTCATAGGCACGCTCCATGCGCTCGATCGAATCGGTGAAATGCATGTCGCCACAATAGACGGGCGAATCCTTCGGCAGCGCCGGGAATTCCGGCAGTGAATCGAGCGCGATGTTGACCTTGCCTGACGAGCCGCGGATCTTGAAATTCCTGACCCGGCGCAGGAAAATCTCGGGCAATTCCTTTTCCTCGACCAGCTTGAGGAAGGTGCGCTTCACGTCGGCGTTGGAAACCACGAGCTTGCCGTATATTTCCTCGCCGCCGGCCAGCACCACGCCATTGGCCTTGCCGCGCCGGATCAGCACATGGGTCGACCTCGGCGCCGGTACGGATGGTGCCGCCCGAAGCCTGGAAGGATGCGGCGAGCGCCTCGGTGACCGCGCCCATGCCGCCGCGCGCATAGCCCCAGGCGCCGACCGAGCCGTCGACCTCGCCCATATAATGATGCAGCAGGACATAGGCGGTGCCGGGCGACATCGGCCCGAGCGCGGTGCCGATGATGCCGGACAAAGCGAAATTCGCCTTGATCACGTCGGTCTCGAAATATTCGTCGAGAAAGTCGGAGATCGACATGGTCCAGAAGCGCAGCGTCAGCGCCATTTCCTCCGCAGTGAGCCCCGTGAACTTCTTGCCGAGATAGAGCAGTTCGCCAAGGTCGCGCGGCCGCAGGCTGGTCGGGTCGGGCGCCGTGCGCATCAGCAGCGGCTGGATGAAGCGGCACTGCCGCGTCACGTCGCGGGCATAACGATCATAGGCCTCGGCATCGCGTTTGGAGAACCGCGCGAATTCGCGCCGGTGGGCATCGTGGTCGCGGTAGTTGGCGAGATAGTCGCCATCGCGGGTGAACACCGCGCCGCCCTCATAGGAGATCACCTGCAGGCCGAAGCGCGGCAGCTCGAGGTCGCGCATGATCTCCGGGCGGAACAGCGAGCAGACATAGGAGCAGTTGGAATAGAGGAAGCCGGGCGTCAGCTCGCGGCTGGTGGCGGCACCACCGACCCAGTCGTTCTTCTCGACGACCAGCACGTCGAGCCCGGCACGCTGCAGGTAGCAGGCATTGACCAGCCCGTTATGCCCGCCGCCGATGACGATCGCGTCCCAGCTCTTCACTTTGGCCCAGCCTTCATCGTGCCCGACCTTCTTTTCGTGTGATGCGCCCCCAATAAGCCGAATTTCGCACGAAGACGGTCATCCTGTCCAGCCATATTGAATGAATGTTCAACAAATGATGTTGCGTTTTCGTGTTTATGCGCTAGGCTTTGGCTCATTCGAGGATAGCCTTGGGACCAGGGTTTGATGATCGAAACGGCAGAGGCCGAACCGGAGTATGACGACACCGCCATCCGCTTCCTCGAGGCGCTGTGGGGCGACGGCTATTTGTCGCCGGGTGGGCCAGAAGAGGTCGACCGGGTCGTCGAAGGGCTGTCGCTTGCGGGCAAGACAGTCCTGGACATGGGCTGCGGTTCCGGCGGCATCACGCTGCATCTCATCGAGCGTCACCGCGCGGCCCACCTCACAGGCTTCGACGTCGAACGGCCCGTGATCGAGATGGCCAGGAAGCGGGCCGCTGCGCGCGGGCTCGCGCGTCGCGCCGATTTCATCCAGGCGGCGCCAGGACCGCTGCCTTTTGCCGACGGTGCCTTCGACGTCGTATTTTCCAAGGACGCGCTGCTGCACGTGGCGAACAAGGATGCATTGTTCGCCGAGATATTCCGCGTCCTGAAGCCTGGCGGCGTCTTTGCCGCGTCGAACTGGATGATCTCGCATGATGGCGAGCCGTCGCCCGAGATGAAGGCCTATGTCGCCGCTGAAGGCCTGTCCTTCGCCATGGCATCGCCGGCCCGCTATGTGCAGGCGATGCGCCAGGCCGGCTTTGCCGACATCACCGTGCGCGACCGCAATCCCTGGTATCGCGAGATCGCGGGGGGAGGAGCTGAACCG
This sequence comes from Mesorhizobium sp. M0923, assembly GCF_040319365.1. Lineage (NCBI taxonomy): Bacteria > Pseudomonadati > Pseudomonadota > Alphaproteobacteria > Hyphomicrobiales > Phyllobacteriaceae > Mesorhizobium > Mesorhizobium sp. M0923. The sequence continues at coordinate 35,982 of NZ_JAMYNW010000003.1, read as the reverse complement.
CTTGAAGGGGCCGCTCTACCCGGTGGTCGCGGCTGCCGTCGGCGCGGCCTATGTCGACAAGAATATACGAACCTGGGAAGCCATGCAGAAGGTGCTTGACACAGGCGAGCACCGTCCCACTCATCTTCGCGGCCGAAAGCCGGTTGGCTAGCCGGCGATGCTGGAGACCATCAATCCCATGAAGACAACAGAGGCGCGCGAAGCCCTCCTCGAGGCGACGCGAAAGAGCGACACCGAAAAGCGTGGCCGCAAGGCGTCGAAAGAGACCAGGCAGCTTCAACTGATCGAAGCGACGATCGATTCACTGGCCAAGCGCGGCTATTCGGATACGACGATGGCCGACGTTGCCGACGGTGCCGGCCTGTCGCGCGGCATCGTCAATTTCCATTTCGAAAGCAAGGAGAAGCTGCTCGTCGCGACTTTGCAATACATGTATGACGAGTATTCGGCGCATTGGCGCAGCGCCTTGCAGAAGGCCGGCGATGATCCCGCCCGCCAGTTGCAGGCATTGGTCGCGGCCGATTTCGACCGCTCGATCTGCAACAAGCGCAAGCTGGCGGCCTGGTGTGCGTTCTGGGGCGAAGCCAAATCGCGGCCGACCTATCAGGCGCTGAGCAGCGCACGCGACGCCGTCTATCAGAACATCTTTATCGACCTTTGCGCGACGCTCAAGCAGAGCGGCGGCTATTCTTATGAGCCGCAGGTGATAGCGCTGGCGCTCAGCGCCATGCTGGAGGGACTGTGGCTGCGGCTGATGATGGGCACCGAAGACACCACGCGCGAGACTGCGCTGCAGGCCGCGAACGCGTTCCTGTCCGCGGCATTTCCCAAGCATTATCCGTGGCCGACAGCCGGCGGTGCCAAGCCGGCGTGAAACAATCAAAAGAGGATGGAACAGCAATGAAGACAATGACGCGACGCCCGACGCTGACATTGACGCTGACATTGGCATTGGCCGGAGCGCTCGCCGCTTCGGCGGCGGCGCTGGCTGCGGACAAGGATCTCGTCGTGTTCGACTGGTCTGGCTACGAGGAGCCCGGCTTCCATCCGAAATATGTCGAAAAGAACGGCGATTCGCCGACTTTCACCTTCTTCGGCGACGAGGACGAGGCGTTCGAAAAGGTCCGCTCCGGTTTCAAGGCCGATCTTGGCCATCCCTGCTCGCAAAGCGTGGTGAAATGGCGCGAGGCCGGCCTGCTGCAGCCGCTCGACACCTCGAAGATATCAGGCTGGAAAGACCTCAATCCCGGCATAATGGCGATGAAGGATCTCGCCACCACCGCCGACGGCAAGGCCTGGTTCATGCCTTGGGACTGGGGCAACACGCAGCTGACCTACAATTCCGACAAGATCGATGCGAAGGACGTGCAGTCGTTGAAGGCCTTCGCCGATCCGAAGTTCAAGGGCCGGGTTTCCGTCGGTGACAATGTCGACGACGCCTACGCGCTGGCCAGTCTCGCCATCGGCCTGAAGGACTGGACCAAGATGACGGATGACCAGTTCAAACAGGCATCAGGCTTCCTGCGCCAGGTGCACAAAAACGTCCGCTCCTACTGGACCGACTCAACCGATATCGTGCAGCTGTTGAGCGGCGGCGAGGTCGATCTCGCATGGGCCTGGAACGACGCGACGGTGCAGTCTGTCGCCGCCGGCGTGCCGATCAAGGCCAAGAAGGACACCGACGAGGGCATTTCGACCTGGGTCTGCGGCTATGTGCTGTTCAAGGATGCGCCCGGCAATGCCGACAAGGCCTATGATTATCTCAACGCCGTCAACGATCCGGAAGTCGCCAAGGTCCTGGTCAAGGACTGGGGCTACGGCCAGGCCAATGCCAATGGCATGGCCGGCGTCGACCAGGTGGTGCTAAAGGAGAAAGGCTATGACGACGTGCAGAAGTTCGTCGACAAGACGCTGTTCCAGTCGCCGGTTCCATCCGATCTCAAGCTCAAGATGATCGCCGAGTTCGAGAAGATCAAAGCCGGCTATTGAGCTCTCCTCGCTTGGCCCGTCTGCCCACGGACATAGCGGGCGGACGGGCTCGCCAAAGCTCCCGAATTCTCCTAACGTCGCCGCGGTGTTTCCCGCGATGAGGAGCTTTGCGCCATGAATTCCGTGCTTCGCCGCCTGGCCATCGCCGCGGCCTGCGCAATCGGCGCAGGCACAGTCGCGGCACTTGCGGCAGGCGGCGGCGACCTCGTCGTGTTCGACTGGTCGGGCTATGAGGACCCGCTGCTGCATCCGGCCTACACCGCCGAACAAGGCGCCGAGCCGACCTTCGCCTTCTTCGGCGACGAGGAAGAGGCCTTTCAGAAAATGCGGGCCGGCTTCAAGGCGGACATTGCGCATCCCTGCTCGCAAAGCGTGGTGAAATGGCGCGAGGCCGGCATGCTGCAGCCGCTCGACACCAGCCGTATCGCCGGCTGGAAGGATCTCAATCCCGGCATCATGGCGATGAAGGATCTCGCCACCACCGCTGACGGCAAGGCCTGGTTCATGCCTTTCGACTGGGGCAATACGGCCCTGCTTTACCGCACCGACAATGTGACGCCGGATCAGGCGCAGTCGCTCAGGATCTTTGCCGATCCGAAGTTCAAGGGGCGCGTTACCATTGGCGACAATGTCGACGACGCCTACGTGCTGGCCAGCCTGGTCATCGGCCTCAAGGACTGGAACAAGATGACCGACGCGCAGTTCAAGGACGCCTCGGCATTTCTGCGTGACGTGCACAAGAACATCCGCTTCTACTGGACCGACGACACCGATATCAATCAGGCCTTCTCCGGCAACGAGGTCGATCTCGCCTGGGGCTGGAACGAGACTTTCGTCACCCTCAAGGGCCAAGGCGTGCCGATCGCCATGAACCGCGATACCAAGGAAGGCCTGTCGACATGGGTGTGCGGCTATGTGCTGATGAAGGACGCACCGGGTGATCTCGACCAGGCCTATGATTTCCTGAACGCTGTCAATGCGCCTGCTGTATCCGACTATCTGGTCAAGACGTTCGGCTATGGCCATGGCAACGCCGCTGCCATGGCGGCGATCGATCCCAAGATCCTGGCCGAGCGCGGCTTCGACGATCTCGACAAGTCCCTCGACAAGACGCTGTTCCAGCAGCCGGTGGCGCCGGAGCTCAAGCAGCGGATGATCGCCGAATTCGAGAAGATCAAGGCCGGCTATTGACGTCCGAGATCGAACGAGCCGAGGTGGTCGTCGTCGGCGCCGGCTTCACCGGCCTGTCGGCGGCGCATGAGCTGAACAACGCTGGCGTCGATTTCGTGCTGCTCGAAGCCCGCGACCGCGTCGGCGGACGCGTCGAAGCCATGCCGAACGGGCTCGGCGAGCGCATCGACAGCGGCGGCCAGTTCCTGTGCGAGGACATGCCCGAACTGATGGCGCTGGTGCGGGCACGCGGCAAGACGCTGGTCGGGACGCATTTCGCCGGCGAATTCATCACCCAACCGCGGATGAGCGAGGCGCAAGCCGAGCGCACTTATGGCACCGCCATGCGAATACGCGAGCGGATGAACGCGATTGCACCGGACGATCCGGCCATTGCCGGTTTGACCGTCGCGGCATGGCTCGATCGCCAGAATGATCCCGATGAAGCCAAGGCGGTCTTTCATTCGCTGATCGAGGGCCTTTGGTGCCTGGCAATGGAAAGGCTGCCGCTGTGGTACCTGATCGACAACGACCGCCGCATCACCAACGAGGTGTCGGAACTGCAGTATTTCGTGCGCGAAACCATGCATTCGCTGGCAGACGACCTGGCCCGCGACCTCGGTGGTCGCCTGCGGCTGAACACGCCGGTCAAGACCATCGAGCGTCGAGCGGAAGGGGTTCGCGTCGTCTCGGCCGCAGGCTCAATCGAGGCGCGAGCGGTGCTGGTCGCAGTCCCGCCGATGATGGCGTCGAGACTGGATTTCGTACCGCTGCTGCCGGCTGCGCTGGAAGCAGCGCTCGGCGTCTGGCAAAGCGGCGCGGTAATCAAGATGCTGGCGCGTTATCCCACGGCCTTCTGGCGCGACAGGGGCTTGAGCGGCATGGTGATGTGGCGCGATCCGCACGGGCTTTTTGCCTGCGACGCCGGCAATGACGACGGTCATCCAGCACTTGTCGTCTTCATCGGCGGGCCGCTGGCCCGGCGCTGGCGCGAACTGGGCGAGGCGGAACTGCGCGCTAAGGTGACGTCAAAACTGGAGCAAGCGCTCGGCGCCGAGGCGGCCGGCTTCTCCGATCTCAGCTACCGTGACTGGACGGACGATCGCTGGAGCGGTGGCGGCTACAGCGACCTTATCGTCGATGCGACGGCAACCAATGCCGAACGCATCATCCGCGCCGGCGCGCCGCCGGTCCATTTCGCCTCGTCGGAGCTGTCGCCGTCATTCCCAGGCTATGTCGAGGGTGCAATCGTCGCCGGGCGAAAAATGGCGCGGCGGTTGATCGAGGAGATCTGAGCGGTATGAAAACGGTCTCGAAGATCGTACTCACCGGTGCGGTCATGGCAGTTACAGGATTTGCGGCTGGCTATTATTCGGCGCCCCACCCAATCGAGATTGGTGAACTCGACAATACCTTAAAGAAGGTCTGCGAATACTCGGCAAGCTCACTTAAAGCTGACCTTCAGGGCGGCTGGCCGATCAACTCATTTGCTGTTTGGAAGTCCGGCGACCGTGCGCATTATCACGTGCTTAGCCAATTGGGTAATCTCAAGTGCGGGTTCGACCCGGAGCTTACAGTCGTCTATTTGCAGAACCATGGATTGGTCGACATTGATGATCTTAAAATGCTGCTGGAGGATTCAAAGAAGGCAGGCGACAATCGATTAAGTGACTATCTGTCCGCCGAATTGGAGGTGAGATAGCGTCAATCTGCCATCGCCACCAAGGCCTCTGGGTCGTAGGCGAGGCGGATCGTGGTGCCGACCGGAATGTCGTCGGCGCCGAAGTCGTTGGTCTCGGTCACCGACAACGGCTTTTCCAGCCTTGGTATCTCGACGATCAAATGGGTGATCTCGCCAAAATAATGGCGCTCGACCACCTTGCCGGCGACCTCGAATTTTGCCGTCGCATCGTCCCACAGAACGCGCAGGCGCTCGGGCCGGATGCCAAGCGTCGCGGCGGTGCCATTGCGCACAAAAGCTTTCGGCTTGTCGGTCTTGACGCGGCCGAAGCCCAGCGTGTCGAGCACCAGCGAGGCGCCGTTCTCCTCGACGATCTCCGCTTTGACGAAATTCATGCCGCCGAGGAAGTCGGCCACCTGGCGATTGACCGGCCGCTGGTAGATCTCCTTCGGCGATGCGACCTGCGCAATCATGCCGCCGAACATCACTGCGATGCGATCCGACATCGCCAGTGCCTCATATTGGTCGTGGGTTACCAGGACAAAGGTGATGCCGACCGCCTGCTGCAGGCGGCGCAGTTCGACCTGCATCTGCTCGCGCAGCTTCTTGTCCAGCGCCGACAGCGGCTCGTCGAGCAAAAGCACTTTTGGGCGCATCACCAGCGCGCGAGCCAGCGCCACGCGCTGGCGCTGGCCGCCGGAAAGCTCGGTGGCGAGCCGCTTGCCGAGGCCGGTCAGCGACACCTGGGCGAGGGCTTCCTCGACGCGGCGCCTTTCCTCCGTGCCGGCCAGCTTCAGCCGCTTCAAGCCATAGGCGACGTTCTGCTCGACATTGAGGTGCGGGAAGATGGCGTAGTTCTGGAACACCATGTTGGTCGGCCGGCCGTTGGCGGGGATGCCTTCCATCGGTTGGCCATCGACGGAGATCGAGCCGCTGGTCGGGTTGTCGAAACCGGCAATCATACGCAACAGCGTGGTCTTGCCGCAGCCGGACGGGCCAAGCAGCGAAAAGAATTCGCCCTCCCTGATGGTCAGCGAGGCGTCGTCCAGCGCCTTGAACGAACCATAGCTGCGCGTGACGTTGCGGATCTCGATCATAGAGCGCTCGATTTGGGGCCGCTCAGGCATGGAGGCCTCCCTCGTTCTGGGTGCGTCTGGCCGCGCGGCGGCGCAGGATTTCGGCGATGGTCATCAAAAGAAACGAGGCAACCAGCAACAGCGTGCCCAGCGCCAGCACGCCGGGCAGTTTCGCGGCGAAACGCAACTGGCCCCAGATATAGATCGGCAGTGTAGCCTCGGTGCCGGTCAGGAAGAAGGCGATGAGGAACTCATCGAGCGAAATGGTGAAGCAGACGAGCAGGCTTGAAATGATCGCCGGCGCCACCATCGGCAGCGTCACCCGCCGAAACGTGCCGAAGGCGCTCTCGCCGAGATCGGCGGAGGCTTCCTCCAGGCTGCGGTCGAAGCCCTCGAAGCCGGCGGTCAGCACCGTCATCGAATAGGGAACGCAGACCAGGACGTGGCCAAGCACGACGGTGAACAGCGACAGGCTCAAACCGAGTTGCAGGATCACCAGTAGCAAGGAGATGGCAACGATGATTTCGGGCAGTACCAGCGGCGCCATGATCAGGCCGTTGATGGCGCGGCGGCCGGGATAGCGGTAGCGGGTGATCGAGCGCGCGGCGAGGATGCCAAGAACGGTCGACAGGATGGAGGCCGATACCCCGACGACCAGGCTGTTCCAGGTGGCGTCGAGCAGCGCCGGCGTGCGCGGCAGGTCGTGGTACCATTTCAAGGTGAAGCCGGAGAGCGGGAATTTCGGCGTCGCGGCGGTGTTGATGGAGAAGATCGGCAGGAAGATAACCGGCAGATAGAGAAACACGACGTAGAGGAACGCATAGGCCGGCAGCAATCGGCCCGGCAGCAAGCGGCGCATCGCCGTCATCGCGCCGGCCTCATCGTGCCAGCCGCTGGGCGGCACGGATGATCAGAACCGTGGCGCCTGCGATCAGCGTCACAACCAGCATCGTGGTGACGGAGAGTGCAGCACCCAGCGGCCAATTGGAGGCCTTGCCGAATTGCGCCTGGATGGCATTGGCGATCATGACGCCGTCCTTGCCGCCGACAAGCTTCGGCGTGACGTAATCGCCGACCGTCGGGATCATGACGATCAGCGCTGCCGAAATGATACCGGGCGCCGAAAGCGGCAGCGTCACGCGCAGGAAGGAACGGACAGGGCCATCGCCGAGGTCCGTGGCCGCCTCGACCAGCGTGCGGTCGATTTTTTCCAGCGAGACGAAGATCGGCAGGATGGCGAAGGCTGCCCAGGCGTGGGTCAGCGTGATGATGACGGCAGTCGAATTGTAAAGCAGCGCGGTCGACGGCTCGTCGATGATGCCAAGGCCCATCAGGCCGGAATTGAGCACGCCATTATAGCCGAGGATGACCTTCCACGACATTACCCGCAGCAGATAGCTGGTCCAGAACGGGATGGTGATCAGGAACAGCCACAGGCCCTTGTGGCGGCCGCCGTGGAACGAGATGAAATAGGCGATCGGATAGGCGAGCACGACCGTGAAGAAGCTCACCGTCAGCGAGATGTAGAGCGAGCGCCACAGCAGGTCGCGATAGATCGGCTCGGTCAGCGCAAGGCGGTAGTTTTCAAGCGTGAAGGTATGGTCGACAGTGAGGTAATTCTGCGTCCAGAAGGAGTGCGCGATGACCGCCAGGATCGGCAGCACCAGAAGTATCAGCGCATAGACGAAGGTCGGGCTGATCAGGGCAAGACCCTGAACGGGTTCTGATTGCAGAAGGGCGTTTCGCCTCGCCCGCGTCATGCCGAAAGCGGGCGACCCTTCCGCGGCCACCATCATTGCAGGCCCTCGGGCAGGGTCTCCGGCGTGATTTCGGTTGCTGGCGCGGACTGTCCTGCCATGCGGCATCCCATTGCTGAAACCGGCTATCTGTTCCCACTTTATGCCCAGGGCGCAATCGTGCTCCGAGCTTGCCGGCTTTCTTTCATCATGCGCGCATCGGCGGATTGAAATCAAGCGCTATTTCTGCAATATTGATTGAACGGCCATTCAAAATGAACGAAGAAAGCCGAGCTTTCCTGGAGCGTGAACCAGCTTCGTGTCCGGTGAAATTGCGGCATACAATGCGAGGCGAAGATGGCGGCGGCAAGAGACATCACTTCGACCGAAATGGCTGGAGCCGGCGCTCAGGATGCCGTCGAACTGGCCAAGCGCCATCTTGTCCAGCCCTGGCCGTTCGCCGGCTCGGTCGGCGCGGAGGCACGCGCCCTGATCGGCGCGGGCGAGGGCATCTACATCACCGATGCCACCGGCAAGCGGCTGATCGACGGACCGGCGGGCATGTGGTGCATCAATGTCGGCCACCGTCGCGAAGAGCTCGCCAAGGTAATGTACGACCAGGCGATGGCGCTGTCCTACAACACGCCGTGGTACACGATGAATGCGCCGTCGGCGGAACTGGCCATGCGAATCGCCGGCCACGCGCCGGGCGATCTCAGCCATGTTTTCTTCACCACGGGCGGCTCCTCGGCGGTCGAGACGGCGCTGCGCTTTATGCAATTTTACAACAATGTGCGCGGCCGCCCGGAAAAGAAGCTGATCCTGAGCCGGGGCGGCGCGTATCACGGCTCGACCTATCTGTCGGCCTCGCTTAACGGGCGTCCGCGCGACCGTGACTGGATGGATGGCGCAGACGAGCTGGTCGTCAAATTGTCCTCACCCGATCCGTTCCGCCGTCCGAAGGGCATGAGCGTTGCCGCTTTCACCGATGCGCTGGTCGCTGAATTCCGCGATATGGTCGCCCGTGTCGGCGCCGACAGGATCGGTGCTTTCGTCGGCGAGCCGGTGCAGGCGTCGGGCGGCGTCATCGTGCCGCCGGAGGGCTATCTCCAGCGCATCCGGACGATCTGCCGCGACAACGACATCCTCTATATTTCCGACGAGGTGGTGACCGCCTTCGGCCGGCTTGGCCATGTCTTTGCCTCCGGCGAGGTGTTCGGCATCGAGCCCGACATGATCACCTTTGCGAAAGGGGTGACCTCAGGCTATTTCCCGCTCGGCGGCGTCATCCTTTCGGAACGGCTGCTGGAGGAGCTGCGCCGCTCGAACCATCCGGACGCCATGTTCGGCCATGGCCTGACCTACACCAGCCATCCGGTCGGCTGCGCGGTGGCGCTGAAGAACCTCGATATTCTGGACGAAAGCGTGCTGGCCCATACGCGCGAGGTCGCGCCCTACTTCCAGGCGCAACTGAAGACGCTGGAGGAATTGCCGGTGGTCGGTGAGGTGCGCGGCATGGGGCTGATGGGCTGCGTCGAATGCGTCGCCGACCGCGACAGCAAGGATCCACTGCAGCTCGACAAGGATGTCGGCAAACGCATCGACGCGCATTGCCACGAGCTCGGCCTGTTGGTCCGGCCGCTGATTAACATGTGCGTGATGTCGCCGCCATTGATCATCACGCGCGAGCAGATCGACGACATGGTGTCGATCCTGCGCGAAGGCATTTCGCGCACGATGGACGATCTGCGCCGGGAAGGCGTCTGGCGGGGATAAGCGTTTATCGCCGGCAATCTCGCCATTGCTGACAGCGGTCGTTCGCGCTTACGATGTACGGCAGGGCCTCGATCGCCTGCATCTGGCCGCATCTCTGGGAAACAAACATTGACCGACCTATCGGACCTGTTCGGCCTCGCCGGCAAAACCGCTTTCATCTCCGGATCGAGCCGCGGAATCGGCTTTGCCATGGCGAAGGCGCTGGCGAGCGCCGGCGCGACGGTGATCATCAATGGGCGGGACGAAGACCACGTTCAAAAGGCACTCGGATCGTTGGCCGAATCCGGTATCCAGGCGATCGGCTCCACCTTCGACGTGACCGTGGCTGAAGACGTCGAGCGTGAAATCGGCAGGCTGGAAGCAGAGCGCGGCCCGATCGATATTCTCGTCAACAATGCCGGCATGCAGCACCGCGCGCCATTCGCCGATTTCCCGCTCGACATGTTCGACAGATTGATGCGGACAAACCTTTACAGTGCATTCTATGTCACCCGGCCGGTGGTCCGCTCGATGATGGCCCGCAAGACCGGGTCCATAATCAACATATGTTCGGTGCAAAGCGAACTGGGGCGTTCCTCGATCGTGCCATACACGGCATCGAAGGGTGCGATGAAAATGCTGACCAAGGGGCTTGCCACCGAGCTTGGCCCACACGGCATCAGAGTCAATGGTATCGGCCCAGGCTACTTCCGGACAGAACTGAACGAGGCGCTGGTGCAAGACGCCGAATTCTCGCGCTGGCTGGTCGGGCGCACACCGCTGGCCAGATGGGGCGAAGTCGACGAACTGGGCGGCGCCGCGATCTTCCTGGCATCCAATGCATCGAGCTTCATGACGGGCCAGATCATCTATGTCGACGGCGGCATGACCGGCTCGGTGTGAGCGCGGGCGTCGCGGTCGCTGTTGGGGCACGATCAGGGCGCCGCGCCGCCATCCTTTGGCTAGCTTCGGCGACCCTCATCTCGACACGTCCAGCGCTGCTGAACATCCTTATACGATGGCCCGGTCCCAACCGCCATAATGCGCGGCGCTGCGCGTGCCGCGCGGCAGGCTGAGCCCGACCAGCAGCGCTCCGATCGCCAGATTGGCTAGGCTCGCCGCCGCACCGCCGGCGAGGATAAAGGGAGAGAGGGCGATCCAGGCTCCAAGCGCGATGTTCAGAAAGCGGACGGCGCGCGCCACTTCGGCCATCGCAGTAACGGCGACCATTATGACCAGGCAGCCGGTGACATGGTCGCTGAAGTAGAGCGGCGGGCTTGTGCCGAAGGCGAGCGGCGTGATCATCAGCAGGGCGCCGGCGAGGGTGCTGGCGACTAGGGTCCATGGGAAGTTCACACCGCCGGTGACGAAGTCCCGCGCCACTTCCGACAGCGGCCGGTCGAGATCCGGCGCCGGCGTCTGGTCCTCCGAAAGTGCCGGGCCTCCGCACCAGAATGTGCGCCAGAACGGCTCTCCCGCCTGTTTCGCACGCCAAAGATACTGGCAGCTCGCCAGCACCTCGTCGACCGAATAGGGGATGAGCACGACGGTGACGGCAGCCTGGACGATGCAGAGCGTGCACAGCGCTCCGATGAGCGGCGGCTGGATGATGATGAAGCTGACGCTGACCACGCCGAGCGGGACGACCAGCAAGCCGAACAAAAGCACCATCCACGGTATCGTGCGCCAGCGGCGGCGGTCGCCGATCGCGCCGGCGAGGATGTCCAGCGCATAGGTAAAGGCGCCCAGCCCGGCATCGGCGATCGGAAAGCCCTTGGAGACCCAGGAGGTGACTACCGCCTCGCTGCCATTGCCGGCCGGCGTTTCGCCCGGGCCAAAGAACGGTTCCCAAAGGCCATCGATATGGCCAAGCTGATAGGCAGCGAGATAACGCGAGACGAACAGGCCGACAAAGGCGAGGCCGATTATGGGAATGCGCTGGGTGAAGAGCGAGGGCGAATAGCTCCAGCCGAGCGGCCGGTCGTCATCGGCGGCAAGGGCACGCCGGCTGATACCCGGCGTTGGCGGGACCATCACCGCGAACGCGACGATCAGCATGCCGGCCAGCGTGTCGGTCGCGTAGGCTCCGGCGCTGGTGGTCCAGAACAGGAGCGGCGCGAACATCACCCAAACCCCGATCGAGGCGGTGATCCATTGCAGTCCGCGCCAGCGCCGGCGCATGCCTACAAGCGCCAGCGACAGGATGGCGAGGCCGGATACGATCTCACTGATGCCGAGCCTTCCGTCGCGCGTCTCCGGCGAGGCGATCTCATGTCCGAGCGCCGGCGGAATCGGTGCTGAAGCGGGATCGAACAGGCCGAGCGTGAAGGGCGCCGCCACGAGCCACAGTCCGATGGCAACATTGGTCAGTGGCGCCCAGAGCGTTGCGGCCCGGTGGCGTTCGGTTTCCACTTCGACCTCGTCGTCCGAGCGCTCGAGCGGACGCCGCAGCCTTGCGGCGGCCTGGTCGAGCTCGGGCGCGGAAGCGGCGACCGCCGACGGTTCAAGCTTGTTCTTCTTGTACCAGTCGGTGGGATCCGCCTTCAGCCGCCGGATCATTTCCGGCAAGGTAGCGGTCAGGCTGTGCCGCGGCTTCCAGCCAAGCAGCCGCCTTGCGCGGGAGATGTCGATCTCGTAGTGATCGTCGGCGTTCTCGATCATCCATAGCTTGATGTCGGTCTCCTGGTCGAAAACCTTCTCCTGCATCCAGGCGCCGAGCTTCGTCACCTCCTTGGGCAGGGACAGGTCCGCCAGATCTCGCCATGCAGGAGCCGCCCAATCTGCTTCTGCATCTCGTCGTAGGACGGCGTCTGCTCTTCGCCGATCAGCAGTACGGTCTCGTCGGGAAGCTCGCTGCGCCGGTCGACGGTGCGCACTACGGCGTCGACGAGGTCGTCCAGGTGCAGGTAAGGCTGTCCGGTGGTGATGTCGCCGGTGAAAAGATAGGCGGTCGGCATGCGCTCGAAAATGCGGGCGATCTGCTGGGCGATGAAGGCGGCGTGGCAATCCTCGTCATAGACACCCGCCAGTCGCAGGATCGCAACCTTGATGTCGCCGTGCTCCTTCAGGATCAGTGTCTCGGTCTCGGCCTTCGATCTCGGATAGGCCCAGGCCGGATCGATCGGCGATCGCTCGTTGATCTTGGCGCCCTTCACCGGGCTCGGCGCATGCACCAGCAACGTGCTCGAAAACACGAACTGCTCCGTCTCGAGCCCCCTCAGCGCGTTCAGCAGCCGGCGCGTTCCCTCGACGGTCACCGCGCCGTATTTCGGATTATCCTCGCCGGTCGTGTCGTAATAGGCCGCGAGATGGATCACCGAGGCAATGCGGCCGCCACTCCGTTCGCGCACCTCGGCCAGCGCCTTCGCCGCGCTCGTATCCGAGGTAAGGTCGATCTCGATCGTCTCGACGCCGGGCAAGGACCGCCTGGCAACATCAAGGCCGATGATGTCGTGGCGCTCCGTCAGGCCGCGAGCGATGGCCTGGCCCAGAAACCCGCTGCTGCCTGTGATCAGGACGGTGGGACGGGTTTTGCCGGTCATGGCGAATCTCCTTGGCGGTAGCGAGATGAAAGGGGCCAAATGCTTTCAGTCGCACACTCGGAACCATGTTCGTTGAGAACGGTTCCCGATGAGGTGGCATCACGGAATGGATGCGCGCGGCGATCCGTCAGACCGACTGCCATTCGCTCCGGCGGATTGCATTCGTGCACAAGTGCAGGACGACTGCCATTGGCCTACCGGTCGCGAAGTGCAGCAGTCAGAATGTCGATCAGCAGCTTGCCGCAGCGACGATCTGGATCGCGGTCGGGATCATAGATCGTCACCTCCATCCCAATCACGCGTGAATCATTGCACCATGTGCGAAGAGCTTCGACGGCTTCGTCGGGCAAGACACCGCCGGCTTCCGGCGTATCGACAGCCGACATGATCTCGCTGTCCAGCACGTCGACATCGAAGTGAACGAATACACCCTCGACGTCCTGCCCTGCGACCGCGTCAAGCGCTACGCGTGCAGCATCGGCGACGCCGCGCCGCCGCACTTCAGCCAAATCCATCCGGTGAACATCGGTGTCGAAGACGGCCTTGGACGTGTAAGTCGCGGGGTCCTGCACATCGCGATAGCCAAACGCGACTACATCGGCCTCACGGACCAAAGGAGTGTGCTCGCCGAAATCGGTCAGGAGCTTCGGTCCATGGCCGGTCACGAAGGCCAAATCCATGCCCGCGGCTCCCTTTGAGGGCGAGGTATCCGGCAATTTGAAATCCGTGTGCCCATCGAAGAAGATAAGGCCGTAGCGGCCACGACGCCGTAGCGCTAGCGCGGGGCCAAGCAACACGCTGCAATCGCCGCCGAGTATGAGCAGGAACCCTCCCGAGTTCAGCTCCTCGCCGACGGCTTCGGCAAGCGTCTCGGAATACTGGCGCAGCGCCTGGGCATTGCGCACGCCCGTCGCAGGGTCCACCTCAGGCCGATAGGGCGGAGCCCGAACCGTGCGCAACGGACCGGCGCCCAAACGGTTGGCGAGACCAAGCGATTGAAGTACCTCCGGCGCCTTCCATGCGCCGGGCTCCGGCTCACCCTCCTGCGGCATCAGCCCAAGATTAGAGGGCGCGCCGAGCAAAGCGATATGTCTCGCCTGAGGGGTGGTTCGTGGCATTGTCGTGCTGGCTACTGAGGACATGATCAGAGTTCTCCGCGTTGTGGGCAATAGGCATCTGCTCAAGAAACAGGCTGCGCTTTCCTCCCGGTCTCCCGTCGGCTTTGCCGCCGAGTACCTCCGGGGCCTTGCCGCCGAGTACCTCTGGGTCGGTGTTACGCGTAAGGGAACATTTCGAGCGAAGACGTCGATGTTGTCCCGCAGATGCAGTCACTGATTCGCCTTGGGCAGCGGCACCGTCCCACGCTGCAGGAGCGGAGCTCGATACCGGTCGTTTGGGCCATATCGGGTTTCCTAGAGCCGAACTGCCATCTTTGAACTATGCGTGGTGTGCCCGCGTTCTGGCGGCCTTTTGCGCCGCCGCCTTCCTTCCGCTGGCGCCTTTCGTCTCGGCGGCTTTCTTTGCGGCTGCGGAACGCTCCTCAGCCGTCCGGCGCGAGGCCGCACGCTTTGCCTGCTGCGCCAGCGCCTCGTGCGACGCTGTGCTCTTCGGCTCGTGCTCGAGCACCTTGGAGACGGCTTTCGAGACCCGCGGGCGGCGTTTCGGCGTGCGTTCGCCCTGGCCGGCCTCATAGGCGTATTCGGCGCTTTTGCGCGTGCTCTCCTTCACCTTGCCCTTTTTGGGCGGGGGCAGGTCTACGCCTGCGCGTCTCGCCTCGGAAAGCCCGATGGCGATAGCCTGCTGGGTCGAGCGCGCGCCGTGCTCGCCGCGGCGGATTTTATCGATCTCCTCGTGCACGAACTCGCCGGCCTGCGTGCTCGGCGATTTGCCCTCGCGCTTGTCCTTTCGGGCCTTCTCGATGGTTTTCTTGTCCGGCATTGTCTTTCTCCCAACTAGGGGTTGCGACAGCCATTTGGGTTGCAGCTGCGCGCTGTTTTACGAGGACCTTAACGCGTTGAGGACGCAAATGATCCCGGGACTGGTGATCCAACCTCCAGCTGTCAGGACGTGGACGCCGATCTGTCCGAAATCAGATGGCGCAAGAACCATCGGCTCGCGAGATCCGCGACTTCGTCCAGCGCTGCCATGGGCGAAGAGCACAAGGCCGCGGGCATCCGGGGCAACGAAAGATTGCCCTCGAGCGTGATAGGGAACATGCACGACGTGCTCGCTATCCCGGTCCATATCCACCTCCGCTATGTCGATCTGATGCCAGGCGCCGGACCCGCACTCGCATGCCCAGCCAATTCCTCTTCGGAAGCGGCAGGCTTGTCGGAAGCGGCAGGCTTGGGCACGGACCTGGCGAGGAGCGCGCGGACCTCTTCATCGCTCGTCTGTGAGAAATCCACGTACCACCGCCCGACACCGAGCAGCGGCTCTGGTGTCGTCGCGCAAACGACCTCGTCTGCGTCCGCCCGCATCGCGTCGCAAGTGTCGGGGCTACCGACGGGAACGGCCGCGACGATATGGGCGGCGTGGTTTTTTCGCAGCGCCTTGATCCCGGCCCGCATGGTCGATCCGGTCGCAAGCCCGTCATCCACGAGGATAATGGTTCGTCCGTTCAACTGCGGTGGGGGCCGCCCGTCCCTATAGAGGTGCTCGCGGCGCAGAAGCTCTTTTTCCTCCGTTGCGGCGACTGCGTCGATGACATGTGGCGGGATCGCGAGACTGCTGACGATTTCGTCGTTGAGGACGCGTACGCCGAAGGGCGCGATCGCTCCCATGGCCAGCTCCTCGTGACCGGGGACGCCGAGCTTGCGCACGACGAAGACGTCGAGCGGTGCCTTGAGCGCCTGCGCGACCTCGTAGCCGACCGGCACGCCGCCTCTGGGCAGCGCCAACACGGTCACGTCGTCGCGCCCGGCAAAGCGAACGAGCTCTCCGGCGAGTCGCCGCCCGGCCTCGCGGCGATCTGAAAAGATGATAGCCATGATCTTCAATCCGCGTGCATCTGTTTTTCCGGTGGATGTTTTCACCAGCCTGCGGCGACATCCCGTGGGATGGCTGCGACGCCGGGTACCGTTTTGGAACTCGCTCGCTGCCTGGACGTTCCAAGAATAGTTTCGATCGCGAGGTGCCGGCACGTGCATTGGCGCGGGATCGAGAGGATAGCGGTCGCACAAGCCTCGTCCGGCCAGCTGGCAATCTCGCGATGCGCGGCAACAGCGCGTTTGGCGACTTGTTGCCTCAGCAATCAGAGAGAGGAAATATGCCATGCAAGTTCAGGAGATCATGAGCCGTCGGACCGAACTGGTCGGCCCGAACACGACAATCAGGGATGCCGCCCGGAAAATGCGGGCCGACAATCTCGGTGCCCTTCCGGTCGGCGAGAATGACAGGCTGGTCGGCATGGTGACGGACCGCGACATCGTGATGCGCGGCGTCGCCGAGGAGCGCTCAGCCGGCAACACGACCGTTCGCGAGGTCATGTCCGAGCATGTCTATTGGTGCTTCGACGATGCCGATATCACCGATGCGGCGAAGATCATGGCCAAGCATCAGGTGCGTCGTCTTCCGGTGATCAACCACGACAAGCGCCTCGTCGGCGTCATTGCCTTGGCCGACCTCGGGCGGACCGGTGAGGAAGCCGCCAAAATCGCTCTCGAAGGCGTTTCCGAGGCGACGGACGATCCCCGGCGCTAGACGCCCTGAGCGGTTGCCGCCGTGCTCGCCGCTCTCCTTCCACAGGGGCTGAACGCCGCCTGCTCAGGCAGCCTCCAGTTTGGCAACTATCGCGCTTTCACTTCTATGCGGCGTGTTTTGTCCTTTGCAGCGGGATTCTTCGGAAGCTCGACAGCCAAAACGCCGTTCCTGAAAGTGGCCTGCACCTTGTCGGCATCGATCTCCGTTTCCAGGGGGATGGTCCGCTGAAACCGGCCATAACTGCGTTCGCTGTAAGTGCGGCCGCCGTTGCCTTCCTTCTGCTCCGAACGCTTCTCGCCCGTAATGGATAGGGTGTTGAGATCAGACGCATCGCCGAAGCTCAACAAGCGGCGTGAACGACGCCGGCGCGGGTTTCTCGGTCGCAACCTCCTTGGGGAAATAGCAATGCCACTCACCCTTATCAGCCCGGCGTTCCGGGCAGGCGGAAGAATTCCCGAAAAATATGCGCGTGACGGCCAGAACGTCTCGCCGCCGCTGAAGTGGTCCGGTGTTCCGGATGGTACCAAGAGCCTTGTTCTTGTCGTGCGGGATCCCGATGCGCCAAGCGGGATTTTCGGGCACTGGGCGGTCTTCAACATCCCGCCGGATGCCGGCGGACTCGCCGAGGCCGAAGACGGCAAGCCCGGCCCATCGGCCCTCAGGCAAGGCACCAACGATTTCGGCAATGCGTATTACGATGGTCCGCAGCCGCCTGCAGGGCACGGCGTCCACCATTACCACTTCCTACTGGCCGCGCTCGATGTGCCGAGCCTCAGCGTACCAGGACAGGCGGGCGTGCATCAGGTCTGGAAGCAAGCCCAGAAACACGCATTGGAGGAGACGGAGTTGGTCGGAACCTACGAACGGCCGGCGTGACGCGGGCCGCGCCGATCGCCGCCTTCACAGTGGCCGCCTTCACAATGTAATCTGGGCAAGCGGTTTTCGGGCAGGGCCGTGGATGACCGAACCGTCGGCGGCGAAGATCGAGCCGTGGCAGGGACAATCCCAGGTGTGGTCCACATTGTTCCAGGTTACGGTGCAGCCTTTGTGGGTGCAGGTCGCCGAAACCGCCTGGAGTGCGCCTTCGGTGTCTCTCCAGGCCGCAATCTTTTCGTCTCCCCTGACGATCACGCCACCCATGCCGGGCGCAATGTCGTGGGTGCTCGACACGATCGATTGACTGCGGCCATTCTTGTGGAAGTCCTCGGGATAGGGCCGCGCCGGATCGTAGAGTTTTTGCCATGGGCTCGGGCGGGCGCAAATCAGGTCGGCGATCATCGTTCCCACGGCCGTCCCGTTGGTGATGCCCCAGGCGTTGAAGCCCGTGGCAATGCGGAAGCCGGCGGCCTTGGTGGGATCGGGTTCGCCGGCGTATGGGATCCTGTCGGCCGTATCATAGTCCTCGTTGCACCAGCGCCACGCGACGTCGCCGACCGGAAGGTTCTTTCTTGTCCATTTTTCCAGTTCGACAAACCGCTTCGCCAAGTCGCCATCCCAGCCGGTGTTGAATTTGGGGCCAAGCGTGACCAGCAGCGGACCTTCGGCATCACGGCCTGTGCGAATGGAATGCGTCGGCTCGTCGATGCCGATGAACATGCCGTCGACAGGGAGGGGATCATCGATCCGAAAGGCCATCACGGTGTGGCAGCGCGGTTGCGTCCGGTTCGCCATGCCGACGGGGCTCTTCACCGTCATGTTGGTGGAGACGACGACGTGCCCGGCATCAACGGCGCCGCCATCTGTGACGACGCGCCAGCGGCTTGCCTCGTCGATCGAGGTGGCGCGGCTGTTTTCAAAGATCCGACCGCCACGGGCCGTCACCGCTTCCGCCAGACCAACCAGATACATCGCCGGATTGAACTGCGCCTGGTCGGGGAACCGTAATGCCGCGGCCGTTTCGAAAGGCAGCGGTGCGCGTTCGAGAACCTCGGCCTCTAGCCCGACCTGGCGCGCGGCCTCCGCCTCGGCCGCGACCTCCGCGCGCCGGCGATCGTCGCAGGTGTAGGTATAGGCTTCCTTGCTCTCGAGATCGCAGGCGATGGCGTAGTTGTTAACCCAATCGCGGATTTGTCGGGCGCCGGCGGAATTCGCATCGGCGTAGACCTGGGCCAACTCCCGGCCGACAGTGTCGATGAGATGACGATAGATCAGCGTATGCTGCGTGGTGATCTTGGCCGTCGAGCGGCCGGTCACCTGGCCGCCCGTGCGCAGGCCTTCGAGGACGACCACCGATCGGCCCGCCTCGCAAAGCCGAAGCGCCGTCGTCAGCCCGACAATTCCAGCCCCCACGACAACGGCGTCCGCATGGATCGAACCTTCGAGCTGGGGATAGTTCGTGGATCTGGCTGCCGCCACCCAACAGCTTCCCGGTTTTCCCAAGAGAATGGCCATTTCAACCGCGTTCCTTGCGTCTCGGTGCACTTCCATCGACAACCGCGCCGGCAGAGGAACGTTCCCGAGCTTGGTCGCTTTCAATCATTGTCTCGCCACCCCGGGTCAGAAAAGCACCAGGAAGATGCGAGGTGCAGGCCATCACCCACGTGATCGCCTCGCGGTCGTATTCGTCGCCGGAGCGCCAGTCCTCGAAGAAGGCGTTCAGCCTATCGACACGCCCCGGCCAGATACCGGCGGCCTGCAGGCCGAGCGAAACGCCGTAATTGGTGAAGGCGAACTTGGTGTCGCCCAGCCATGGGGCACGGCTGAAATAGCCGGGCGGGTCGACCCACATCGTTTCCAGGCTTCGCAGGGAACGCCTCGTCTGGGCCTCGGCCCACGGCTCGTCGGGAAAGAAATGGGCGAGCCACAGCATCATGCCGAGGCCGAGGTCCTGCTCGATGTCGAGGGTGCGCCAATCGCGCTGCATCAGATCACGCATTTGCGCGATCTCGGGCGCCAGTGCGTCCTCATCGAGCGTCCGGTAAGAGACGTAGCCGTCATAGGCATCCATGCTGCCGAGACCGTAGCCAGGATATGGGCTGCTTAGATCCTCCTGCATCTTCCAGATCACACCGCGGCCGGGGACCACAAATGCCGGGTGAATGTCACGCGCCAGCGCAATGCCGCGCTTGCGGTATTCCGGCTTCAGATCGCCGAGGCGCGCCAAGGCGAACAGCCACATCGCGAGATAGTGGAAGTACTGGCCGTCGCGATCGGCCGCTTCGCCGATCCTCAGTCCGCGCCGGCGGCCGAGCACACGCTCGACATCGGCGACCAGCCGCTCGGCCGCGTCCAGCCAGCGCTGTTCGCCAGTTTCTGTGTAAAGCGAGACGTAGAGCACGACCCCGAATGCATCGGTCCACAGATATCGCAAGCCGTTGGGCCAGATGCCTTCGGCGCGCATCCAGTCGAGTTTTCGCAGGACGTAGTCGACGTCACGCAGCATCGTGCCAAAGCCCGAACTGGCCGAGCCGGCCGATGTTCGGTGTCGCGCGATTGTGAGCATGCAGAATTTCGAGCATGTCTCTCCTCCGTTGCGGTCGATCTGGCCAGATACCGCGAAACGATCTGATCGGCGGCAGGTTCCTTGGCGCTTTCAACGGCGCGACCGGGAACCCTCCGCCTAGTCATAAGTTTGCGAATTGGCCTTGGACGGTGCGGGGACCACGTGGCCCGAACTCATGCCCGGACTGGCCGAGCGGAGCAGTACAGAAAGCGACAATCGCGCGAACAAGACAAAGTGCACTGTCACCGTATTTGTGTTTTGGAAGTCAGTTGCCGCGTCTATTTTTCCACGGAACCTTCCAGCGAGAGCATCGTAAACAACGGGATGCGGGAGGTTGCAGCCTTTCGATCAAGGAGGCAAAATTGCGACACCGCCAAGTCAAAGTTAACGGAGACGCTATTTTCTTTCGCGAGGACGGCCCGGCCGACGCTCCGGTGCTTCTGCTGCCGCACGGCTATCCCTGCTCGTCCTATCAGTTTCGAAGGCTGATGCCTGGACTGGCAGATCGCTGGCACACGTTCGCGCCGGATTTTCCTGGCTTCGGTTACAGCGCCACGCCCGACATGGCTGCATTCGGCTACGATTTCGATGCCTATGCCGGGTTTCTGGCGGCTTTCGCTGACGCGCTCGGCCTATCCCGCTATGCGCTGTGGCTGCACGACTATGGCTCGCAGATCGGATTGCGCCACGCCATCGCCTATCCGGAGCGCGTTGCCGCGCTTATCATCCAGAACGGCGACATCTACGAAGACGTGCTCGGCCCGAAATACGCAGCCATCAAGATGTATTGGAACGATAAGACGTCCGAGAAGCATCGCCCGCTGGAAGATGCGGTCAGCGAGGAGGGCTTCCGGCACGAGTTCATCGGTGAAGTTGGCGAGGCCGTGGCCGAGCGCGTGCCACCGGATCTGTGGAAACTCCATTGGCCTCTGATGGACACGCCAGCCCGTCGGCGGCTTGCGGTCGGCCTGATGGAGAAGCTGGAGGGGAACCTCAACTGGTTCCCGAAATACCAAGCTTATCTGCGCAAACGGCAACCGCCGACACTGATCGTCTGGGGTCCCGAGGACGGCTATATGCCGGCCGCATCGGCCCGCGCCTACAAACGCGACTTGCCGCAAGCTGAGTTCCACCTCCTCGATGGCGCCGGCCACTGGCTTCTGGAAACCCATTTCGATGAGGCGCTTGCGTTGGTGCGCGACTTCCTTGCACGCGTCCACGGCTGATGACCGATGCATCCCTCGGGTAACCTATTGAAAGCATGGTGAACCGACCGGTCTGTGGCGAACCAGTCTCCGTTTGATATTTCCTGCTAACAGGCAAAAAGCAGGGTATTTGTGCGAATGCGCGCTTTGGGCGGGCAGAACATCAATATCTTGTCGCGATGTCAGCTACTTAGTGGGAGATTTCCTGCGCGAGGCGTCAGGGAATATCGACCAGATTTGCGTGAATATTCGCGGCCGCCGGTGAATTAACAGGGAAATCCGTTGTCGTTATGTGGGATGCGATTGCCGTTAGCTGGGATCGAATGTTCGTTATCCGGGAACGCGCTGCCGTCTTGCGGAAAATGAACGCGCAATAACGGTTCGAATCGCGCTTGCGAGGGAATGCAATGCTCTCACCCGGAAAGACCTTGTCATAGCGCGGGAGGCGATTGTCGACTCGCAAGAGGCTATCTCAAGGCGATGAGCAGTAACCGACGGCGGGGGTGAATAGGGGTATTTTGCTGACTTGGCCGTTCATGAGACGCAGAGTGTAGTTTACGATATCTCGGTTCTGGATCGAGGCCCGGCTTTGATCTGATGGACCTAGGCCGCTCGCCGTCGATCCGGCCAGTTGTTAGGTCCGCCGCTTCAACGAACTAGCTGAGCTGAGCTTAACGATTCGGTATTGATTTGAGCGTTTCGAACTCGATCAGGTCGAGGGTAGCTGTGGTGACCTCCTCTACTCGCACGCGATGCACACAGTAGACGCCACCGGGATTGTTCGGCTTGCACAAGTTGGGAGCAGCGCATTGGCAGGGCAGCCGAGGCGCCACGATCCGATGCGGAACTCCGAGCGGCCCCCAAATGTCCGGCGGTGTCAAGCCGTAAAGGCCGACGACAGGAGTCCCTACTGATGCCGCCAGATGCATGGAACCACTCTCATTTCCTAGAAAGATAACGGCGTCGTCAAGCAATGCCGTCAGTGCGACTAGCACCCCGTGCCGGGTCAACCTCGCCGTCGGGAAGTACCGACCGGTGCGGAACCAAGCGGATTCACGCTTGTCGGCAGCGGACGCCGGCGGTTGGCGGTCTGCACTCGAGCAGGCTCCCAATTAGCGAGACAAGCGTCCAGAGCGGAGGCCAATCTTGGCACGCGACTTCGCCAGCCTGAACGACCGCTCTCCTCGGCTTAGTCAAGCATACCTACGGAATGATGCGCCTGGCCGGTGACAAATGAATCTCTGCTGGACCGCCGATATGGGGAGGCGCTCGCAAATCGCGCCCTACGCGCGGGTTGATCTGTTGATCAACATCAAAGCTTGAATATGAGAAATGCGCCAACTGTGACGGCAGTGGTCACCGTGGCTCGAGTGTCAGCAGATGTGGTAAGGGTGAGTGTCGGCGAGTAGCAGAGGTCCAGCAACAATGACTTTGAGGCGAACCAGAGCTTACGGCACATCCGGCTTGGTTCTAGCGGTTTGCACTGTGTTTGCTTGGCAGAACGCCGCTGCCGCTCAAAATTGCGACGCAGCCGCGACGCCTGGCGTCAATTGGCAAGAGTGTGACAAGAAGCTTCTCATCCTAGAAGGACAGGACCTGAGCGGGGCGAACCTGTTCGGTGTTGATTTCACTTCGACCGACCTCAGGAACACCAATCTCCGTGCGGCAAATCTTGAGAAGGCAACTCTTGTGCGTGCTTCCTTGGCCGACTCGACCGCCAAAGGCGCCCGGTTCGACAGAATCGAGGGCTACAGGACCGACTTCAGCCGTATGGACGCGCAGAGCGCTGTGTTTGCGAGCGCGGAAATGCAGCGCTCGAATTTCCAGGACGCCAATCTGACCAATGTTGATTTCACAAAGGCAGAACTGGGGCGTGCGCAGTTCCATGACGCCGATATCAGCGGCAGCCGCTTCTCGTTTGCCAATCTCGCACGGGCGGACTTCCGAGGAGCGAGGTTCACCGCGCCGATAGACTTTGACCGCGCCTTTTTCTTTCTGACCCGTATCGAGGGTGTCGATCTTTCCAATTCGGCGGGTCTGTCCCAGTGGCAGCTCAACATGGCTTGCGGAGACGCCCGGACCGAGTTGCCTTCTGGCTTGACGAGGCCTGAAGATTGGCCCTGTCAATTCCAGCAGGAATAGTTGTCGGCAAGCGAACTGCGGCAATGCTGCACCCGACAGGATTCGAACCTGTAACTTCTGCCTTCGGAGGGCGCAGATCGTCCGCCAAAGTGGCACGTTTCTGCGGTATTGCTATTGGCGAAATCGCGGCCGAAGGGTGTTTGTGCCCTTCCGTTCACCGCTACCGGTTCAATCGAACCGGTAGCTCCTGTCCGAATAAGTGGCAGCAACTCTTGTATCGTCGAGAATGACTACCATCGTCGTGATTATCATTCAGAAGCCTGGCACCAACGCGTCGATCATACTCTAGCTCGGTCCATCACGACCGACGGTTCATCGATCCCACCCCTCCCGCCGCCTGCGGGTGGTGAAGGCCCGCAGGCGGCAACCCACTTTGGCCTCGAAACGACGGAAAGTCATAAGACAAGCGGTTCATTCAGCAGCTTGGTGAGTCCGTTCGACCGACGTGTACTCGTTTGTCGAAGGTTCAGGAATACAGTCGCAACGGGCTCACTATGTGATCTGGAAGGTCAACTGCTGATCCTCCCGCTCAACTCCTAATGAACCAGCGGTTGCGGGGCGAATGGCGCTCCAGGCCGCTACTTGGGCGACGAATGGAGGCATTCACTCACGACCGCTGCGGGTTCTTCGACGACCCGCTGTCGTATGACATACCCTGCGTAGACACGGCTTGTGAAAACGCGCGATAAGGTCGGCCTGCGCTAGATTCAAAGATGGCCGGCGCACCAGAAGATGGCACACCGAATGTGCAACGCAATGCTTGGCTTCGCGGCACTTGCCCTAGCCGCGTGCCAATCGGCTCCTGAAACGCCGCAACCCGCCACTCTCGAACCTGCGTTAGAACCTGGTGCCATTCCTCCCCAACCTGCCTTGGTTCCTTCCGGCTCAGCAATCATGCATCAATCCGTGGCGGTCACTCTCCCTGGCAAGGGCGTTCCAACAAAGTACGCTGCTTTTTCGGGTCTATGGGCCGGACGATTGGATGGGATGTATGACGCCAAACTTGCTGTTCAGACGATTTCTTCCGATGGGAAGGTGACGGTCACCTATGCGTGGGGAAATCTGGGCGACAACTATCCGGGAGAGGCCGCCGGCTTGAGCGCCTACCGAATGGCGCGGACGTCAGTTTTGTTATGCTGTCCGACGGAGCCCTCGCCGGAACCGTTAGGCTTGCTGGCCAGACCTACACGGGCGCGTACCTCAGGCAATGATCAAAGACGCATCTGAAGGGCTATGGAGAGGGCCAAACGACTGTTCCAATTTTGCAGCCTGTTGTTACCGGAGTGGGGGCCGTGCAGGTCGTGATCCCCAGATGTGAGCCACAACTCGATGCAAATGATCGTTGAACTTCTTGCCCGCCGCCTTGACGGCAAGCGCGGCCTGATCACCCTTCGCCTCCCGAATGACGGCCTCGATGCTCTGGCGGTTGATATGCGAGAAATAGCTGTCGCCGGTCGGCTCGAACCATTTCGCCATGTTCACCGCAAGAGCCTATCCAAGCCGGTCTGCGTGCTCGAAAGCGCCTTTCCGGTCATAGCAATGAAGCTTCCGCACAGCGTTGACGGAATGAGCCGCCGCAAAAGGGGCGGCGCCGATCCGCGATGCGGATCCGCGTCGATCCTGCACGGAGCGCGGCGCTAGCAGCGCGGAGGAAGGACGGGAGACCGAACTTCGCCTTGCTGGCGCTAATGAAGCCGCGACTGGGACCGGCGCCTCACTTGGCGGAGACGGTGCGGATCACGACCAGCCGGTCGGCCCCGGATTCTGGCAGCCAAACCTCTCCGCGGCGTCCATTGATCTGACGGACATCAGCGTTTTCCGTGGACTTGGGGTACGTCGTAAACTTGTCTGTCTGCGGATCGAACGCGTGCACGGCATTCCCTCCGAAATCGGAGAGCCAGACAATGTCGCGCTCGTCCACATAGACCGCATAGGTGCGAGGAAGGTCGCCGGGCAAACGCCAAGCGTTCCAGCCGCCGTCATGGGGGTCGTAGACCGATACCTGTCCCGCGTTCCATTCCGAAATCCAAAGCCGTCCCCGGCTGTCCGACCACACGCGGCGCGCCCCCTGGTCCGGGGTCGGAGGCTCGATCACTCGAGCTTCACCGCTCTTGCGGTCGATGCTTGCCAGATAGCTGCCGGCGAGCGACACGAAGTAGACGTCTCCGTTGGGGGTCGCAGTAATCCCGTAGGGGCCGCGGCCCTCTGGAGCGTGGAAAATTTTCATGTCGCCCGTCGCAGGGTCGAGCCTTCCGTAGATTCCGCTCTGCCCGGTGAACCAGAGGAGGCCGTCGCCGTCGAAGGCGGCAGTATTGAGATTGGCGTAGCCGACGTCCTGCGGAAGCGCCCACACCTTGATTTCCTCGGTTGTCGAGTCGAAGCGCACGATCGCGTTGAGCCCGCCATCGGTTATCCACGCGTCACCGTCCGGACCCTGGATGACACCGTGAGGGCTGGATCCTTCGCCAAGCGGTACTTGGCGAACCTTGCCGGTCTCGGGATCGAGAATACCCAGTGCCCCCTGTTGCTGGGCCGTGTACCAGATGTCTCCGTCGGGCGCGGGCGCGACGTCATGGGGATGCGCGCCCTGCGGGAGACTGTAGACCTGACGTTCCTGCGCGCCGGCCGGGAAGGCGGCAGGGCTGGCGGCGAGTGCGATAAAGCGGAAGAGGCGGCGCATGAGAACTCTCCATGCTGCGGCATGTGCCACTACTCTAGGCGCAAAGTTCGTCGCGGCAATGACGGATCGGGAAAATCACGGCGCCCTGCACTGCGTTTCACCGCCCCGCGGATCGACCAATCCAGCCCTGCTGTTGGGGCATTTTTGGGGTTCGACTGACGCGCTTATGGAACCCAACCCGGCTTGACAAGGATGCGTATTCAACAGGCGCAATGCGCCAAAAGCTTTGGCGCGAAGGGCAAGCATCTTGCCGATACGGCCATAGCCGAGGATGCCAATGCTGAATCAATTTCGGCGGCGTCAGGTGGGAGAAATAGTCTCGGCAGACGTCATCGATCGGGATGATGGCCTTACCACCATACTGAGCCATCAAAAGCAGTGCCGTGTTCATGCCGGGTTACCACCTAAGTCTGGAACCCTAGCAAGCCGCCCGACGGGTTCAACCTTCCGTCACGGCCGGGCAGGGGAGGGCGTGCAAAACGGTAGGCGCGACCTAAGAAGCGGTCGGGCTCGAGTCAGTAGAGGGATACCGCCAATACAGTGCTGTGACCGAGTTCGTTTGCTGACGGGGCTTCTTAATCGGTGCAAATTGGTCCGACTCCAACCTCCGCAACCAGTTCCAGCATAAATCACTAATAGTCGCGATCTGATCAAAGCCCCGCCGGAAAAAACGGCAAGGCTTTTCCCACGGCAGGTTTGCGAAGCGCGGAAGGGCACTCTGCCGCCCAGAGTAACCAGCCTGCACGGTGAAGACGAGAAGGACGCTCTTCCTAACGCGGAATTCGAAACCCTCCCGGCCCTCTATAGACCGCCGATTGCCGCACAAATCGCAGCTGAGCAATGATCTTCTGGCCATCGCCGAGACCAAGATAGCAGAGGACAAGAACGGGCTGGCGGAGGACTCCCCACCTTTTTGCAAGGCTGATTTTCACCCAGCCACCACTCTCGTCCATGCCGGTCTTGAGGTCGGGGTGCGGCGCAGCACTGCGCTGCAGCCCTGCCTCGCGGCGAGCAGCGGGTGTGCAACCGGAGTGGGCGCCTTCGCGGGGAACCGGCTGCAGGGAGCAAAGCGACCGAAGTTGGGCGGAAACGCTCCGAAGCGCGCCGAGGGCGGAGCCCTAAGCCTCTCGATGCTTCAACTCAAAGGACAGTCTTCCATCTTTCTCGGACCTTCGCCGACGGTCGCCGGTCAAGAAGTTGTGACCCAATGCCGCCTTTCCGGCGCCGATTTTCCTCTCCAAACCGGACCTTCCTCGCTACCAGCGCTTGTGACCCTTTTCGGAACAACCGCCCAAGACGAGGGACCGGCGCTGACAGTTCGGCTGACGATCGGCGCGACGATGCTGCTTGCCTCGATATCACGCTTTGCCACCCCGCCAGCGTCCATAACGCCAGACGGAAGCCGGCGCCACGCGCACGAATTGACTCTGTCCCCAGGCGGGGGCTCACTACAGCCGTGAATCGAGAGGCATCAGCAGCGAGTTCGCCGTCGATGCGCGCGTACTGCGGACCATAAAAGTTAGCACCGGCACTTGTATAGCTACCGTTATCCTTAGACATATCAGATCGCTCCTTAAGCAAGCCGATAGTCTACCTACGTGGGTATGCGCGAGCTCATGACTAACCCGCGTCCAAGCCTGGCTTCAGTATGCTTTCGAGCAGCAAAGCGCACCAGCAGCCGCCGATATACTTGATGCCGGCCGCATGTCCCATCAATCCACGTTTTGATCGCGATCGCGATCGCGATCGCGTCGGCCATTTGCCTGCGCCAACAGTCGGCCGCGATCTTCATTGCCGCTTCTTTTTCAGCCCATCTTGGCAATGACCTTTGCCATATCGTTGGCGTCGAACGCTCTTAGGGTCTGCGTTCGGACGTTGCCGAGCGAAGCTATCGATAAGCTGAGCGCGGTCGCGGCAATATCATCGTCGGCTTCGGCAATCGCGACCACGTCGTGCTGACCGAGCGTCCAGTAAAGCGAATGTACTTTGACCCCGCTTTTGGCCGCCATCTCCTTGAATGCTTCAGCACGCTTTACGGTGTCCTTGACTGTCTTAGCCCCCTGATCTGTGAAGTTGGTGAGCAGCACATAGTAGGCCATGTTATCCTCCCATAAACAGGGAGGCGTGCGGGCGCTTCGGCGACCGCCGTGTCTCCCATCTCTAAGCATAGCACATCCACGGCACGCCCGAACCGGGCAAGATCGGCACGACTTTCTCGCATGGCTGCATCCGACTGACCAACTGGGATGCCGAAGACCTCGGCTCGATCGTGCAGCCGGGCACGAAAGTCGACTTCAAGGACGGGATGGCCCACGCCGCCGACGAGCGCGCTCAGTAGCAAAGCGAACTTGGCGAGCAGACTTGCCCTTCACAGCCATACCTAAGGAAAGTCGCAGAATTGGACGCAGCGCGCGCTTCGCGCACAGCAACTCCGCGCGTCTTGGAACAAGGAGAGACCGGCAGCGTTGGGCCTGCAGCCGACTGAGATCGATTTGGCCGAAGCTACTGTCCCGCAATTTCGCCATCAATCCAGCGAGGTTTCCATGACACACATCCGAGCCGACAACCAGCCAGTCACCCAAATCACCATCGTCGATTCTGAACCGGACAAGCAGTCCGAGGCATTGTCCATCATGGCCGAGCGAGCGCGCTTTATGGCGCGTCAGCCTGGGTTCATCTCAATCAGCCTGCATCGCAGCCTCGACGGGCGGCGCATCGTCAACTATGTCCAATGGCAAAGTCGCGATCTCTTGCGAGCGGCTCATCATGCGCCGGAATTCCGCAAGGAATGGGGTCACTTCGATCAGTTGACGGACGAGATCTATCCCAATCTGTACGAGGTAGCCGAGGTGATAGAGAGTGGTCAGTAGGCGTGCCGCCCCCGCAGATGGCGCACCATTCGCGTTTGCGGAGGAGAAGCTTTCAAAGCAGACACTGACTGATGGCGGACTTTTTCAACAAAATCTGTGGAAAGTTGCAGTTCGATCAACGTGAGTACGACTGGGACTCGGGCATCATTCAACCTGTATCAGCCCTTCCATCAATACCGCAGGGAACGAGTTGCTTGGGGTCATCGGGAGCTCGATCTGCACAATCCGGGTCAGCCCAAAGCTCTCGTAGAACGGCTCCGCGTTCAGGCTCGAATACGCTTGAAACATTTTTGCTCCAGCCTTGGCTGCCGCCTGCGCGCATTCGCGAAAGATGGCGCGACCAGTACCTTTCTTAACTACGGCCGGATCGGTCGCAAAATGCCTCAAATGGGCAACGTCGGGGGTGATTTCTTCTGTGCCGGGACGCTCGAGTGTCCATCCGCCACACCCCAAAATGCGCCCCCATTCTTCCGCGACATAATAGGTGCCCGACGTCAGCAGCTCCGGGTTCGCCTTCGTCATAGCAGGCAAGGATCCGGCGAGGACCTCTTGGCTATAGGCGGCGGCCATGAGCGTAGGATAAGCCCTCTCGAGGAGCTGATCGATCAGTGGTGCATCCTCTAGATATGCCCTTCGAACTTCCACTCGCTCTTCCTTTTGCTCATGGCGCCACGTCAGCTGCGCTATTTGCGTGCGAGCAAGACGTGAGCCTCTTGGGGGAACATCAGCTCCCCTCCAGTTGAATAGATTGCCAGCGAGGAACTTAGATCACCCGTGATCGCTGTGATGACTGCGTCGCGATGTCCGGCATCCATTCCGCTCACCAGTCCAGCCTGGGGAGTTGCTGCTAGCTGTAGTCGCACGTATTCCTTTGGCGAGGGGAAACCGATGTTCTTGGTAATCGTGTGGACGGTCACATGGCGAAAGCCCGCGCCAGCCACCAATCGGTAAAGCTCGTCAGCATCGGCGAGTGAATGCTCGGACCGTTTGGTTGCCGAAGCGCCTGGACCGAGATGTCGATCCAAGGCATCTGCCAGCGCCTTCGCCGCAGGAGTTTGGTCAATAGCGCTGAAAACGCTTAAGGCCAGTCGGCCATTAGGCACCAGCACCCGGAACATCTCACGTAGCGCACCCGATCGGTCCGGGAAAAACTGCAGTCCGAGTTGGCAAAGAACCAGATCGAAGGTGGAGTCAGGGAACGGCATTTCGAGTGCGCTTCCCTCGCACCAGTCGATACGCGGTCCAGCGCCTCTCGGGAGCGATCGAGCAACGGCAAGCATGCCCGTGTTGATGTCGAGGCCGACGACCTGCCCATTTCCCATGCGCTCGGCCGCCGAGCGTGCCACCACGCCCGTGCCGCAAGCTACGTCCAGAACCCGCTCACCAGATTGAGGCGCAGCACGATCCACCAGGTCGGCAGCCCACAGGGCGGTAATTGCCGGGACCAGGTAGCGCTCGTAGAGTTCCGCGGCGCTGCCTTCCAGCTGCCACTGCTCCTGCTGGGCCATAGAGTCCCTCCCGCACAACGAGCCGCTCGGGCAACGGGCCCGATCAGAGCTTGGGGCAGCCATCATAAAGCGCGTGTCGGTCAACCAGCAACCCGCGATGGAAACAACAAGGATACAGAGCAGACCGCTAGTAAGGTCCGCTCACCCACTAACGAAACCTCTACTGCTGTCTCGGCGAATGCCCGAAAATGGTGGGGAGTTGCCGACCGACATCGGGTCAAATGCGACCTGGAACTTGAAAGCTCAGGACCAAAAGGGCCAACACGGTAGCCCCCAAGTCCTTCAATATGCATCGGAAGGTGGCGCTGTGGCTCGGTCAGCCGTCGCCGTCCAGTTGGCAACGGGCAGTGTGGCAGGGATATTACCCCTCGGCTGCGAATACGTAGCCGTTGCCATCCTTGGACAGCGTGCCGGCGTTCGGCATCAACCAGTGAGTACCCGAAATGGTGAGCTTGTCGGCGACCGCGCGATCGAAGATCTTCCTTCGCGTTTCGACAGCCAGTTGCGGATCCTGGTCGATAGCAAGCTGCCACTCGGGATTTGTTGAAATGTGGGGCGCAAGATTGACCACGTCAGCGCTGATCAGGAACTGTTTGCCGCCCGAGGTGACCAGATGCGCGACCATTCCCGGGCTATGACCGGGGGCCTGAACGGCGTGCACGCCGGGCAGGAGTTCTGGTTCTCCCTCAAAGGTCCTGACGTTTTTCCACGTCGCCACGGTAGCCTGAATGCGCTGGGCGAGGCCCTTGCGCGTCGGTCCGAGATCGATCGACTCGACTCCCGGGCGCGTCCACCATTTCAATTCCGCGGCGGGCACCACGATGTCGGCATCCGGGAAGACCTGCGCATTGCTCTCATTGTTCATGAGGCCATAAATGTGGTCGCCGTGGAGATGGGAGATCAGGATCGTCTTGACTGCCTTGGGGTCAAGGCCCGCCGCGGCCATGCTCTCGAACAGCCGGCCGTTCCCCTCACCATAAATCGGATGACCGCCCGTACCCGAGTCGATCAGGACCACTTGATCGCGCAGCTTGAGCGCCATGACGATAAACCGCAGGGGCGCCTGATTGTCGGGAAAACCGGCACCACGCAACGCGGTCTTGATTGTTCGACGCTGACATTCCTGACCATACCCTCCCGCAGCGGAACGTCACGCATGCCATCAATCAGAGAGAAGACTTCAATGTCGCCAACCTTGTATTTGCGGAAAGGTTGAGCGACGGACTGTTGAGCGCAAGCCGCGTCGACAAACGCGATCGGATTGTCGAGTCCAAACGCAGCGTAAGCACCGGCTGCGCCAAGTGTCAGGTCGCGACGCGAGATATCGAAAATCCTTCCCCGCTGACTGAATGATCGAGTATATCAACGGCGGTGGGCACTGCACAACGTCGGCTTTGGGTCCGCATCAGGTCGCAGCGCGAACGGCAGGTTTGGAGAAGCGCCATGAAGGTCAGCAAATGGCGCTCTGTGCTCGTTGCCGCCGACCGATTCAAACGGCAGGGCCTAACCCATCTCGGCCATTCGCGGCATAGCCAGAATGACTGAGTTTTACCCTAGTCTTCCTCCCGAAAATCCTGCAGCGAGGCATGGCGCAGATTCTCCTCGCCGCGGAGATGCTTCACGGGCCGATCAGCCCCGGCTTGACCCATTGCATCGCCGGCCGTTTCATCCCGTTTGGCGCAGGCCCAGAATGCTCCTGTACGCGCTCCCAGAGGCGTTCCCGCATCTCCCGGTTCAAGGTGATAAAGGCGCTCCCGACATAGCGTCCTGTGCCACGCTCGGCCATTAGGGCGAAAGCCGGCTTTCCGGGTTCACGCTCGACGCCGAGCAACTCGTATTCATCGATGCTGTAAGCCTTGGTCTTGTGCCAAGCCGTCGAATTGCCGCTCCGGTATTTGCTGTCCTTGCGCCTCGACACCATGCCTTCGAGCCCCGCCTGGTCTATCAGGTGGGAAGATCGCCTTAGCCTCGCCGGGAAGCGCCTGGCTGAATTGGATACGGCCACCGTCCGGGATCATCTCGGCAAGGAACTCGCGGCGGTCCTCCAGCGCCATGTCGCGCAGGTCGTGACCATTGAGATGCAGAAGATCGAAGGCGACGAATAGAGGTCGTGCTGGCGTTGGGTGATGGCTTTCCGCAAGGCTCCGAAGTCAGACAGGCCAGTCTCGTTCAATACGACGATCTCACCGTCGATGGCGCTTTCCACGTCCAGTTCAGCGGCGGCCTTTGCGAGGGCGATGCCGATGGCGAAACTGTCCGAAGGCGACACGATCACGATGACTGGCGAGGTGACGCTTGTTCACGATGACGGGACCGGTTCGGCTTCACGGCTACGACGTTCCGGTGACGACGCGCGGGGAACGCCTCGCCGAAATACCGGACCTCTCCACCGCGTCCGCCCTCGGCAATCGCGACAGCATGCTTGGCTTTCGACACATCGACACCGACGTAAAAAACGTTATCTTGCTCCATGGCCCGTCCTTTCTTCGCTTGGGGCTCGGCTCGGCACTCCCGAGCAACCCCCGTTTGCTTAACAGCTGCAAAGACTAAGGGCGGGCCGCCGCTCAGAGTCATAACGTCTAATAGCCATCGCAACCTTACCCGCCAAATCGTCCTTGTTGCGCCAATATTTGACGAGCTTCTTTTCATACAGCTTTCGGAATCTCTCGAGTTTGGCCTTTTTCTCGAACTCGACCTTTCCGCGGCCCACGTCTTGCGAGCACCGCCTTCGAGTAAAAACGCCACGGTAGGCACGTCTTGGGCGACGGCGTACTCGTACTCCATCTGGGTGTAGCTCTTACCCTTCAACTCTGAGCCGTACCGCTCTGCTACGATGAGTACGTAGTAGTCGCTGTCATCGATGCGCCGCTTAATGTATCCCATTGAGTGTCGTCGCTGGCTTGGAATGCCTCCATCCCCACAGGAATATGCCCGGGGTTAAGAACGGCCTCGATGACCGACCGTCTTTCGTCCACCAAATCGGCGTAGGTCGAGCTGACGAAGATTTGGTATTTAACGTCCATGCGGCTTCACCCTTCGATCCGCCCTTGTAAGTCTGCAAGCAGGCTGGGGATAACGTTCCGTGCCCGCATCAAGAAGCCGAGTCATGATTCTTGCAAGGGGTGAAGCGATCAAAGCCCGACCCGCGCGCTGGCACGCTAGGTTGCCCGGTTTGCCGGAAGGAATAATCACTTGCGGCCGAGGAGTATGAAACGTGCTGTGCCCCCGCCGCAGCGACAGCCTTCGCTATTCCTTCTTGTCGACCAGCGCCCGTAGTGCCGAGACGTCATGCAGCAATAACCTGCTGCCGCGCTTTTCGATCAGGCCTCTCTTGGCGAGGTCGCTCATTTCGCGCGAGACCGCTTCCCTGTGCGTGCTCATCGTTGCCGCCAGCTCGGAATGCGTCGGTGCCGGGCTTATGGACACCTCGCCGTCCACGAGTGCGGCTTTCTCCGCCCGATGCAGGAGCTCGACGATCAGCCGTTTTCGCACGACCAGAGTGCTGTATTCGAATACCCGCTCGGTCATGCGCCGGAGTTGGGCAGACAGATGCTCAAGCAGCATCCAGGCAAAAGTCGGGTGGGTCATCACGATATCCCGGAATGCTGTGCCGGACAGCCGTGCAGCGCGGGTTGCCTCCAGCGCGACTACGCTGGCAGAGCGTGCAATCCCGTCAATGCCTCCGAGCTCCCCGAAAATGTCACCCGGTTCGACATCGCGATACGCTATCTCCCTGCCGTCCGCTGAAACCAGTGTCACGCGAGCCCGTCCTTCCAGCAGGAAGAAGACATCGCGACCAGTGTCGCCGTGGGAAATGATTAGCTCGTTGTGTCGATAGCTGCGCTCGTGCCACCGTTTGGTCAGCGCGGCGAGGTCGGCATCGCAAAGTCTTGAGATGAAGGCCAGAGAGCCTGTCACAACGGTCTCTTGTTCAATCAAGTGTACTTCACCTTACTCCCTATCCAAGGAAATTTGATGGCCGCAGGCCCCGCTTTCCGGGATGCAAACTGGGAGCGGATTTCGCCAATGTTTTCCCCGGTGTGGGAATTCCCACAGCCGAGCCTGGTTCGACTGTCATATCCTTGTTGCAACGTCAGGCCCGCCGGCTCGTGTGCAAGCCGGCGAAGGGAAAGGGAACAGTCATGAAATTCTTGGCTCCCGTCACAAAACTTGCTGCGGGGTTTCGCAAATTCGTCGCGCCGCGCTACCGCCCGGAGCTTTATTACATGCGTGGCCCGGGGCCAGCCACCGCCCGCCGTATGGGCGCGCCGCGGCAAAACCAATCCATCGACCACTACGCCTAACTTGCCTCGCGGACGGCTGACGCTCTCGCCCGGAGTGCCGTTCGCGCCGTTCCGTACCGGTCAATTCAGATCAATGAAGGGACGATCTGATCATGGTTATAATTCATGCTGCCGCCATTGGTCCATTTCGCAGGTGGTTACGCCTCCGCGCCGAGCGAAAAGCTCTCTTGTCGGCAACGGACCAGTTGAGCCGTTTACCCGATGACGTTCTTGGCGACATCGGCATCTCACGTGACGAAATCATGTG
This sequence comes from Mesorhizobium sp. M0923, assembly GCF_040319365.1. NCBI lineage: Bacteria > Pseudomonadati > Pseudomonadota > Alphaproteobacteria > Hyphomicrobiales > Phyllobacteriaceae > Mesorhizobium > Mesorhizobium sp. M0923. The sequence goes on along the minus strand of NZ_JAMYNW010000003.1, from coordinate 933 downwards.
CGCTTTGCCAAGCCGCGCCATCCGTCATGCGGAGGCAGGCGCGGCCGGCACGACGATCGAGCGCACCAGGATCGCTTCGGCCTCGATCCCGAAACGGTTGGCCGCCGGCAGTGGCTACGCCTCGGCCGAGATCCCCTTTGGCTGGTTCACGAGCGCGCGATCGAGCCTTACATCGCGGCTTCGACAAGCAGCGGCGCGCGGACGGGACCTTCGAACGGCACTACACCTGCGACCCCAGGGACTGAATGTTGACCGACGGGAGCTGGGGAGGATCTCAAAATGATCATGTCAGTTGTTAAGTCCCTCGCGCCTGTGACGCTCGGCACCGTGCTGATCGCAATCAGTCCGGCTTCATTGTCGGCTTCTGACGCTCAGGACCTCGCGTTCGCTCACGCTGACATGCCAATCAAACAGCTGAAAGACGTCTATTTGGATTGCGAGCGGGAGGCCGCCGGTGCGCTGGGGACGGAAGACGTGATGTACTGTTCGATGCGCGAGTTCCGACTAGGCGCGCGATAGCAGTTTGCGCATAATCAACGATGCATGGCCTTCTGCACCGTGCGACGCGGCCCTGCGATCGACCACTTCGAACCATGTTTGGACCGCGCACTTCGCCGATCAGCGCAGTAACCAACCCGCGGAGTTCCGCGAGCGACAGCCTTCAAACGAATCAGTCGGTGGTAGCGTCACGCATAGGGTGAATCACGAACGCGCTCGCCTGCAAACCCCTTCGCCCGGAAATCTGCCCCGGTTACGCGGTTCGCCAGCAGACTGACAAGGAGCGGCTTCAGCCGATCGCCGATGCTATTTGTTATCTTTGTGCCGAATGGCATCTGTGGACGCCCCTTCGGACGCAAGCGATTTTTTTGGCGGTAGGCACGATGTCGGATGCTGCCATCTGTCCGGCCTCCTGATGCAGCCATCGGCTGCGGG